>URLT01000001.1 GCA_900548795.1 uncultured Eubacteriales bacterium
ACGAAATATTATCCCAATGAAACCTTGGCAGCGGCGGATGCATGGTATCAAGTCCGGGTGTGTGATGGAGCGGTCTATTTACGGGACGTGTGCAGCGCGTTTTCGCTGCGGGCGCAGTGCCATCGGAGCGTCTCGGACGGGGAAGAATATGTCCTGTTCTGTGGTTCGAGCTTTCGACTCTTTTTCTTCATGGATGGTACACAAAAAATTACGGCGTCCCTGTTAATCCAGAGATTTTGGCCGATAAAGGAAATCAAAGCAAGCCAGAGATATTTGGAAAGTACGGGTGTGGACGTTTTGACCACATGGAGCAGTGAAGATTATCTGCCGGTTTCTGGTTCGACCCGCTATATGAAGTGTTATGAATTAATCCTTCGGGAAGGCGTGGTCGTGATTGAGGCGCCTACGCCCCAAAGGGTCGCGGAGGGCGTTCGGCCGGTATTTCACTACTATACGGACGAAGAATGGAGCACGGCTTGCGCGGAATGGGATGGGTACACGATCTTGGAAATCGACCGGCAGTGGGGGTGAGCTTGGTTTTTAGACCGGGAAATCATGTTATGAAGCTGATATGATCGTTTTGCTAAGGAACCTCTGAATCAATCGGCTGCGGCGCTCAGCGGGCCTTTTGCCCCAACTGATCGGTTTGAAAATCTTGAAATACGAAAAGGATTCCTGCAATTTCCAAACCTCAATTTGGAGACAAAATCCCTCGCTGACCGCTCTTGCGATTGAATCAGAGCTTCCCTAGTATAAGCCGGGGGCTGCGGCAGTTTGCCTGCCGCAGCCCCCGGCTGCTTTATTTTGCGATGTCTCGGTACAGGAAGGTCACGACCTGCGCGCGGGTGCAGGTGTCGTCGGGGCTGAAGGTCGTGTCGGACGTGCCGTTCGTGATGTCCGTTTCGACCGCCCAGAGGGCGGGGCTGCGGGGACGGTCAGCTTGCAGAGGTCTGCACGAAGTTCCAACTGTCGCGGCACATCTGCTCGAGCGTCTTTTCGGTTTTCCAGCCCAAAAGGCGCTCGGCCTTCGAGGCGTCCGCCCAGCAGCGCGCGAGATCCCCGGCGCGGCGCGCGCCGATCTGATAGGGGACGGGAACGCCGGTGGCCTGCTCGAAGGTGCCGATCAGCTCGAGCACGCTCGTGCCGTTTCCGGTGCCGAGGTTGATGGCCTCCGCGCCGGTGTGCTCCTGCGCATATTCGATCGCGCAAAGATGCCCCTTGGCAAGGTCGACGACGTGCAGATAGTCGCGCAGGCAGGTGCCGTCGGGCGTGTCATAGTCGTCGCCGAACACCGTCAGCATCCGAAGCTGGCCGGCCGCGACGCGGACAAGATACGGCATCAGGTTGTTCGGGATCCCGGATGGGTCGTCGCCCAGCAGACCGGACTCGTGCGCGCCGATGGGGTTGAAATAACGCAGCAGCACGGCCGAAAAATCCGGCTTTGCGGCGGCATAGTCGCGGAGGATCTGCTCGCTCATGACCTTCGTCCAGCCATAGGGATTGGTGCAAAGATGCGCAGGCATCGTCTCGACATAGGGAACCGGATTTTCAGGGCCGTAGACCGTTGCGGAGGACGAGAAGATCAGACGCTTGCAGCCGAATTCCTCCATGACCTCCAGCAGCGTCAGCAGGGCGTCAAGGTTATTGCGATAATAGCGCAGCGGCTGGCTCACGCTCTCGCCGACGGCCTTCAGCCCGGCAAAATGGATCACGGCGCTGATCTCGTGCGCCTGAAACACGGCGCGCAGGGCGGCGCGGTCGCCGACGTCCTGCTCAAAAAAGGCCGGACGCACCCCGGTGATATGCTCGATGCGGTCGAGCACCTCGGCGTTGGAATTGACCAGATTGTCCACGATCACGGGCTCATAGCCCGCTTGGATCAGCTCCACACAGGTGTGGCTTCCGATGAAGCCCATGCCTCCGGCAACAAGAATTTTCATAGTGGCATTCCTCCGTTTTCCTCAGCCCACCGGAGGATCAGGTCGCGGTGGGTGATGACTGTTTGAAGCGCCGAGAGCTCCTCCGGCGCAAAGAAACGTAATTGCAGGGACTCGGCGCTGGGCTTGAGCTCGGGCAGACGCTCGAGCCTTGCGCGAAACAGGACGATGACCATGCGCCAGACCGTGCCGTCGCGGTAAGCTGCGATGCGCTCGTCCTGCGTGGTCAGAACGTGGGTAAAGGCGGCCTCTGGAAGAAACAGCCCCGTCTCCTCGCGCAGCTCCCGCGCGATGCCCTGCGTCTCGCGCTCGCCGTGCCGCAGGCGGCCGCCGATCAGACCCCACCGGCCACAGTCCCACCGCTTTTCAAGCAGCAGGCGCCCCTCGGCCTCGAGCAGCACGTTTGTCCCGATGCGGGTCGGGCTGTTCGGCCGCGGCGCGGCCGGGTCGTTGCAGAAATAGCGCCCGATCTCCATACGGCTCACCCTCGTCTCTCCCGAAGGGCGGCGAAGCGGCCGCAGCCTCCGAATTTTACAGCAATATTATAGCACCGATCAGGATTTTTGCAACATCTGATTCATGCGCATCAGGAGCGCGGCGACCTGCGCACGCGTGGCGGAGTGCGACGGCTCCAGCCAGAGCGTCCCGTCGGATGCCTTGCTGCCGCGCAAAAGACCGGACTCGATCGCCCAGCCGACTCCCTCGCGGGCATAAGAGCTGACGCGGTCGGCGTCGGCAAAGCCGTCCGGGATGGGGGAGACGTCGACGGAGCGGTCGAGATAGCGCGCGTAGCGCAGCAAAATGACGGCGATCTGCTCGCGGGTGACGGGTGCATCCGGATCGAAGCGGTCGTTTCCGACGCCGTCGACGATGCCGCAAGCCCATGCCCAGCGAACTGCGGCGCTATAGTAGCTGCGCTCCGAGACGTCGATGAAGTGCAGTTGCTCCGGCATCTCCTTTCGGCCGTCTGCGCGCCAGAGCACGGTGACGAGCATAGCGCGGGTCATGGTGCTCTCCGGCTCAAAGCAGCCTTGGCCGCAGCCGTTGAAGAGCGAGCGGGAGAGCACGTAGTCGATCGACTCGTGATACCATGCGGAGCGGTCGACGTCGGTGAATTCCAGACAGGGGTCTGACGGCGCTGGAGGATCAACGGGCGCGGGAGGATCGACCGGCGCGGGAGGATCAACAGGTGTGGGAGGGTCGACCGGGTCAGTGCCGCCTACCTTGGTGAAAACGGCGTGGACGGTGCAGTCGGCGTGTACATTCGGGATCACGTAATACTCGGCGGGCTCAATGTCGTCCCCGTCGACCACCAGACGGGACAGCTCCCAGCCGTCGTCCGGTTGGATGGCAATGGCCACGCGCGAGCCCTTCTCCGCGCGACGCGTGGGCGTGATGTAGCCGCTGCCCTCGAAGCTGGTCGTGATGAGATAGGCCGGGGCACGGTAGCTGCCGTTGATATAGTGCGCGTTCGGGTCGACAAAGAGCAGACCGTCGTTTTCCTTGCCCTCCTGCTCGAGCACGCGCAGGAAGCTCTCGTTGTCGACCTGCGTGCTGTCCACACATTTTTGGCTCCACGACGCAAACGGTGTGTTCGAGGCGGTGGCGATGTATTCGTTCACGGAGACGCGAAGGTGCTTGTCGGCATAGCCGGAGACGAATTTACCGTTTTGATAGATGCATACACCGTCCTCAACAAGTGCTGTGACGGTCGAGCCGGAATAATAGCAGTCGATGCCGCTCATGCGCAGACCGAGGCCTCGGCCGGAGCCGATGCCCCAGCTCAGAACGTTGAGCAGCTCGGAATAGGTCAGGTCATAGACAAAGAGCCGGTTGCAGAACGGCGCGATGGTATAGACGTCGCCCTTGGTGATGTAGCGGCGGCTGCCGTCAAGCAGAAGCTCCGTCCGGATGCCGCCCTTGTTGGTGAAGGAGACCTTCGAGCCGGTGGCGCGGTTGGCCATGTCGGTCATCCAGTTGCCGCCCGTGCTGGAGAAGGGATTGTTGCCGATCTGAGCGGTGCTGATGCTGACGGTCACATAACCGAGACGCTTCGACAGCTCATCTTGCACCTTTGACAGATAATACCGGCTCAGCTCGAGCACGGAGGGCGAAAGCTCCGCAGCATTGGCGGGCGTGTCGGTCATGCGGCTGTCGGCATCCTGAAGGCTTTTGATCTCAGAATTGCGCACCTCCACGCCGCTGCCGTCAAAGCACAGCTCGGCATAGGCATAGCCGGTCGCCTTCGCTGCCGACTGGATATAGGAAACGCTGCCGTAGGAGCCGTCCTGACCGGTGTGGGAGTGGCCGCCGCAGACCAGATCGATCGACGAGCTGCCGGAGACCTGCGCGGCCAAGGACGAGGCGTCCATGTGCGCAAGCAGAATGACGGCGTCGGCCTGCTCGGTGGATTTGAGGCGCTTAGCGAGCGATTCCACGCGGTAGATGTCGGATTGAATGGTATAGGGCGCGATTTGAGAGGCCATGATCGACGAGCTATAGGTGTCGGCGTAGCCGATCACCGCCACGCGCACGTCGCGGGTCTTCCCGGAGGGGGAGACGGCGGTCTTGTTCAAAATGACATAATCCTGCGTGAAATTTACGCGGTCGGACGTGCCGGCGTAGTAAATGTTGGAGGCGAGAACGGGAACCGTGCTGTCGTGCTCCACGCCGTCGAGGGTGTAGCGCGTCATGGTGCCGTCGGAGTCGGTCGTGGTCGTGATGCCCCAGTCGAATTCGTGGTTGCCGAGCGCCACGGCGTCGT
This sequence comes from uncultured Eubacteriales bacterium, assembly GCA_900548795.1. Classification (GTDB taxonomy): domain Bacteria; phylum Bacillota; class Clostridia; order Oscillospirales; family Oscillospiraceae; genus JAZOXB01. The sequence continues at coordinate 4,702 of URLT01000001.1, forward strand.
AGCCCATCACGTCGTATGCTGCGACCAACGGCTCGCCGTTTTGCAGGTTGGAGATCGCGTTGCCCTGATAAATATCGCCGCCGTCGAGCAGCACCGTGCGGGTGCTGTCCCCGGTGCGGGCGTCGTCGACCTTGTCGGCGATATAGGCCATGCGGTACAGCGAGACCGGATCGCCGCCGGACGTGGTGGTCTCAACCAAAAAACCGTGGACGTCCGAGGTCTCGAAGACCGGGAGGGTGTAAAGCTCGGCGGCCTGCGCGCCCATCACGGGGAGCAGAGCCGTCAGCAGCGCGAGCACGCAGAGACGAGCCGCGTAGATCGTTTCATTGGGATCCGTCCTTTTATTTATTATATATAGTATCCTGCGCGAAGGCTCCGACGGGACGGCTCGATCCGACCGGGAGCCTTCGCAGCTTCATTGTATCACAGAGCGGATAGCGCGTCAAGTCGAACGGACGCGGAACCGGTCGAGAAAGGGGAGCGCAGGGAAGGCGGTCTTGGACAAATTGCCGAGAAACAGCGTGATATTTTGTTGATTAATACAATTTTAAGAAAGCTTCTGGACAAAGATTGTAAAAGATGCTATACTGACGCTGTGGACGGCAGGAGACCGCCCATATCATGTTCGGGGAGACTGCGTCAGGCGGTCTTTCACTTTTCAGTAAAAGGAGAGTCGTTTATGAAAAAGCTATCCCGCGTTCTTTCGGCACTGCTGGTGCTCTGCATGATCCTGTCGCTGCTTCCGACGGTCTTTGCAGAGGAGAACAAATCTGACTTTGCGTTCCTTGTGACGTCCGATTTGCACGGCCAGATCTTTGCTACGGATTATACGGTCGACGCTTCACAGAGCGGAACCTATAAACGTGGCCTGACCCGCGTCGCTTCGTACATCAAGGAAATGAAGCAGCAGTACGGCGACAATCTGTATGTTGCCGACATGGGCGACACGATCCAGGGCGCTCCGCTGACGTATTATTATGCGTTCAACAAGCCCGAGGCAGATCCTCCGGCCGTTAAGGCGTTCCGCACCATCGGTTACGATATGTGGGTCGTCGGCAACCACGAGTTCAACTACGGCCTGACCATTCTCAACCGTCAGCTCGACTATGCGACCTCTCCTGCCACCGAGACGGAAAAGCAGCTCAGCGTCTGCATGGCCAACTATCTCGACGCCGCCACCAACAGCGACGAGAGCAAGGACTGGAAGACGTGGAAGAACTATGAGCCTTACGTCATCAAGGACTTCGACGGCGTGAAGGTTGCCGTCATCGGCTTCGGCAACCCCAACATTCCCACGTGGGACATTCCCGCGAACTGGGAGGGCATCTATTTTGCCAACATCATCGACACCTATAAGCACTATGAGCCGGAAATGAAGGAAAAGGCCGACATGATCGTCGTTGTTGCCCACAGCGGCGTGAATTCCGATGAGAAGTCCGACTTCATCGAGCAGCTCGTTCAGGAGACGGACTCCATCGCCTTCGCATTCTCCGGCCATGAGCATAACAACAAGGATTGGACGATCAAAAACGCCAAGGGCGAGGACGTCCATGTGCTCCAGCCCTTCACCAAGGCGCGCGCCATCGCGCAGGTGAAGGTCTCCTACGACAAGACCACCGGCAAGGCCGACATTGACACCTCGTTGGTGGATATGGAGAACTACAAGCTCGACGAAGACCTCGTCAAGGTTCTCCAGCCCTATGAGGACGCGACATGGAAGGAGTACATGCTCGAGAAGATCGGCACGGCAAGCGAGGCCTTCTCCGCCGCCGACCTCGGCACGAAGCCGTCTGCGTTCATGGATCTGGTCAACACCGTCCAGCTCTGGGGCGCCTACGACAACACCGGCGAGAACACGCCCGACAATCCGAAGGACGACACGCCGGCACAGCTCTCCATCTCCGCGCCGCTGACCTCCGGCGACAACCCGAACATCATCGACAAGGGTGATATTTACCTCGGCGATATGTTCAAGCTCTATCGCTTTGAAAACTGGTTCTATCAGATCACCATGAAGGGCGAGGAGATCCATCAGTGGCTCGAGTTTGCCGCGACGAAGATCAAGACGGACGCCACCGGCAAGCCCTATGTCAGCTCCGGCGATCTGACCTATTATGACGTCATTTACGGCGACGGCTTCTCCTATGTGATCGACTACACGAAGCCTGCGGGCAGCCGCATCGTCTCCATGACCTACGAGGGCAAGCCCATCGCAGCCAACCGGACCTTCACCGTGGTCGTGAACAACTATCGCTATAACGGCGGCGGCAAATATGTCGACTGGCTCAATTCCCACGGCTGCAATTTTGTTGCAAACGATCCCGCACGCGTGATCTACTCGACGCAGTTCGACATGATCCAGGGCGAGGACAAGGGTCAGGCCAGAAACCTTCTGACCGACTACATCCGCAAAGAGGGCACCATCACCCCGACCGTCACCTCCACGTGGTCGCTCGCCACGGGCTACAAGACCTTCGAGATCTTTGAGACCACGGACGTGCACGGCTATCTGACGGACACCTCCAGCGGCAAACCGGAGACGTTCCAGTATCGCCTTGCGCGCATCGCGAAGATCGTCAAGGACGCCAGAGCCAATGCCGCGAACAACGGCGTGCTGCTCTTTGACGGCGGCGATATTTATCAGGGCACGCCCGTTTCCAACCTGATCTACGGCAACGCTCTGCGCGCGGCCTATGACAACATGGGCTATGACGCCGTCGCGCTCGGCAACCACGAGTTCGACTGGGACGTCACCAAGTACGCCACGGACGCCGAGGGCACCATGCCCGCCTATGAGGTCGGCAGCTTCACCGGCGACAGCAGCATTCCCGTTCTGGCCTATAACCTCTTTGACGCCGGAACGACGACGCACGCCTCCATCGTGAAGGATTATGTGATCCTCGATAAGGACGGCGTGTCCATCGCGGTGATCGGCTACATCCCCGACTATTCCATGGACATCATGGCCGCGAAGATCGCCCCGTATGACATCGATCCCGACCTCGATAAGCTCAACGCGAAGATCGACAGCGTGATCGCCGCGGAGAAGCCCGACGTCGTGATGGTGCTTGCGCACGATAGCCCGGCGCATCTTGCCAGAGCGCTTGACCCCGACAAGGTCGATCTCGTTTTGGGCGGCCACTCTCACACCGCGAGCTTTGGCGTCGCCGATAACGGCATCGCCTACATCCAGGGCAACTGCCAGGCCAAGGGCTATGCCAACGCCAAGCTCCAGTACAACACCGTCACCGGCGAGGCCGAGGTGCTGGCTCCCAGCTATATCTCCATCACCGACAAGAAGGATGCCCTTTACGACAACGACGAAAACAAGGCCAACCTCGATCCGGACGTGCTTGCCATCAGCCATGCGGCATGGGACACCGTCAAGGATCAGATGGAAGAGGTGCTCGGCACGGTCGACCGCAGCATCACGCGCCGCGCAAAGATCGGCAAGAGCACGAACACCATCGCGGGCAACTGGCTTACGGGCCTGATGCTCGAGGCCACGAAGGACATGAACACCGTCGTCGCCTTCGCGAACAGCGGCGGCATCCGCTGCGACCTGATGATGGAGGAGGGCGCGACCACCCGCAACATCACCGTCGGCGACATTTACACCATCTCGCCGTTCGGCAACCGCCTGCTGACCTTCGACGCAACCGGCGCAGAGCTTGCCAAAACGGTTGAAAATGCATTCAAGAACCCCAACTACGGCGACCAGTTCTCCGGCATGTTTGTCAAGTATAAGACCGCCCCGGGCGCGGACGGCCGTCCGGTGAGAACCGTCACCTCCATTGTACTTGACGACGGCACCGTTGTGGACATCCACGACAACACCAAGACCTATCGCATCGTGATCAACGAATACTGCGCAACGCTGCCCGGCTCCGCCTTTGAGAAGAAGACGCCCGTGCAGGACGTCAACGAGGCGCCGATCGACAATCTCAGCGCGATCGAGGCGCTGCGCCGGATCGGCAAGGAGAACGGCGGCGTGCTGCCGCTCGACCTGAACGAGCGCTGCGTCAAGGAAGAGGACGCCATTACCTATGAGCTGGTTCCGGACAGCGGGAACATGTTCAAGTACGGCCACCTTGACCTGAACGTCTCCACCGAGGAATTCCTGAAGCTCTTTAACTACGGCGACATCGTCACCGTCTCCTTCAACGGAAAGAGCTACGATTTCCCGGTCTGCTCGAACTATGACGACGTTGACACGCATCAGCTCCTCATTCGCGCCGCAACGGGCAAGAAGGTTGTGACCATGGCCATCAACTACGGCCAGCTCGGCGTTGAGGCGGGCATCATCGAGCCGAACCCCGATGCAGGCACCGTTGAGGGCGCCCCGAAGTACCGCGTCAAGGACGGCGTGACCTTCCCGATCGTCGCCACCGTGACGATGAAGGAAGCCGGCGGCTATGCCGACGAGCTTTCCGTCCGCCAGCTCAACCGCACGAACAACCGCGAGGATTACCCCGAGCTGACTGACGAGCAGTTCGCAAACTTCCGCAACATCGCTACCACCGGCATGGGCGCGGGCATCCTCTACCGCTCCTCCAGCCCGATCAACCCCGAGCTGGGCAGAAACACCTACGCCGACAAGGCTGCCTCGGCAGCGGGCATCAAGACCTTCATCAACCTCGCCGATTCCGTGACGGAGGCCAAGGGCTACGCAGGCTATGACGACAGCTACTATGCCAAGCAGAATGTTGTCTTCCTGAACCTGCCGGTCGCCTTCACGACTGATGAGTTCAAGAACGGTCTGGCCGAGGGCTTCCGCTACATGACCACGAAGGAAGGCCCGTACCTTGTCCACTGCACCGAGGGCAAGGATCGCGCCGGCCTGACCGCGGCCATTCTGGAATGCCTGATGGGCGCCTCTGCTGACGAGGTCGCAAACGACTACCTCACCACGTTCCGCAACTATTATAATGTGGTCGATGGCAAGCAGGTCGCGCTGACCGAGGCGCAGGAGGCCTATCTGCGCAACGCGATCCTGAAGAACCTCTGCCTGATCTTCGACATGGCCGATGCCGCAAAGGCCGACCTTGCCAAGGAGGCCGAGGCCTACATGAAGGAGATCGGCCTGACCGACGAGGAGGTCGCCAAGCTCCGCGAGAACCTGAGCAAGAGCGCAGCGCTCCGGATCAAGACCGTCGCTCCGTCGACGACCGAGATCGACAAGTACGGCGACGTTCGCCTGAGCATCACCTCCGGCGAGCTGCTCGCAGCGGGCTTCGAATATGCCGACTATGTGACTGTTGAATTCCTCGACCAGAAGCTGACCCTGCCCGTCATTCCGGAATACCGTTATGTCGGCGCAAGAGAAGCCGGTCTCGTCGCGTGGAAGGATGCCTCCAAGCCCGTCGAGCTGGAGATCTTCAACGGAAGCTTCGCCGCAAGCTACGGCCTTGCGACCAAGACGACCAACCCCGACAAGTCCTATGTCTGGAACGCAAACGAGGGCGTGACCTTCCCGGTGGAGATCACCATCACGCTGGCGCAGAAGGGCGGCTATAAGGATCAGTACGAGGTCTATGACCTTGTCCGCACGAACAACCGCGAGGACTACAAGGATCTGACCGACGAGCAGTTTGCAAACTTCCGCATGGTCGGCACGACCGGCATGGGCTACGGTGTGCTCTATCGCTCCTCCAGCCCGATCAACCCCGACATCGGCAGAAACACCTATGCCGACGCTGCGGCAAAGGCGCACGGCGTGAAGACCATCATGAACCTGGCGGATAATCAGGCTAAGGCGGAGGCCTATGCGGGCTACGCCGACACCTACTACTCCAAGCAGAACGTGGCCTTCCTCGGCATCGGCGTCGACTTCCTGAGCGAGACGAACCGCACCGGTCTGGCAGAGGGTCTGCGCTACTTCGCAACGCACGACGGCCCGTACCTCGTGCACTGCAACGAGGGTCAGGATCGCGCGGGCTTCACCTCCGCGCTGCTCGAGTGCCTGATGGGTGCGTCGCTCGACGAGGTCAAGACGGATTACGCCGTGACCTACATGAACTACTACGGTGTCAAGGTCGGCACGACCCAGTACGCGACCATTTCCAACAACATCGTCAAGAATCTCAAGACGATCTTCGGCGTCGAGACGCTCGAGGGCGCGGATCTTGCGAAGCTCGCGGAAACCTATATCAAGGGTCTCGGCCTGACCGACGAGGAGATCGCAAAGCTCCGCACGAATCTGGCAGGCAAGAGCCAGTTCCATGACGTCACGGAGAAGGATTGGTTCTACGATTATGTCGTGGAGCTGACTGCTCGCGGCGTGGTCAACGGCGTCAGCCCGACCGAATTCGAGCCGAACGAGAATCTGACCCGTGCGCACCTGGTCACGATGGTCTACCGTCTGGCCGGTGAGCCGACCGTCGAGGCGACCACCTCCAAGTTCACCGACGTCAAGGAGAACAGCTACTACTTCAAGGCGGCTGTCTGGGCAGAGCAGAACGGCATCATCAACGGCACGACCGAGACGACCTTTGAGCCGGATGCGTTCGTGACGCGCGAGCAGATGGTCACCATCCTCTATCGCTTCTCCGGCGATAAGGGCAGCTACGAGGATAAGCTTGAGGGCTACAAGGACGCCGCCGACATTTACGCCTATGCGAAGAACGCCGTCGGCTGGGCGACCGAGAAGGGCGTCGTCGCCGGTTACCCGGACGGCACCTTCCAGCCGAAGGGCAACGCCACCCGCGCCGAGGCGGCAAAGGTTCTCGTGATCTTCGCAAAGCTCACCAACAGATAACGCACCAAACCGTTTCGCACAAGTCATAAACGAGGGCGCTGCTTCGGCAGCGCCCTCTTGCGCGGTCAGCAGCCAAGCAAATTGCACAGTATGTACAAAATACGAATGCATTAATTGAATAAAATGCCGAATATTACAAAAATGCTGGACAAGCCGTGCATCGCTTGTTATACTGTACGTGCGAGCAGCCTTCTGCCCGCACCAAAAATATAAGCCGATTCCGTGCATTCGGGATCGCAGAGAAGGAGAGTTGTTTATGAAAATGCGCAACCGTTTGCTTTCTCTTGTGCTGGTGCTCTGCCTGATATTCTCCCTGCTTCCGTCCGTGTTTGCAGGGGATGTCGACAAGCTCGGCGCAGGGAAGACCGTTATTCTGCACTCAAACGACGTGCACGGCGAGGTTCTGGGATACTCCTATATGGCCGCGCTGAAAGCAAAGCTTGAAAAGGCCGGCGCCGACGTCATTCTGGCCGACGCAGGCGATTTCAGCCAAGGCGACACGTCCGTCTCACTGAGCAAGGGCGCGAATGCTGTGGAGCTGATGAACCTGACCGGCTATGACGTGGTCGGCCTCGGCAACCACGAGTTTGACTATGGCTATCCGCAGCTTCAGGAAAACATGAAGAAAGCGAAGTTCGCGGTTCTCTGCTCCAATGTGCTTGATGCGGAGAACAAGCCCATCTTCGAGGCAAACAAGATCATCGAAAAGGGCGGCGTCAAGATCGGCTTCTTCGGCATGGAGACGCCCGAGACGCAGACAAAGACCAATCCCGCGCTCATCAAGGGTCTGACCTTCCTGACCGATTCGACCGAGACGACCATCTGGCAGAACGCGCAGGCGCAGGTCGACGCGCTCAAGGCAGCCGGCGCAGACGTGGTCGTCTGCCTTGCTCACCTCGGCGTGGACGAATCCTCCGTTCCGTATCGCTCCTATGACCTGTATGAAAAGGTCACCGGGCTGGATTTCATCATTGACGGCCACTCCCACACCGTGATGGAGAAGGGCGCGAAGGATGAGCCCATCCAGTCCACCGGCACGAAGTTTGCCAACATCGGCGTGATCGTGATCGATAACGCCACGAAGAAGATCTCCGAAAACTATCTCGTTGCAACCGGCGAGGGCGGCTTCAGCGAGCAGGATGAGACGGTCAAGGCCGCCGCGCAGAAGATCATCGACGACATCAAGGCTGAGTACGGCCAGAAGTTCGCGACCTCCGAGGTCGAGCTGAACGGCGCTAAGGAGCCGGGCAACCGCACCGAGGAGACCAACAACGGCGACCTCATCACCGACGCAATGGTCTGGTACCTCACCGAGAAGAATCCCGGCTCCATCACCGAGACCCCCGCAGAAAACATCCTTGCCATCACGAACGGCGGCGGCATCCGCGCGGCCGTGAAGGCCGGCGATGTGACCAAGAACGACATCTTTACGGTTCTGCCCTTCGGCAACACCGTTGCGGTCGTCTATGTCACCGGCGCGGAGCTGCTCGAGGCGCTGGAGGCTTCGACCTTCTGCACGCCGATCTCGCTGGGCGGCTTCCCGCAGGTTTCCGGCATCAAGTTCACCGTCGACGGCGATAAGCTCTATGACAAGAACGAGGAGACCTATCCCGGCTCGACCTACTACGGCCCGGCCTCCATCAACCGCGTGACCATCGACGAGATCAACGGCAAGCCGTTTGACGAGAAGGCCAAGTATGCCGTGATCACCAACAACTTTGTCGCCGCCGGCGGCGACACCTACTATGCCTTCAGCGCCGCGTCGGCTCAGTTTGACACCGGCTATACGCTCGATTCCGTCGTGATCGACTACATCACCGAGAAGCTCGGCGGTGTCATTTCGGAGAAGGACTACGGCGCGCCCAAGGGTCGCATCACCGTTAACTACACCGATCCCGACACCACCAAGATCACCATCGGCGGTCTGGATGCCGACATTTGGATGACCAAATACGGCAACGTCTACACGGACTGCAAGGCGACCGTTTTCTTTGAGAGAATGGGCTACACCTGGGGCGATATCGTCACCGTGAAGTTCCTCGACAAGGAGCTGGAGCTGCCGGTCGTTCCGACCTATCACTATGTCGACTCCGGCAAGCCCGCCATCATCATCAACAAGGATGAGAAGGGTATGCCCACCGGCTATCTGTCCATGGCGATCAACATGGGCAACTTCGCCACCACCTACGGCATCGCCGAAAAGCACACCAACGAGGACAAGACCTGGTACTGGACGGCGATGGAGGGCGTGACCTTCCCGGTCGAGGTCACCTTCGAGATGAAGGAAAAGGGCGGCTACATGGCCGAATACCTGCTCCATGACCTCACGCGCACCAACAATCGCGAGGATTACAAGGATCTGACCGACGAGCAGTTTGCAAACTTCCGCGTCGTCAAGACGACCGGCATGGGCAAGGACGTGCTCTATCGCTCCTCCAGCCCGATCAACCCTGAGCTGGGGCGCAATACCTATGCCGACAAGGCCGCCGAGAAGGCCGGCGTCAAGACCTTCATGAACCTTGCAGACGATGCCGAGAAGGCCGCTCAGTATGAGGGCTATGCCGACAGCTACTACTCCAAGCAGAACATCGTGTTCCTCAACCTCGGCGTGGACTTCAGCGAGAAGACCTTTAAGGACGGCTTGGCCGACGGCTTCCGTTATATGACCAAGCACGAAGGCCCGTACCTCGTGCACTGCACCGAGGGCAAGGATCGCGCGGGTTATGTCTCGGCGCTGCTCGAGTGCTTCATGGGCGCGACCTATGACGAGGTCGTTGAGGACTATATGACGACCTACGTCAACTACTACGGCGTGGAGAAGGGCACCGAGAAGTATGACGCGATTGCCAACTCCAACATCATCAAGAGCCTGAAGAAGGCGTTCGGCGTGGAGGATCTGTCGAAGGCCAACCTCGTGGCCTGCGCAACGGCCTATATGAAGGAGATCGGCCTGACCGATGCCGAGATCGCGAAGCTGCACGAGAACCTCGGCTGGAAGAACCCGTTCGGCGACGTCGCCGAGGACGCGTGGTACAGAGGCTATGTCATGGAGGCCTACTATGCCGGTATCATCAACGGCGTCAGCCCGACTGAGTTCGAGCCGGAGGAAAACATGACCCGTGCCCACCTGGTCACCATGGTTTACCGCATGGCCGGCGAGCCGACCGTCGAGGCGACGACCACCAAGTTCACCGACGTCAAGGAATCGGCTTACTATTTCAAGGCGGCCGTCTGGGCCGAGGAGAACGGCATCATCAACGGCGTGGACGAGAACACCTTCGCGCCGGATGAGAACGTGACGCGCGAACAGATGGTCACCATTCTCTTCCGTTATTCCAAGGTCGACGGCGATTTCGCTGAGCGCGCAAATATCTTCAAGGATGTTGCGGACATTTACGGCTATGCCAAGAACGCCGTCGGCTGGGCGGTTCAGAATTCCGTTGTGGACGGCTATCCGGACGGCAGCTTCATGCCGAAGGGCAACGCCACCCGCGCAGAGGCCACCAAGATCCTTGCGATCATGGCCATGCTCGTGAAATAAGAACCTTTCTATAAGGGCGCTGCTTCGGCAGCGCCCTCTCATACTGATTCTTGATTAAATTTTTTAATCAAGAATCAGTATCACAGCCGTTTTTCAAGCATTTTTTAATAACAAACCTGCCGTTTTCGGATTCCGAAGATTATATTTGCGTTCCGTATTTTCAATCAAGTTACCGATCCTGTCATTGCGAGGAGCGAAGCGACGCGGCAATCTTTAACGATGCGATTTGTCATTCCGTAACGAACTATTGCGCTTCGGTTTTTCCTGATTTTCTATTGACTTCACCCGCTTTCTTATGCTATACTCAAGGTGGCCGGAGTAAGGCTTCCGGCTCACCTTTTCGGGGTGGAGAGTAGCGGCGCTTTTGCGTGGGTCGCTACTCTTTTTTTATTGCTCGTTCATGAGGTTGAGCGGAACGAAATAGAACCTTGGAATGAAGAGAGAGGAAGAAGAATGAAGCGGCGAATCCATGTTTTTTGTGAAAGGGACTCCTTTTCGCTCAGTACTCCTGTGCTTCGCCACGGGATGCCATACCTTCCACTTTCAGATTGCCACGGCCGCGCTGCGGCCTCGCAATGACACGAAAATCAGGATGTTTTTGGGGTAAAATAGCTTGCCTCGAAGGTTTTTGACGCGCTGAAGGGCGCTGCCGAAGCAGCGCCCTTTTCCGCTTGAAGTATCGCATGAAATATGGTATAATATACATGCAAGGAAAGAAGAATGCAGCTCCGAGCGCCGCGCCCGGGGCTTCGGACAAGAGGAGAAGAAACATGAAAGGGATTATTCTTGCCGGCGGCAAGGGGAGCCGCCTTTATCCGATGACCAAAGCCATGAGCAAGCCGCTGATTCCGATCTATGACAAGCCGATGGTGTATTATCCGCTTTCCGTGCTCCTTACGGCCGGGATCCGCGACATCATCCTCATCACGGCGCCTGCGGACGTCGAGAGCTATCAGCGCCTGCTGGGCGACGGCAGTCAGTACGGCGTGCGCATGAGCTACGGCATTCAGTACGTCGCGCGCGGCATTGCCGATGCGTTCCTGATCGCGGAGGAGTTTCTGGCGGGCGACCGGTGCTGTCTGGTTCTGGGCGACAACATGTTCCACGGCGAGCAGCTGAGCTATCTGCTCTGGGACGCCGCGCAGCAGGAGAGCGGCGCGACGATCTTCGGCTACCCGGTCAGCAATCCGCGGGCATACGGCGTCGTCGAGTTTGACGAGAACAACCGCGTCCTTTCCATTGAGGAAAAGCCGGAGCATCCGAGATCCAATTACGCTGTGCCGGGTCTGTATTTCTATGACGGCAAGGCGGTCGAGCTGGCCAAAACGCTCAAGCCCTCGGCGCGCGGCGAGCTGGAGATCACGGCGCTGAACGAGGAATACCTCAAGCGCGGCGAGCTGCGCGTCGGGCTGATGACGCGCGGCATGGCGTGGCTTGACACCGGCACGCCCGAGGGAATGCTCAACGCCGCGCAGTATGTCGAGGCGGTGCAGTCCCGGCAGGGGCTTTACATCGCCTGCCCGGAGGAGATCGCGTGGTCGAAGGGCTTCATCACCACCGAGCAGCTTTATGCGATCGGAAACGACCTGAAAATGACGGAATACGGGCAATATCTTTTGAGCTTGGGAAAGAAATAAATGGACCAAAGAATCAAACGCATCCTGCCCACCGTGCAGAAGCCTGCGCGGTACGTGGGCGGGGAATATCACGAGATCATCAAAAATAAAAGCGAGGTCGAGCTGCGCGTCGCCTTCTGCTTCCCCGATACCTATGAGATCGGCATGTCGAACCTCGGCATGAAGATCCTCTATGCGGTCATGAACCGGATGCAGGGCGTCTGGTGCGAGCGCGTGTTCGCGCCGTGGGGCGATATGGAGGACGCCATGCGGGAGCAGGGGATCCCGCTCTATGCGCTCGAAAGCGGCGACCCGATGGAGGCCTTCGATCTGATCGCCTTCTCCATCGGCTATGAGATGAGCTATACCAACGTGCTCAACATGCTCCGCATGGGGAATATCCCGCTGCGCGCCGCCGACCGGCCGGGTCTGGAGCATATCGTCTTTGCCGGCGGCGCCTGCACCTATAACGCCGAGCCGCTTGCGCCGTTTTTCGACTTCTTCTCGCTCGGAGAAGGGGAGCGCAGCACCGAGGAGATCATGGAGTGCTACCGCGCGGCGAAGAAAAACGGCCTGAGCAAGGACGAGTTTCTCCGCGAGGTCGCCAGGATCGACGGCGTCTATGTCCCGTCGTTCTATGAGCACAGCTACAACGACGACGGCACGCTCCGCGCGATCGTTCCGCAGGAGGGCGTTCCTGCGACCGTGCAGAAACGCATCATCGAGCCGCTTGACGACGTGCTTTACCCCACGGACATCATCATCCCGAACACCGAGATCGTCCATGACCGCGTGAATCTGGAGATCATGCGCGGCTGCATCCGCGGCTGCCGCTTCTGTCAGGCGGGCTTCACCTATCGCCCGGTGCGGCGGCGCTCGCAGGAGCTGCTGGCGCGTCAGGCGCAGGAGCTTTTGGAGCAGTCCGGCTGCCACGAGCTGACGCTTTCGAGCCTTTCGACCTCGGACTACCGCGACCTGCCCGGCCTGATCGACAAAATGCAGGCCTACTGCGTGCCGCGCAAGATCAATCTGTCCGTGCCGTCGCTCCGCGCGGATAATTTCTCGCGCGAGCTGATGCTCCGCCTGCAGCAGGTGCGCAAGAGCGGCCTGACCTTCGCGCCGGAGGCCGGAACGCAGCGTCTGCGCGACGCCATCAACAAAAACGTCACCGAGGAGGAGATCCTCGAGACCTGCGCGCTGGCCTTTGAGGGCGGCTGGAACAATGTGAAGCTCTATTTCATGCTGGGGCTGCCGACCGAGACCGACGAGGACGTGCTCGGCATTGCAGAGCTGGTCTATAAGGTGCTCAAAACGTGGAAGGAGCGCGCCAAAAACAAGAAGCGCGGCGTGCGCATCCACGTTGCAACGGCATATTTTGTTCCGAAGCCGTTCACGCCCTTCCAGTGGGAAAAGCAGATCACGCCCGAGGAATATATGCGTCGCCAGCGCCTGCTGAAGGATCATATGCCCTCGCGCAGCATCGAATATAACTGGCACGAGGCCAATTTGAGCCGCCTCGAGGCCGTTTTGGCGCGCGGCGACCGCCGTCTGGCTCCGGTTCTGGAGGAGGCCGTCCGGCGCGGCTGCAAGCTCGACGGCTGGGACGAATATTTTGACTATCAGGCGTGGCTGGACGCCTTCGCCGCCTGCGGCGTCGACCCGGATTTCTATACCACGCGCGGCTATGGCCTTGAGGAGCTGCTGCCGTGGAGCACGGTCTCCGACGGCGTGCGCACGGCCTATCTCAAGCGCGAGCGCGAGCGCGCGTACCGCTCCGAGACGACCCCGGACTGCCGCACGCAGTGCAGCGCCTGCGGCGCGAGCTGCCTCCTGAAGGGAGGAAACTGCGATGCATAGAATGCTGTTTGAAAAGACCGGCCGCGCTGTCTGGATGTCCCATCTGGACACCATGCGCCTGATGCAGCGCGCGTTTCGGCGCGCGGGCGTCCTGCTGCACCATTCTCAGGGCTACACGCCCCACGCCTATGTCTCCGTGCTGCTGCCGCTGAGCGTCGGGACGGAGAGCGTCTGCGAAATTCTGGAATATGAGCTGGATGAACCGCTGGAGATCACGCCCGGGCAGATGAACGCCGTCCTGCCGGAGGGTGTGCGCGTGCGCGAATTTTATGAGAGCGGCCGCAAGGCCAAGGAGCTGACCGACCTGCGTGTGGAGCTGACGCTGGAATATGACCGGCAGACGCCGCAGCCGGAGGAGGTAGCGGCCGTGCTCGGGCGCGAGTCGCTTCCGGTCGAGAAGCGCACGAAGCGCGGCATGGAGGAGACGGACATCAAGCCGCTGCTGCATGATTTCGCAGTGACGTCGCAGCCGGGAAGGCTGACCCTGCAAATGACCGTGAGCGCGCAGAATCCCGCGCTCAACCCGATGCTCGTTGTTTCGGCGCTCAAGCGCTATGCGCCGGAGTGCCGGCCGGATTTTGCCTCCTGCCGACGGCTGGAGGTGCTCGACGCGACAGGGGAGGTGTTTCGCTGATGCCAAATTGTGAGGACTGCTGGAACTACAACTACGACGAGGAGACCGACCAATCCTACTGCTCAATGGACATCGACGAGGACGAATGGTACCGCATTGTGAGCCGCCGACGCGGCGAATGCCCGTTTTTTCGACAGGCAGACGATTATTATTTGCCGCATCACCAATAAGCCGACCGGGCTCTGACGTTTTCAACAAATTTTTCGCTTGTATTTTGTGAATAATGTTCGTTGCGCCGACCGCGCCTGCCGTGATATGATTATCGTATCAAGGTAGGCGCGGTCACTCCACAACCATGGCCGCAAACCGCCGGATAAGGAGGAAATGACCCATCCGCTCGACTTGCGGTGCGGCAGTGTGGAGACCTGCCGTAATGCGCGGCGCCCCAACGCGGACGCGTGCGAGGTTCGGGATGCGGAGGCAGCCGGATCAAAGTCTGTTTCATGGCAAGTGTCACACTGAAAAACATCAAAAAAATCTACCCCAACACGGAAAAAAAGCGCAAGCCCAAGAAGGGTGAGGAGCAGAAGAAGAGCAATCTGCAAATCACGGACGACGGCGTCGTCGCCGTCCAGAACTTCAACCTTGAGATCAAGGATCGCGAGTTCATCGTGCTGGTCGGGCCGTCCGGCTGCGGCAAGTCCACGACGCTGCGCATGGTCGCCGGTCTTGAGGAGATCTCGGACGGCGAGCTGTACATCGGCGACCGTCTGGTCAACGATGTTGCCCCGAAGGATCGCGACATTGCGATGGTTTTCCAGAGCTACGCGCTTTATCCGCACATGACCGTCTATGAAAACATGGCGTTTTCTCTGAAGCTCAAGAAGCTGCCGAAGGATGAGATCCGCAGAAAGGTGATGGAGGCGGCCGAGATCCTCGACATCACGGAATATCTGGACCGCAAGCCCAAGGCGCTCTCCGGCGGCCAGCGGCAGCGCGTGGCGATCGGCCGCGCGATCGTGCGCAATCCGAAGGTGCTGCTGATGGACGAGCCGCTGTCGAACCTCGACGCGAAGCTCCGAAACCAGATGCGTGCGGAGATCATCAAGCTCCGCTCCAGCATCGACACGACCTTCCTCTATGTCACGCACGACCAGACCGAGGCCATGACCCTCGGCGACCGCATCGTCATCATGCGCGACGGCTTCATTCAGCAGATCGGCACGCCGCAGGAGGTCTATTATCATCCCACCAATCTCTTTGTCGCGGGCTTCATCGGCACGCCGCAGATGAACTTCTTCCACGACGTTGCGCTCAACTGCACGAACGGCGACTACAGCGTCACGATCCTCGGCCGGGAGTTTAAGCTCACCGACGAGCAGCAGGCGATTTTGCGCAAAAACGGGCAGCGCCCGGGCAAGGTGATCGCCGGCGTGCGTCCGGTGCACATTGCCCTTGCGCAGGACGGCCTTCAGGCGAAGATCGAGGTTTCCGAAATGATGGGCAGCGAGATGCACCTGCACCTGAGCGCCGGCTCCGACGAGATTGTCGCCGTCATCCCGACAACGGATATTGACTTCAACGCAACCAAAATCGGCGCAGCCGTCCGCTTCTCGTTCAAGCCCGAGATGCTGCAGCTCTTCGACCCCGAGACGGAGGAGAGCCTGCTCAAATAATTCCGGCAAATTGCACAACGTCTAGCGGTGCATTTTGTGCGAACATACGAAATGCACCGCAGAGTTGAAAAAACAATTGAAAACGTTTCCAAAAGAGTATATACTTGATTATAGGGAATTGGAAACGATTCCAACAACAAATCGCAAACCCCAAATTATACTAGGAGGAACTGGAAATGAAGAAACTCATCGCGCTTCTGCTCGCTCTTGCCATGGTCGCCTGCCTGTTCGCCGGCTGCACCAAGGACGACGCAGAACCCACCACCACCGTCTCGGAGACTCCCTCTGAGGATGTCAGCACCGAGCCTACCAACACCGACGACGTCGTCGCTGCTGACGGCCAGGTCTACTACCTGAACTTCAAGCCCGAAGCAGACGCTGCCTGGCAGGAACTGGCTGCTAAGTACACCGAGCAGACCGGCGTGCCCGTCAAGGTCGTCACCGCAGCTTCCGGCACCTACAGCGAGACCCTCACCGCCGAAATGGCGAAGGACAGCGCTCCCACCCTGTTCCAGTGCGGCAACAAGGCCGGTCTGGACACCTGGCAGGAATACTGCCTGCCGCTCGACGGCACCGATTTCCTCAACGAGATGACCACCGAGGACTTCAACCTCAAGGGCGAGGACGGCAACACCTATTGCGCCGGCTACTGCTACGAGGCGTTCGGCATCATCGTCAACAAGGCTCTGCTTGAGAAGGCCGGCCACTCCATCGACGAGATCACCGATTTCGCTTCCCTGAAGGCTGTCGCGGAAGACATCACCGCCCGCAAGGACGAGCTGGGCTTTGCCGCTTTCACCTCCGCAGGTCTTGACGGCTCCTCCAGCTGGCGCTTCTCCGGCCATCTGGCCAACATGCCGCTGTACTATGAGTTCCGTGACGACGGCGTGACCGAGGCTCCCGCTACCATCACCGGCAAGTACCTCGACAACTATAAGAACATCTGGGATCTTTACATCAACAATGCCACCTGCGAGCCCTCCGATCTGGCTGCTAAGACCGGCGACGAGTCCGAGGCCGAGTTCGGCGAAGGCAAGGCTGTCTTCTATCAGAACGGCACTTGGGAATTCAGCAACCTGACCGCTGCGGACAAGTTCGCGATGAACCCCGACGATCTGGCTATGATCCCCATCTACTGCGGCGTTGACGGCGAGGCCGATGCGGGTCTGGCCTGCGGCACCGAGAACTGCTGGGCAGTCAATGCCAAGGCTTCCGCGGAAGACCAGAAGGCTACCCTCGACTTCCTGAAGTGGGTCGTCACCTCCGAAGAGGGCACCACGATGATGGCTGCCGAGTTTGGCCCGATCCCCTTCAAGAACGCGAAGGAATCCGACAACGTGTTCTTCAACGACGCCAACAAGCTGATGTCCGAAGGCAAGTACACCGTGACTTGGGCGTTCAACTACACCCCGAACGTTGACGCTTGGAGACAGGGCGTTGTCGACGCGCTGCTGGCATACTCCACCGGCTCCGGCGACTGGGCTGCCGTTCAGACCGCTTTTGTTGACGGCTGGGCAACGCAGTACGCGCGGCAGGAAGGCTAAGAGCATACCGCTCCGGCAATCCGAAACACATAACGATTTGCGGAGGGCGGGCAGACAGCCCGCCCTCCGTTCTTTTCCTTTGGCAGAAAAAGAGGAGGGCACCTTATGGGCTTGGTTGGATTAATTTTGACTCTCGGCGGAGTCGGAATGGCAGTTCACGTACTGCTGACCTGCTATTTGCAGGATCTTCCTTTGGCGCAGCTCTTTGATGCGGAGCTGTCAAATGCGGGCGGCATGCTGCTGATCCTTGCCGCTTTGATCTTCGTGATCGGCGCAGTGCTCGTGGCCTGCGGCTATCACCGCTGGAAGCGCTGCAAGCTCGGAATGCTCGGCGCGACGCTGGTCGGATTTTGTGCCTTTTTCACCTTTTTCGCCGTGGAGCGCCTGAAGGCCGAGCAGGGTATCTATGCCGGCGCGCTGAACATCGGCTGGATCTTTGCTGCAATTGCCATCGTCTGCCTTGCGGCCGGCGTCGTTCTGATCCTGCGCGATCGTAAGGCGTTTGGGCGCTATTGCAGACAGGTGTTCCTCGTCTCGTCCTCCTCCGGCGGAGGGTCGCTGAATAGCCGTCTGCTTCGCAGACCGATCCAGCGCTGCTTCATGATCTTCATCGTGCCGACGCTCATTGCGTTTATTATCGGCTTTGTTTATCCGTTTGTTCTCGGCCTTTACCGCTCGTTCTGCACGTTTACCTCTCCGGTCGACTACCACTACAGCGGCATTCGCAACTATACAAAGGCGTTTGCGGACGCCGGATTCCGCCATGCATTCGGCTTCACCGCTCTGTATGCGCTGGTCTCCATTATCATCATCAACGTGTTTTCCTTTGCGCTGGCCTATGCGCTGACGCAGAAGATCCGCGGCTCAAACGTGTTCCGAACGGTGTTTTTCATGCCGAACCTGATCGGCGGCATCGTGCTCGGTTATATTTGGAAACTGATTTTTGACGCCATTCTCTCCGCAGCCGGCAAGCAGCCGATGCTGACCAACAGCACCTACGGCTTCTGGGGTCTTGTGATCCTCGTCGCGTGGCAGCAGATTGGCTATATGATGATTATATACATCGCCGGACTTCAGTCTGTCCCGGAGGACATGCTCGAGGCGGCGAAGATCGACGGCGCCAACCGTTGGCAGACGCTTTGGCGCGTGACGATCCCGAACGTCATGCCGTCGATCACGATCTGCTTCTTCCTGACGCTGACGAATTCCTTTAAGCTCTTTGACCAAAACCTCGCGCTGACCGGCGGCTCGCCGAACGTCCCCGGCACTGCGATCCTAAAAACGGAAATGCTTGCTCTGCACATTTTCAACACGAATAAGATCAACAATAAGTGGCGCGGCACAGCGCAGGCCGAGGCGGTCGTGTTCTTTGTGCTCGTTGCCGTCATGGCCATTGCGCAGCTTGTTGCGACCCGTCGGAAGGAGGTACAGCAATAATGAACAAGAGCCTGAAAAAACGCGACGTTGGCGGCATCATCCTGACGGTGCTGTTCGCGATCGTCTGCCTGATCTACATCGTTCCGATCATCGAGGTCTTCATCAACTCGTTTAAGACCAACGCCTCCATCAACCAGTCGACCTTCGCTCTGCCGAACAGCGAGACCTTTGTCGGCACGGATAACTACGTCAAGGGCATGACCTTCGGAAACTATCCGATCGCGAAGTCCATTCTCTACAGCCTGCTCATCACGGTCGTCTCCGTTGCGCTGATCCTCGTCTGCACGTCCATGACCGCGTGGTATATCTCCCGCGTGGGCAGCAAGTTCACCAAGGTGTTTTATTTCGCCTGCGTGTTCTCCATGATCGTGCCCTTCCAGATGGTCATGTTCCCGCTGGTCACCGTTTCGACCGACCTGCATCTGAACACACCGTGGACGATCCCGATCGTTTACCTCGGCTTCGGCGCAGGGCTTGCGATCTTCATGTTCTCCGGCTTCGTCAAGAGCCTGCCTCTCGAGATCGAGGAGGCCGCGGCCATCGACGGCTGCGGGCCGCTGCGCACCTTCTTCTGCGTGGTGCTTCCGATGCTCCGCCCGACGCTGATCTCCGTCGGCATCCTTGAGACAATGTGGGTCTGGAATGACTATCTCCTGCCGTATCTGGTGCTCGACATCAACAAATATAAGACCATCCCCATCCATGTGCAATATCTGCAGGGAAGCTACGGCACCGTGGATCTCGGCGCGACCATGGCGGTCATGGTGTTCAGCATCCTGCCGATCATCATTGTCTATCTGTTCTGCCAGAAGTACATCATCAAGGGCGTTGCGGCAGGTGCGGTGAAGGGCTGATGACGATCAAGGATCTTGCCAGAGAGACGGGCTACTCCGTCGGCACGATCTCGCGCGTCCTGAACCATCACCCGAATGTGAGCGAGAAGGCGCGTCGAGAAGTGACCGAGGCGGTCAGTCGATTCGGCTTCGAACGCAACGAGAACGCAAAAAATTTGAAACGGCGTAGGGGAGACAGCATTCTCGTGCTCGTCAAGGGTCGGAAAAACGAGCTGTTTGCCTCGATCATCGAGCGTCTGCAGCAGTATTTCTGCAACACCCGCTATACGCTGTTTATGGATTATTTCGACGAAAACGAAAACGAGGTGCATCGCGCGATCCACCTCGTTGCCGAAAAAAAACCGCTGGGTCTGCTCTTTTTGGGCGGTAACTGCAGCAATTTTGCCCCGGATTTCGGGAAGATCCGCGTCCCGGCCGTGCTGCTGACGGACGACGCCTCCGAGCTGCCGTTTGAGAATCTCTCGAGCGTCTGCACGGACGACACGGCGGCGGCCGACAGCGCCGTGAGCTATCTGATCTCGCAGGGACATCGGAGGATCGGCGTGATCGGCGGCGACCCGCAGCGCTCCGACACCTCCAGAATGCGTCTGGACGGCTGCCGCGCTGCCTTGCGCCGCGCCGGGCTTCCGGGCGAGGCCGCCAGCGCGATCGACCTGTATTCCTATGAGGGCGGCTACCGAGCCATGCAGACGCTTCTCGAGCAAGACGCGGAATTTTCTGCGGTTTTTGCCATGGCGGATGTAATGGCCATCGGCGCGATCCGCGCCCTGCGCGACGCGGGGCTGCGCGTGCCGCAGGACGTCTCCGTCTGCGGCTTTGACGGCCTGCAAATCAGCAGCTTTTATCTGCCGCAGCTCACGACTGTGCACCAGTCGGTCGAGCTGCTTGCAGACCGCGCGGCGGAGTTCCTTGTCGAGAACATCGAGAAGGGCGTCAAGGCACGGCATGTGAACGTGCCGTTTACAATGGACTTGCGCGAGAGCGTGATTCCGGCAAATGAACAAAAGGTGTGTTAACGAACATGAGATATTCCGGTATTCTGATGCATATTTCCTCTCTGCCCTCTCCCTACGGCATCGGCTCTCTGGGCAGGGCGGCGTACCAATTTGCGGACTTTCTGAAGGCAGCCGGCCAGCATTATTGGCAGATCCTTCCGATCGGCCCGACCAGCTACGGCGACAGCCCGTACCAATCCTTCAGTACCTGCGCCGGAAATCCGTACTTCATCGACCTTGACCTTCTCGTCGAGCAGGGGCTCCTGACGCGGGAGGAGGTCGACGCGATCGATTGGCCGTCCGATGCAGGACGCGTGGATTACGGGTTCCAGTTCTCGGTGCGCTTTGACCTGCTCTATAAGGCCTATGAGCGCGGCCGCGACCGCGATGCCGACGAGCTGCGGATCTTCCGCGAGGAAAACCCGTGGGTCGAGGATTATGCCATGTATATGGCGCTCAAGCGCGCAAACGGCATGTGCTCGTGGGAAACTTGGCCCGAGGAGGTGCGCCTGCGCAGACCCGGCGCGCTGGAGACCTATGGCATCACGCTTTCGGAGGATTGCAGCTTTTTTGCCTACCTGCAATATCTGTTTTATCAGCAATGGGAGCGCCTGAGCGCCTATGTCCACGAGCGCGGGATCGAGCTGATCGGCGATCTGCCGATCTACGTCCCCTATGATTCGTGCGACGTTTGGTCGAATCCGTCGCTCTTCCAGCTCGACGAGAACGGCACGCCCACCGGCGTTGCGGGCTGTCCGCCCGACTATTTTGCGCAGGACGGCCAGCTCTGGGGCAACCCGCTCTACGACTGGGAACGGATGCGGCAGGACGATTATGCATGGTGGAAGGAGCGCATTCGCGCAGCCTCGCGCCTGTTTGACGTCATTCGCATCGACCACTTCCGCGGGCTTGAGAGCTACTGGGCGGTGCCCTACGGCGAAGCGACGGCGAGAAACGGCCGCTGGGTCAAGGGGCCGGGGGAGGATTTCATCCGCGCCCTCAAGGACGCCTTCCCGAGCCTGCGCCTGATTGCCGAGGATCTCGGCTTCCTGACCGAGGAGGTCATCCGCTTGCAGCAGAATTCGGGCTTCCCGGGTATGAAGGTGCTCGAGTTTGCGTTTGATTCCCGCGAGCCGAGCAATTATCTGCCGCATCGCTACCCGCGCAACTGCATTTGCTACACCGGCACGCACGACAACGAGACGCTTGTGCAGTGGCTCGAGGGGCTGCCCGAGCAGACGACGCAGTATATTATGGAATACCTCTGCGTTCGTGACGCGCAGGACTGCGCCGATGCCATTCTCCACGCGGGCTCGGCCAGCGTGGCTGACACCTTCATCGCGCAGATGCAGGACTATCTCGGCCTCGGCGCGGAATCGCGCATGAACGAGCCGGGCACGGTCAGCACGAAAAACTGGAGCTGGCGTATGCCTGCCGACGCCCTGACGGATGAGCTTGCGGCCAAGCTGCGCCGTATGTCCGAGCTTTACGAACGCAGTTGATACTTCATAGCATAAAAACCGAACCGACGCCGCAGTGATTTTCCACTGCGGCGTCGGTTTTCATCCGTCCAGATTTTCAAAAAATGCGTCATAAGGACAGCGATAGAGCTTTTTCAGCTCGACCAAAACACTGATGCGGATGTTCAGCTCGCCGGACTCATATTTCGCATAAGTCGTGCGACCGATGTCGCAGCCGCGAAGCTGCAGGGCAGCGCACAGCTTTTCCTGCGACAAACCGTGTTCACAGCGCAGACGCCGCAGATTTTCGCCCATATTCCGGTCGCGCCGTAGCTTTTGCTCCATAATGACTCTCCCTTTTTGACCAGTATTGGTTGCAAACAATCATATTTTATGATATACTGATGAAAAATATTGACCGCAATATTGGTCAGATTTAGGAGAAGCGATATGGAAACTTATCAAAAAATGTACGCAATTCTGTGCGCGGCGGTCGACGAGGTCATCGACCCGTTGGAAAAGATCCCCGCCGCCGTCCCGTGGGCAGCCAGACTGCGCGCGTCGCTTCGCTCCTCGCAATGACACAAAAATGGTAGGTTTTTCGTAAAAACCTACCATTTTTGCAACTCAAGGGCTTGAATCCGGCGCAGAGCGACACCGCAACGTGCTCTATGAGCAAATGCAAAGCAAAACCCGCCGTCGAACCGAGTGGATCGGCTCGACGGCGGGCTTTTTACCGTTTATTTTGCTGCGTTCATCAGCAGGCGCTTGAGGATGCGCACGGCGGTCTGCATATCCTCGACCGGGATATACTCAAAACGGCCGTGGTAATTCTCGCCGCCCGTGAACAGGTTTGGGCAGGGAAGCCCCTCGTAGGAAAGACGCGCGCCGTCCGTGCCGCCGCGAATGGGCACGATCGCAGGGGTGACGCCCTCGTCGAGCATGGCCTGCTTCATCGCCTCGACGACGTGCATACACGGCTCGATCTTTTCGCGCATGTTATAGTAGCTGTCCTTGAGCCGAACCTCGACCGTGCCTTCGCCGTGCTTTCGGTTCAGATAGGCCGCTGCATCGGCAAAGAGCGCCTTTTTCTGCTCGAATTTGGCGCGGTCATGGTCGCGGATGATATATTCCAGCGTCGCCAGCTCCACCTCGCCGTGCATTTCGCACAGGTGGCTGAAGCCTTCGTAGCCCTCGGTGAATTCCGGGCGCTGCTGCACGGGCAGCATGGCGTGGAACTCCATGGCGATGTTCTGCGCATTGATCATGGTGTTTTTCGCGTCGCCGGGATGGACGTTGCGCCCGTGCACGGTGACCACGGCGGAGGCGGCGTTGAAATTCTCAAATTCCAGCTCGCCCAGTGTGCCGCCGTCGACGGTGAAGGCAAAGTCCGCGCCGAAGCGCTTGAGGTCGAAGCGGTCGGCGCCGCGGCCGATCTCCTCGTCGGGCGTGAAGCCGATGCGCAGGGTGGCGTGGGGCTTGCCCTCGGCCATCAGCTCCTCGGCGGCGGTCAGGATCTCGGCGATGCCGGCCTTGTCGTCCGCGCCGAGCAGCGTCGTGCCGTCGGTGACGATCAGATGCTTGCCGACGCTGCGCTTGAGCTTCGGAAAATCTCGGTCGGACAGGACAATGCCCTTCTCCTCGTTGAGCACGATGTCGCCGCCCTCGTAGCGCACGGTACGCGGCTTGACGTCCTTGCCGGAGCAGTCCGGCGCGGTGTCCATATGCGCGATCAGGCCGATCACGGGCGCGCCCTTTGCGCCGGGAACGGTGCCGTAGACATAGCCGTCGGCGTCCATCTGCGCGTCGGCGATGCCCATGGCGAGCATTTCCTCGACCAGCGCCGCGCCGAGCCGCTTCTGCTTATCCGTGGAGGGGCAGGAGTCGCTCGATTCGTCGGACTGCGTGTCGAAGGAGACGTATTTCAAAAGACGTTCGGAGACGGTCATGGCAGTTGCCCCCTCTTATTTGCAGAGCTCGGCGGTGTCCTGCGCGATCATCAGCTCTTCGTTGGTCGGGATGACCCAGACCTTCACGCGGGAATCGTCGGCGGAAATGAGGGCTTCCTCGCCGCGCACCTGATTGCGCTGCTCGTCGAGCTTGACGCCCATGAAGCCCAGCCCGTCGCAGACGGCAGCGCGAGTCGCCGGGCCGTTCTCGCCGACACCGGCCGTGAAGACGAGGCAGTCCAGCCCGCCCAGCGCGGCGGCATACGCGCCGACGTACTTCTTGACCTCGTAGCAGAACTTGTCCAGCGCCAGACGGCAGGCCTTGTCGCCCTTGGCGGCGCCCGCCTCGAGGTCGCGGAAGTCGGAGGAGCAGCCGTTCGACAGCGCCAGCACGCCGGACTTCTTGTTCAGCATGGTCAGGCACTCGTCGGCGCTCATGTTGTATTTATTCATGATGAACTGCGCGACGCAGGTGTCGATGTCGCCGGAGCGCGTGCCCATGGGCACGCCGGCCAACGGAGACAGACCCATGGAGGTGTCCTGACACTTGCCGTCGGCGACGGCGGACAGGGACGAGCCGTTGCCCAGATGGCAGACGACAATCTTCAGCTCGCTTGCGGGCTTGCCCATCAGCTCAATGGCGCGCTTGGAGACGAAGCGGTGGGACGTGCCGTGGAAGCCGTAGCGGCGCAGGTGATCTTCTTCGTAATACTTGGTGGGTATGGCGTAGCGATAGGCCTTCGGGGGCATGGTCATGTGGAACGCGGTGTCGAACACGGCAACCTGCGGCTTGCCGGGCATGGCCTTCTCGCAGGCCTCGATGCCCATCAGGTTCGCCGGGTTATGGAGCGGGCCGAGGGGGATGCAGTCGCGAATGGCCTGCTTGCAGGCCTCGTCGATGATGCAGGAGGCGATGAACTTGTCGCCGCCGTGGAGCACGCGATGGCCGACGGCGTCGATCTCGTCGGTGGAGCGGATCACGCCGAATTCCGGGTCGACCAAGATCGACAGCACGGCGTCGATGGCCTCGGCGTGGCTGGGCATGGGGATCTCGCGCTCGACCTTCGTTCCCTTGACGAGGTTCTTGTGCGTGAGGCGGCCGTCGATGTAAATGCGCTCACAAAGACCCTTGGCAGTGACCTCGCCGGTATCCGGATCCATGAGCTGATACTTCAGCGACGAGCTGCCTGCGTTGATAACCAGAATTTTCATCTTGATTTCACTCCTGTTACGTTTTTGATTTGCTTTTTTCAAATTCTGTGATAGGATACATACATACAATGTCTATTTTATCTCAATTCCTTGCCGCTGGCAAGTGCTTTTTTCGGAAAGAGGGGAGAATTCATGAAAACCGTCGCCGTGATCTGCGAATATAACCCGTTTCACAACGGCCACGCGCATCAGCTCCGGCAAATGGCCGCCGTTGGAACGACCGTCTGTCTGATGAGCGGGAACTATGTGCAGCGCGGCGAGCCGGCGATCTGCGACAAGTGGACGCGCGCGCGGGCGGCGGCGCTCTGCGGCGCGGATCTGGTGCTCGAGCTTCCCGTTACCTATGCCCTGCGGTCGGCCGAGGGCTTTGCCGACGGCGGCGTGGAGCTGCTCGAGCGGCTCGGCTGCGTGGACGCGCTCTGCTTCGGCAGCGAGACGGGCAGCGCCGAGCGCGTGCACGCTGCGGCACGGCTGCTGCTTTCCGACGAATTTCCCGCCGCGCTGCGGCAGGAGCTTGCCGCGGGCGTGAGCTTCCCGACCGCGCGGCAGCGCGCCGTTTGCCGCCTGAACGGCGGGGAAGCGCCGCCCCTGACCGCGCCGAACGACATTTTGGCCGTGGAATACTGCAAGGCGCTGCTGCGCCGGGGCAGCGCCATTGAGCCGATGCTCATCCGCCGCGACGGGGATTATCACTGCGGGACGGATACAGCCGCTCCGTCCGCCTCCTATCTGCGCGGGCAGGCGGACTGGACGGGCTATATTCCGCAGGCTGCGCTGGCGTGCTTCGCCGGTGCGCCGCGTTTTTCCGTCGAGGCCGGAGAGCGGGCGTGGCTGGCGCGGCTGCGCGGAATGACGCAGGAGGAATTTGCGGCGCTGCCCTTCGGCTCGGAGGGGCTGTGGCGACGCCTTATGCGGGCGTGCCGCACGCAGGAGCGACTTGCCGACATCGTCGAGGCGGCCAAGACCAAGCGCTATACGCGCACGCGTTTGATGCGGATGCTCCTGTGCGCCTATCTCGGCATCGACACGGCGCTTCTTTATGCCGACGCGCCCTATGTCCGCGTGCTGGCCGCGAACGAGCGCGGGCAGGCTGTGCTCCGCCGCGCAAGAAAAAACGGCGCGCCGCTGCTGCACGCAGGCGAGCGCGCGCCTGCCTGCCCCTATGCCGAGCTGGAGCGCCGCGCCGACGATCTTTACGGTCTGTTTCACACCGGGGAACGATGTTATGTCAACCAAGAACGAGAACGCCGGCTTTTTCTTGCGCCGATGCCTGCGGCGTCCGACGAAAAATAAAGATTTTTCTGCAGCAATCGAAAAAAAATGCTTGCAATCCGGTGAAAAATGTGATACTATATCTGGGCGATTGAATACAAAGGGACTACTAAATCCCTGACGACGACTATAAGAAAGAGGTGAAAGCAATGAAGGAAGGTATCCATCCGAAGTACGAACAGACTACAATCAGATGCGCGTGCGGCGAGATTATTGAGACCGGCTCCACGAAAAAGGACATCAAGGTTGAAATTTGCTCCAAGTGCCACCCTTTCTATACCGGCAAGCAGAAGCTGGTTGACACCGGTGGACGTGTTGACCGTTTCAACAAGAAGTTCGGTCTGAAGTAATGAGTAAAGTTCGCACCGCATCGGTGCGGACTTTTTTCATTATCTGTCGATTTTCGTCGACGCAGGACTGGAGATATTTATGAATTTGAACGAACGTGTTACCATCGAAAAGGCCGTTCTGGTCGGGCTGAACGCCGACTGCTTCCGCCCGGAGGAGACGGCTACCGAGGAATCCCTCGACGAGCTGGAGGCGCTTCTTGAGACGGCGGGCGGCGAATGCACAGCCAAGGTGCTGCAAAACCGCAAAACGCCCGACCCGCACAGCTTCATCGGCGAGGGCAAGGCGCAGGAGGTGCGCGAGCTGCTGGAGCATACCGGTGCGAATCTGGTCGTGTTCGACAACGACCTCTCGCCGTCGCAGATCCGGGCGCTTGAGGAGCTGACCGACGCGACGGTGCTCGACCGCAGCGCCCTGATCCTCGATATTTTTGCCCAGCGCGCCAAGACGGCCGAGGGTCGTCTGCAGGTCGAGCTGGCGCAGTATCAATACCTGCTGCCGAAGCTCTCCGGCATGGGCAAGTCCATGTCGCGGCTCGGCGGCGGCATCGGCACGCGCGGTCCCGGCGAGACGAAGCTCGAGACCGACCGGCGGCATATCCGCGAGCGCATCGACCGGCTCAAGACCGAGCTGGCCGAGGTGCGCAAGGTGCGCGGCGTGCAGCGCGAGCGCCGCATGAAGAACGCCGTGCCGGTCGTGGCACTGGTCGGCTATACCAATGCGGGGAAATCTACCCTGCTCAATCAGCTCACGGGCGCGGGCATCCCCGCCAACGACCGCCTGTTTGACACGCTGGACACGACCACGCGCCGCCTGCGTGTGTCCGACCATCTGGAGGTGCTGCTGTCGGACACCGTCGGCTTCATCGCGAAGCTTCCGCATCACCTCGTCGAGGCCTTCAAGGCCACGCTCGAGGAGCTGCAATATGCCGACCTGCTGCTGCACGTGATCGACGCCTCCGATCCGCAGCGCGATGAGCACATTGCCGTGGTCGACCGTTTGATCGAGCAGCTTGCCAAGCCCGGCGTGCCGGTTTTGCGGTGCTACAACAAGGCTGATCTGCTCGATGACATCAGCGACTATCCGATTGGGGAGCGAAACATCCCCATCTGCGCCCGCAGCGGCGTCGGCATGGATGAGCTGCTCACGCGCATCGAGCAGACGCTGCTCGGAGAGCTGCATGAGGTTACGCTGCTGCTGCCTTATGCGCAGGGCGGCGTGCTGGACGTGCTGCATCAGCAGGCACAGGTACATAACGTGGAATATACGGCGGAGGGGATCGTGGTTCAACTGACCTGCAAGGACGAGCTTTACCGCCGCTATCGGCAGTATGAGAGGGAGCACGGATGAAGGAATATCTGGTTCCGACCCGAGACGCCGAGGCGGAGTTCGTCGAAAAGCGTTCGCGCTTCCTTTCCCACATCTTTTTGGTCAATACGGAGGAGGAGGCGCTGGCGCGGCTGAAGCAGATGCGCGAGACCTATTGGGACGCAACACATAACGTTTATGCCTACATCATTCGCGACGGCGCAACGCGGTTTTCCGACGACGGCGAGCCGGGCGGAACGGCCGGTATGCCGGTTTTGCAGGTTTTGCAGCGCGAGGGAATGTTCAACGTTCTCTGCGTCGTGACGCGTTATTTCGGCGGCACGCTGCTGGGGGCTGGCGGCCTCGTCCGCGCCTATGCGCACAGCGCCAAGCTCGGACTCGACGCCGCAGGGCGCTCCGTCAAGCAGGTTTGGACGCGCGTCCTGCTGCCCATCCCCTATAGCTGGTATGAGCGCGTCAAGCTGGAGGTTCCCGCCTTCGGCGGCGTGATCGACCAAACCGACTTCGGCGCGGAGATCATGCTGGAGCTGCTGCTGCCGAAAAAGCAGACCGAGCCGTTTTTGAGCCGCATTTTTGATCTCACGTCCGGCACCGTCGAGGGGATGCCGGGGGAGGACGAATACCGGGCATTCCCGGTTCAGCCGGAGGCCTGAGAGAAGAAAGGGCAGGGAGGAACATGACGATTCGCGAGGAGCTGGAACGCCGAGAGCATCTGTTTTTCGACCGGAGGGCGCAATTTTCCGACGCCTCAAGGGGCAGACCCCGCGAGGAGCCGCCCACCCAGAACGATATGCGCACCTGCTATCAGCGCGATTCCGACCGCATTCTGCACAGCAAATCGTTTCGCCGCTTGATGCACAAGACGCAGGTCTTCCTCCAGCCGGAGGGCGACCATTACCGCACGCGCATGACGCATACGCTCGAGGTCGCGCGTATCGCGCGCACCATCACGCGCGCCCTGAGCCTGAACGAGGATCTTGCGGAGGCCATTGCCTTCGGGCACGATCTCGGGCACACGCCCTTCGGCCACGCCGGGGAGGTCGCGCTCAGCGAGGTGACGGGCAAGCCCTTCCGCCACAACGAGCAGTCTCTGCGTGTGGTGGACATCCTCGAAAAGGACGGGCAGGGGCTGAACCTGACCTACGAGGTGCGTATGGGCATCCTCGGGCACAGCCGTCACAGCCGTCTGCCGGAGACGCTTGAGGGGCAGATCGTCCGCAAGTCCGACCAGATCGCCTATATCAACCACGACATCGACGACGCCATGCGCGCCGGGATCCTGACCGATTCCGACATTCCGCGCCAGATCGCGGACGTGCTGGGCAGCACCCACCGCGACCGCATCAACTCGCTCGTGACCAATATGATCGTGCATACGCTCCAAAGCGGTGAGCTTGGCATGGATCCCGAGGTCGACGCGACCATGGAGGCGCTGCGCGATTTCATGTTCGAGCGCGTCTATAAAAACCCCGTGGCCAAGGGAGAGGAGGTCAAGGCGCGGCGCATTTTGCAGGAGCTGTACACCTACTACATCAGTCATCCCGAGGCGCTCCCGGCAGACTTCCAGCCGCAGCTCAGCTTCGACGGCATGGAGCGCACGGTCTGCGATTATATCGCCGGAATGACCGACAAATACGCAATGTATAAATATGACGAGCTGTTCATTCCGCTTGCGTGGCAGGTGAGAGGATAAGAAGGAGGGGAGACCATGGCGTTTTCGCCGGCTTTTTTGGACGAATTGAATCAAAGAAATCCGATCGAGGACGTCGTCGGGCAGTATGTTGCGCTGACGCGGCGCGGCAGCAATCTCTTTGGCCTCTGCCCCTTCCACGGCGAAAAAACGCCGTCCTTTTCCGTTGCGCCGGACAAGGGGATCTTCTATTGCTTCGGCTGCCACAAGGGCGGCGGTGTTGTCAACTTCATCATGGAGATCGAAAACCTCAGTTATCCGGATGCGGTGCGATTTTTGGCCAAGCGCGCCGGGCTTGAGGTGCCGGAGGACAACGCCGAGCGCTCGCAGTACAAGAAAAAAGAGCGCCTGCTGGCGCTCTGTAAGGCGGCTGCGCGATTTTTCCACGAGCAGCTAAAAACGCCGCAGGCGCAGAAGGCGCGCGAATATGCGCAGCGGCGCGGCCTCTCGGCCGGGACGATCACGCGCTTCGGCCTTGGCTATGCGCCAAACGCGTGGGACAGCCTGATCCGCGCCATGACGGCGCTCGGCTTCGAAAAAAGCGAACTGCTTGAGGCCGGATTGGTGCTGGAAAAAAAGGACAAGGGCACGTTTTACGACCGGTTTCGCAACCGCCTGATGTTCCCGATCATCGACGTGCGCAACAACGTGATCGGCTTCGGTGGCCGCGTGATGGACGACTCAGAGCCGAAATACCTGAATTCGTCCGAGACGATCCTCTTCAACAAGCGGCGGAATTTATTCGCGATGAACATCGCAAAAAAGAGCAAGGCCGGCTATATCATCCTGACCGAGGGCTATATGGACGCGATCGCCCTGCATCAGCACGGCTTTGACTGCGCCGTGGCCTCGCTTGGCACGTCGCTGACGCGCGAGCACGCTGACCTGCTCTCAAAATATACCAACGAGGTCGTTCTGACCTACGACGGCGACGCTGCCGGGCAGAACGCGACGCAGCGGGCGATCCCGATGCTCGAGAAGGTCGGCCTGCGCGTGAAGATCCTGCGGATGCGCGGGGCAAAGGATCCGGACGAATTTTTGAAAAAATACGGTGCCGACCGCTTCAAGCTCCTGCTTCGGGAGTGCGAAAATCAGGCGGAATATCGTCTGCGTTCGCTGCAAATGCGTTACGATCTGTCCGTTGACGAGCAAAAGGTGGAATTTGCCAAGGCTGCAGCGGAGCTTATTTCCAGCTATAGAACGTCGGTCGAGCGGGAAATCTACGCAACGAGAGCGGCGGAAATGGCCGGGCTGTCTCCTGAGGTTATGAAGCTCGACGTTGCTGCGGCGCTGAAAAAGCGCACGTTCAGGCAGAAAAAGGAGCAGGAGCGGCGGGATCTGGAAATCGCTGTGAATCGGCAGCCGAAGAGTCGCGAAATTCGCTATGACAACCTCCGCTCGGCGATCGCCGAGGAGGATATCCTCAGATTGCTTCTGCGCGAGCCGGTGCTGTTCGACCGAGCGGAGGAGCTGAAGGCCGAGGATTTCTCCGTGCCGATGTTCGGGCGCGCGTTCGCGGCGCTGCGCGAGCGCTGGCGGCACGATCTGGCTGTTTCGCCGGGCGCGCTGAGCGAGGTGCTCTCACCTGCGGAAATGGCGCATTTGACGTCGATCCTGCAAAAAACGGACGCGCCGATCTCCGAGCAGGCGATGGACGACTGCCTGCAGATCCTGCGCGAGGAGCGCGTCAAACAGAATACGGTCGATGCCGAGTTGCTTTTGAAAATGCAGGAGCAGCTCCGCAGGAAAAAAGGTTATGGAGGTACATAACATGGAAGAACGGAAACAGATCGAACAGTCCGGCGCCGAGGATAAGCTGCACGAGAAGCTCCGTCAGCTCCTTGAGAAGGGAAAAAAGGAGAAGAAGCTGACCTCCGCTGAGCTGATCGACGCGCTCGACTCCATCGACGCCGACGAGAAGCAGACCGACATGATCTATGACGCGCTGGAGGCTGCCGGGATCGAGATCGACGTCAGCGACGTGGTGCAGCTTCTTCAAAAGCCGGAGGAGCTTTCCCCGAGCGCCGAGGAGCTGAAGCTGGTCGAGGAGGAGAAGCTGCTCGACACCGAGGAGATCTCCGAGACGATGAGCGTGAACGACCCGGTTCGTATGTACCTCAAGGAGATCGGGAAAATTCCGCTGCTGACCACCGAGCAGGAGCAGGAGCTGGCCGCCAAGCTGGCCGACGGCGACGAGGCGGCCTATGACCGGATGATCGAGTCGAATCTGCGGCTCGTCGTCTCGATCGCCAAGCGTTATGTCGGGCGCGGACTGCCCTTCCTCGATCTGATCCAAGAGGGGAATCTCGGCCTCATCAAGGCCGTCGGAAAATTTGACCACACCAAGGGTTATAAATTCTCCACCTATGCCACGTGGTGGATCCGTCAGTCCATCTCGCGCGCAATTGCCGACCACGCGCGCACCATTCGCATTCCGGTGCACATGGTCGAGACGATCAACCGCGTCGCCCGCGCCAATCATGAGCTTTTGCAAGAGCTCGGGCGCGACCCGACGCCCGAGGAGATCGCGCATCGACTCCAGCTTCCGCTGGAAAAGGTCGAGGAGATCCTCTGCATGTCGCAAGATCCGATCTCTCTGGAGACGCCGGTCGGCGAGGAGGACGACAGCCACCTCGGCGATTTCATCCCCGACGAGGAGGCCTATGAGCCGGCTGATGCCGCTGCCTTTGCGCTGCTTCGCGAGCAGCTTGCGGGTGTGCTCAAGACGCTGACGCCGCGCGAGGAGAAGGTGCTCTGCCTCCGCTACGGCCTGACGGACGGGAAAATGCACACGCTGGAGGAGGTTGGCGAGGAATTCAACGTGACGCGAGAGAGAATCCGTCAAATTGAGGCCAAGGCGCTCAGAAAGCTGCGCCACCCGTCCCGCTCTAAGGTGCTGCGAGACTTCCTGAATTGAGACTTCTGTGCAAAATGTCCAAAATGTCTGAATCATATGAATTTCCTCTTGACATTGGCCGAAAAAACTGTATCATAGTTGTAGAACTTTTTTCGGAAGCAATTTCCGAAATCGGGGGAAGAGAAACATATGTACGACAGAATCAGAACCTATCTTTCCGAGCAGCTTGACATTCCCGTCGAGGAAATGTCCCGCGACACCACCTTTGACAGCCTGCATCTTGACTCTCTGGACATGGTCGAAATGATGATGGACATGGAGGAGGAGTTGGGTGTCGATTTCGAGATGGAAGGCGAGACGGACATCACCACGATCGGCGCGTTGGCCGACTATATTGACGACAAGCTGGCCGAGCTGGATCAGTAAGACCGAGCTGTCGCCCCGGCCCTGCGCCGGATAAAACAACGGAATCTCTGAGCCGGTCGCCGTCGGCTGAGCAGCAGATTTTTGCAGCTCCGTGCAGCTTCAAAAGCGGGCAGACCTTCTTCGCTTATGAAGTGCTCAGCCGGAGAAGCAATTCTCGCTTGCGGCTCTCGTCGAGCTGATCAGAGCTTCCAGAATAATCGGAGAATTCATCCGGGCTTCGGCCTGTGGCAAGGTCGCACTAGTTGGGGAGATAGCGGTGCCCTGTGACCTGCAATCCGCTATAGCAGGAATGAATTCCCGCACGAGGGCTTGTGCTGTGCCGTCTGTCCGTGTAAGCGGTGTTGAGGGATCGGTCTCGCGCAACGACCTCCCGTGAACCATGTCAGGCGGGGAACCGAGCAGCATTAAGCGGATCGGGCCGTGTGCCGTGAGGCAGCCGTTTCTGAGCTGGCTGCATGGGAAACGGGTATGGTATCAGGTTCAGATGCGGGTGTGCGATCTTGCCATGGGTCGAAGAACGGAAAAACCGAACGGACGTCGTTGAATTGCGACGTCCGTTCGGTTTTCTGCTTATGAAAAAATATAATCAAGAATCAGTATCAGGTGTCCTTTTTGCGGTGAAAAATGCCCTTGCGCGACTGGCCTTCTTTCGGGAGAATCAGGTTCAGCAGAACGGCCATGAGCGTTGCAATGACGACCGGGGACTTGCCGATGATCATCGTCACGCTCTCGGGAAGCTGACCCAGCGCGCCGCTGGCCTGAGACACGCCGACGCCGAGCGCGGCGGAGAGGCCGACGATGGTCGTGTTGCGGGCGGAAAGCTCCTGCGAGGCAATGAGCTTCATGCCGGTCATGGCAATCGTGGAGAAGACCGTGACCGTCGCGCCGCCGAGCACGCACTGCGGAATGGTTCTCAAAATGGCGGAGAATTTCGGAATGATGCCCGCCAGCAGCAAAAATGCGCTGGTCAGCGTGAAGACGGTGCGGTTGATGACCTTATTGGTCGAGGTGATGCCGACGTTCTGGGAATAGGTCGCCGTCGGCAGGCCGCCGACCAGCGCCGTCAGAATGTTGCCCACGCCGTAGGCAAGGATGCCGCCCTGCAGCTCGCGATCCTCCGGCTCACGCCCCATTCCGCCAACTGTGACGGCGGTGAAATCGCCGATGGCTTGGATCGAGTTGATCGCGAAGAGCAGCCCCAGCGCGATGCAGCTCGACAGATCGAAGTGGATGCCGAAATGCAGCGGCTTCGGCATGGAGAACCATGCAGCGTCGGAGACGCCGGAGAAATCCACCATGCCGCAGCAAAGGGCGACCAGATAGCCAAACACCATGCCCAGAAGGATGGAGGCGAGCTTGCAGATGCCCTTGCCGTATTGATTGAGGAGAATGACGGCGGCCAGCGTCAGAGCGGCGATCAGCCAGTTCTGCCAGGAGCCATAGACCAGAGCGCTCGTCAGTCCCTTTGAGGCGATCAGCTCGGCGGTATTCGCCGTGCCGCCGGCCATATAGTTGATGGCCGTGGGATAGAGCGAAAGACCGATCGTAAAGACCACGGTGCCGGTGATGACCGGCGGGAAGAGCTTGCGGATCTGCTTGGTGAACAGGCCGACGACCACGGCGACCGCGCCGCCGACCAAAACTGCGCCCGAGATTGCGGCAATGCCGCCCCCGGCCGTTGCAATGGCCTGCATACTGGGCAGATAGGCAAAGCTGACGCCCAAAATGACGGGCAGGCCGGAGCCGAAGCGCTTGCCGAGCGGGAAGAGCTGCAGGAGCGTGCAGATGGCGGACATGACGAGCGATGTCTGGATCAGCAACACGCTGTCCGAGGCGTCCAGACCGACGGCTTGGGAGATGATGATGGCCGGCGTGACGCAGCCGACGATCATAGCGACGAGGTGCTCCAGAGCGAGCGAGACGGCAGAGCCGAGCGGTGGCCTGCCATGAAGCTGATAAAGCGCTTCACGGGTGGGGGTACTGCGCATGTTCATGTCTCCTTTATTCTGTTTTTCTGCTTTCCGGGGACGCACATGGCGGAAAAGAACGGAGACCGCCTGCGCCCTTCCATATTCTTATTGTAAC
Organism: uncultured Eubacteriales bacterium; assembly: GCA_900548795.1. Classification (GTDB taxonomy): domain Bacteria; phylum Bacillota; class Clostridia; order Oscillospirales; family Oscillospiraceae; genus JAZOXB01. The sequence continues at coordinate 40,181 of URLT01000001.1, forward strand.
ACGAATTGCGGCAAACGCAAGTGCTTTCTTTTGAAAAAAACGACAGGTGCGGCTTCCGAAAAATTCCGCTTGCAATTTATGAATCGATCCGCTATAATGATTCTATCAGGAACGAACCGTTCCATAAAGAGGGGGCGAAACCATGGGGGAGCGGAGCTATCTGGCGATCGATCTGAAGTCGTTTTTCGCCTCGGCGGAGTGCGTCGCGCGGGGACTCGACCCGCTCACGACCAACCTCGTCGTTGCCGACGCCTCCCGCACGGAGAAGACCATTTGCCTTGCCGTGACGCCGTCGCTCAAGGCCTTCGGCATTTCCGGCCGTGCGCGGCTGTTCGAGGTCGTGCAGAGGGTGCGCGAGGTCAACGTTTTGCGCCGCGCCCGTGCGCCGGGGAGAGCATTTGCGGGGAAGTCCTGCTTTGCGCCGGAGCTGCGCAGTGACCTGTCGCTCGAGCTGGATTATATCATTGCGCCGCCGAAAATGGCGCGGTATATCGACGTCAGCACGCGGGTCTATCAGACCTATCTGAAATACGTCGCGCCCGAGGACATCCACGTCTATTCCATCGACGAGGTGTTCATCGATGCGACGGCCTACCTCAAGACCTACGGCCTGACGGCGCGGGAGCTGGCCAAGCGGATGATCGCGGATGTTTTGCGCACCACGGGCATCACGGCCACGGCCGGGATCGGGACGAATCTCTATCTCTGCAAGATCGCCATGGACATTCTGGCCAAGCGCACCGAGCCGGACGAAAACGGCGTGCGCATCGCCGAGCTCGACGAGCACGGCTACCGGCGGCAGCTCTGGGAGCATCGCCCGCTGACGGATTTTTGGCGGCTCGGGCCGGGCTATGCGCGAAAGCTCGAGGCCGCCGGTATGCACACGATGGGCGACATTGCCGCGCGTTCGGAATGGGACGAGGAATGGTTTTACCGCGCCTTCGGTGTCAATGCGGGTCTGCTGATCGACCATGCGTGGGGTGTTGAGCTTTGCACCCTCGGCGACATTCAGGCTTATCGCCCGGAGGCGAGCAGCCTCGGCGCAGGGCAGGTGCTGCACTGTCCGTATCCGAATGACAAGGCGCGGCTGATCGTCTGGGAGATGACGGAGCAGCTTGCGCTCGAGCTGGTGGAAAAACGTCTCGTGACCGATCAGCTTGTGCTGTCGGTTGGCTATGACATTGAAAATTTGAGCGCTCCGGCCGCGCGCGCGGCCTATCGTGGGGCGGTCGTGCGGGATCATTACGGCCGCTGTGTGCCGAAGCACGCCCACGGCACGGAGGGTCTCGGCCGGCAGACGGCCTCGGCGCGCCTGATGACGGCGGCAATACTGCGCCTGTTTGACCGCATCACCGACCCGAAGCTGCTGGTGCGCCGGGTGAACATCACTGCCAACCACGTTTTGCCCGAACGCCTCGCTGAGGCACGGGAGGAGGCGGTGCAGCTCGACCTGTTCAGCACGCCGCAGGAGCAGCAGCGCCGCGCTGCGCAGGAGGAGGCGGAGCTGCTGCGCGAGAAGCGGCGGCAGCAGACCGTCGTTGCGCTTCGGCAGCGCTATGGGAAAAACGCGATCCTGAGAGGCAGCAACTTCCTTGACGGCGCGACCATGCGCGAGCGCAACGGCCAGATCGGAGGGCACAGGGCATGAACCGAAAATATGCTGCGATTCTGGAGCATGAGCGCCGGTATTCCGGCAGGCATCCGCCTATGCCGAACCGCGAACGCGCAGCGCAGTTTGCACCCTTTTCAGCGCTGAGCGGTTACGAGGATGCCGTGCGGGAAACGGCGCGGCTGACCGACGCGCAGACGGAGCTTTCTGAAAGCGCGGCGGAGGAGTTGGATAAAAAGCTCCGGCTTCTGCTGGAGGCGATCCCAGAGAGGCCGGAGGTGCGCGTGTGTTATTTTGAGCCGGATGAGCGGAAGGCGGGCGGGGCATATCGCCTAAAAACGGGCTGCCTGAGACAGATCGACACGGTCACGGGCGAGCTGCGCTTTGTCGACGGGAGCCGCATTCCGCTCGACCGCGTGCGGGAGATCGTGCGGGTCTAGGGAACCTCTGATTTAATCCGCCCTACCAAAGAGCTTCCGGATATGGTATAATAACCCCATCAAAGCAACGGTGGTGCAGGCAATGAAGCAAGAAACATTTACAGACATCGAGTACAGCTGCCGCAAGAAGAAAACGAAGCGGGAAGAGTTTCTGGAGATCATGGACGAAATCATTCCTTGGTCGGGATGAAATGCCACATCGGCGTGGATGCAGGCAGTGGGCTTGTGCATACCATGACGGTCACGGTGGCAAATACACATGACATCACGCAGGCAGCCGCGTTGATTCGCGAAGACGATGAAGTGGTGTATGGGGATGCCGGGTATCTGGGAATCCAAAAGCGTTCCGAAATAACCAGCGATGCGCATTTATCCAGCATAGATTACCGCATGAACCGCCGTCCCGGAAAGCTGCCTCATGTATCTGACAACGCAATTGACTGGGAACGGTATATTGAGAACCGCAAATCCTCGGTGCGCTGTAAAGTGGAACACGCATTTCGAATTATTAAGTGTCATTTTGGTTATAAAAAGACAGCATATCGCGGCTTGAAGAAAAACGAGAATCGGCTGTACGCGATGTTCGCCTGCGCCAACCTATACGTCCTTGCGATCGCCGGGCGAAAACTCTCCACGACCTGATATAGGGGCAGTCTGCCCTTTTTCGGGAAATGGAGCAAAAAAGGAACGCTATGGTGGCTATTTTGCACCCAAATCGCCTTAACTAAGCCCAAAAGCGGCGAATACCCCGAATGGGGACAGAATTAAACCGATTTAATCAGAGGTTCCTTAAATAAGCATGGTGTCAGTGAAAAATTTGTTGTTCCGTCCATCGGAAGATACGGCGCCGGTGGACTCCATTGGGAGATATAATAAGAAAAAAGTAGGGCAATGCCCTACTTTTTTGTCTTCAAAGAGATAAAGCTCTATGCAATATTATTATACAACATCAGGCGTTTTGCTACTGCCTACGCATCTGTCGGTAGAACAGCAGCACGGCGAGCAGCGAAATGCCGACGCCGTAGCCGAGCACCCACCACAGATGCCCGAGCAGCGCGGGAAGGTCACCCGCCAGCGCCGCCTGTTCGAGCTTGACGGCGTGCACGAAGGGGAGCGCGTAGGCGATCCTGCGGAACGTGCCGCCGACCAGCTCGAGGTCGAACCAGATGCCTGAGAGCCACGCCGAGAGGTTGGTCAGCAGCGCGCCGCAGACGCCGCCGACCTGCTTGACGTTGAATACGCTGCCGCAGAGCAACCCGAGCGCGATATAGACGAGGGAGGTCGGCAGGATGAACAGCAGGGCATAGAGCATCCCGATGCGCGGCTGCATCCCGAGCGGAAGCGCCGCAAGATAACACGCCGCGTCCTGCGCCAGCGCAAGCGGGAAGATGGGCAGGGCATAGCCGAGCACAAAATCCGCGGCGGTCAGCGGCGTGGTGTAAAGCCGCTGCAGCAGCGCCGTCTCGCGGTCGCGGGCAATGAGCGTCGCGGAAAACAGGGTCAGGAAGGACAGCCCGAAGACCGTCAGCCCGGGGACGAGCCGGTCAAGCTCGAACAGGGCAACGGGAATATTGGACTGGATCGCCGAGAGCAAAAGCAGCAGCGCCAGCGGAAAGCCCAGACCGAAGAGCAGCGCCAGCGGGTCGCGCAGGATCTCCTTCGCCGTGCGCGCGGAAAACCCCCATAGTCTCATTGCTTCACCTCCCCCGCAAGCCGGATGAACGCGTCCTCGAATCGCTCCGAGCCGGTCAGCCGCTTCAGCTCCTCGGCTGTGCCGAGGCCGGACAGGCGGCCGTGCTTCAGGATGCCGATGCGGTCGGAAAGCGCCTCGGCTTCCTCCATGTAGTGTGTCGTCAGGATCACCGTGACCCGCCCCTTGAGGGAGCGGATGACGCCCCAAAGCTCGCTGCGCGCGATCACGTCCAGCCCCAGCGTCGGCTCGTCGAGAAACAGGATCTTCGGCTCGCCAATGAGCGCCATGGCAATGCTCAAGCGTCGCTGCCAGCCGCCGGAGAGCGTTCCGGCTCTGCGCCGCAGCACCGGTGTCAGCCCCAGCGCCTCGGCCAGCTCGGCCGTCCTTTGGCGTCGCTGCGCGCTCGAAAGACCGTGCGCGCAGCCCATGAGCTCCAAATTCTCCGCCGCGTTCAGCTTCGGCGCGACCGCCGTCTCCTGCGGCGATACGCCGATGAGCCGCTTTCCGGCCGACGGCTCGGAGGAGACACTGTGCCCGAACAGGCGAGCGTCGCCCGAGGTCGGCCGCGTCAGGCAGGTGAGCAGCTTGAGCGTCGTGGTCTTTCCCGCGCCGTTCACGCCCAAAAGAGAGAACAGCTCGCCCTCGTGCACGCTAAGCGTCAGGTGGTCGACTGCCGTGACCTCGCCGTATCGCTTGGTCAGATCGATCGCTTCAATGGCCTGCATATGCATTCTCCTCCTCATAGCGCCGCTTCAGCCCGAGATAAAAGTCCGAGAGCATCCGGCTGACCTGTTCGTCCGGCCAATCCAGATAGGACGTGGCCAGCATCGTGGCGATGCCGTGGACGCACACCCACATTTCAAGGTGAAAGCGCCGCGCCTCGTCCTCGGAAATGCCGAGATTTTTTTGCAGGATCGTCAGCAGGGGACGGATGTCCTCCTGCGGCTCCGGGCGCTCGTTTGACCGGTCGCGCATGAACAGCAGCCGGAACAGCTCCGGCTCTTCCCGCGCGAAGCGGGTGTAGGCCATGCCGCTGGCCTTAAAGGGCGGAAATTCGCCGCTTGTCATGGCTTCGTCAATGCGGCGCTGATAGATCGCACAGGCGGCGTCGCGCACTGCGCGCTGCACCTCGTCCATGCTCTCAAAAAGGCCGAAGATCGGCTTGGACGATGAGCCGAGCGCCTTGGCAAGACCGCGCGCCGTGACGGCGGCGCTCCCGCGCGTGCGCGTCAGCTCCAGTGCTGCGGCGATCATGTCCTCGCGAGTGAAGCGATTTTTTCGGGGCATATGGCATTCCTCCCGTTGTGTATGTCTCGATCATAGCACAACTGACGTTGCGCTACGTTTGTTGCTTTATTTTATCCGACGGCGGGACGATTGTCAAGCCCATAGACGAAAAAATGCCAAAAAGGGGAGCCGCCGGCGGGCGGCCCTTGAAGCTGCCCGGTTCAACAAAAGCCTCCGCAGCTCAGGCAAAGACGATTCTTCCGTAGTCTCGCTCGTATGAGCGGGATTTTTGGCTTGTTTTTCCCGAAATTACAAAAAAAGATTGCAATTTACAGAAAAAGATAGTATACTTGTTATGAAGTGGAGCGAAGTGGAAGCTTTTAGAGCAAAATGGAAGGAGCTGAGGAGATGTTCGGCCAATATCGTCATGCGCTCGACCCCAAGGGGCGGCTGTTCGTCCCGGCGAAGCTGCGCGAGGAATTGGGCAGCGCCTTCTATGTTGCCAAGGCGCCCGACGCCTGCCTGACGGTCTATCCCGAGGCGGAATGGCAACGGGTGCTCGACCACTGCAACGCGCTTCCGGCGTCGAAGGCGCGCAGTATGCGCGTGTTTTTCGCCAACGTTGTGAAGTGCGAGCCGGATAAGCAGGGGCGCTTTCTCCTGCCGGAGTCCTTCCGCGCCTATGCCGGGATCACGCAGGAGGCGGTCTTCCTCGGACAGGCCGGGCGCGCGGAGATCTGGTCGGCGGAGCGCTATGAGGCGGAGGAGCAGAAGTATCTGACGCCCGAAGCGCTGGCTGCCGTGATGGAGGAGCTGGGCTTTTGATGGAATTCCAACATAAATCCGTCCTGCTGGACGAGTGCATCGAGGCGCTGAGCATCCGGCCGGACGGGGTCTACCTCGACGGTACCCTCGGCGGCGCCGGACATTCCTATGAGATCTGCCGCCGCCTGACGACCGGACGCCTGATCGGCGTCGATCGCGACGCGGTCGCGCTGCGCGCGGCGCAGGAGCGGCTGAAGCCCTTTGCAGACCGCGTGACGACCGTGCACAGCAATTTTTGCCGGATCAACGAGATTTTGGACGGCTTGGGTCTGGACGGCGTGGACGGGATGCTCTTTGACCTCGGCGTCTCCTCGCCCCAGCTTGACGACGCGTCGCGCGGCTTTTCTTACATGGCCGATGCGCCGCTGGATATGCGGATGAATCGCGACGAGACGCTCACGGCGGCCGTCGTGGTCAACGAATGGCCGCAGGAGGAGCTGCGCCGCATCCTCTATGAATACGGCGAGGAGCGCTATGCGCCGCAGATCGCCGCGGCGCTTGTCCGCCGTCGGCAGCAGCGCCCGATCGAAACCACGCTCGAGCTGGTCGACGTGATTCGCTCGGCCATGCCGCCGCAGGCTCTGCGCGAAAAGCAGCACCCTGCAAAGCGAAGCTTTCAGGCCATTCGCATCGCCGTCAACGACGAGCTGAATTCCGTCAGCCGGCTGATGCACGATGCCGTCGATCGCCTGAACCCCGGCGGGCGGCTGGCTGTTATCACCTTTCATTCGCTGGAGGATCGCATCGTGAAAAACGCGATGCAGGCGGCTGCCCGAGGCTGCACGTGCCCGCCGGAATTTCCGGTCTGCATCTGCGGGAAAAAGCCGAAGGTGCGCGTGCTCACGCGCAAGCCCATCGTCTCCGGCGCACGGGAGCTGGAGGAAAACCCCCGCGCCCGCAGCGCAAAGCTGCGCGTGGCGGAAAAACTCCGATAAAATACGGAAGGAGGACGCGAGATGAACCCCTATCGCAGTGAAGGCAGCTCCGCCGTGGATCTTTATGCCGCGCGGAAGCGTTCGCCGCGTCCTCCTGCGAAAAAGCCGGAGCGTCTGCCGGACGTTCCGGCGAGGGAGAAGCCCGCGCAGAGAAAACGCGCGGCCGTCTCGCCCGTTGCGGCGCTGGGTGCCGCTGCGGCGCTGTTTCTGCTGTTTTTGGTCGTGTTCAGCTACGTCCGGCTGTATGAGCTGCAAAGCCGGGTCGGCGAGCTGAAGCAGGATATCTCCGAGCTGAGCGACACAAACGACGCGCTTCGCGCGCAGTATGAGGCCGGCATCGATCTGCAGCAGGTCGAGCGGCGCGCGCGTGAGCTGGGCCTGCACGAGGCCAGCCCGCTGCAAAAGGTCTATGTCGAGGTCGCGCCCGCGGACACTGCGGAGGTCTATGCGCAGCCGACGGAGCGCAATGCGTTCGAGCGCATTTACGATGCGTTTCGCTTCCTGTTCGCCGATCTGAAGGCATATTTTTCCTGAGAGGACACATATAGTTCATGGGCGGCACTTTTCGGACTGCCGCCCGATTTTATCGCTTGCGTGAGGAGGCGAGGTCGGCAAAATGAAGCGCAAAGAGCTGAACAAACGGCCGCCCAAGCCGGTCAAACGGCAGCGCAGCGTCTCGGACACCTCGGTTCGGCGCTCGATTCTGGCGGCTATGGCGCTGCTGGGTGTGGCGGCGTTTTTGGTGCTGACGGGACGGCTCGTCAGGCTGATGCTGGTCGAGCACGACTATTACGAGGCCAAGGCCATCAGCAACCAGACGCGCAGCACCCGCGTGACGGCCTCGCGCGGCGCGGTCTATGACCGGAATATGGAGCTGCTGGCCGCGTCATCCTCGGTCGAAACGGTGTTCCTTGACCCTCTGCAGCTCAAGCAGGAGCACGTTGACCTTGATTTTCTGGCGGAGAAGCTGGCACCGATCCTGGACGTCAGCGAGTCGTTTATCAAGGAGCAGGCCGCCGACACCCAAATGCGCTACAAGGTGCTCAAGCGGCGGCAGGGGCTGGAGGTCTGCAATCAGGTTCGCGCATTTTTGAACGAGAACAACATCAAGGGCGTCCATCTGGAGCAGGACTCCCTGCGCTATTACCCAAACGGAAGCGTCGCCGGTCAGCTTCTGGGCTTCACGAACGCCGACAACGTTGGCGCGGAGGGGCTGGAGGCATACTACAACAAGACGCTTCAGGGCACGGCGGGCGCCGTGATCACCACGCGCGGCAACAACGAGACCGAGATGCTCTATTCCTTTGAAAAATACTACCGCGCCACCGACGGCAGCAGCCTCGAGCTGACGCTCGATCTGACCGTGCAGCGGGCGCTGGAAAAGCGGATGCAGGACGCGATCGACGCCTACGACGTGCAAAACGGCGCGTTCGGCATCGTGATGAACTGCCAGACCGGCGAGATCGTCGCCATGGCGACGCTGGGGGGCTATGATCCGAACCGCTATCTGACCGTCGCGGACGAACAAAGCGCCGCCGAGCTGGAGGCCATGCACGAGGCGGCCGTGCAGCTCCCCGAGGGCAGCGCCGCGCGCGAGGAGGCGCTCGCGGCCTATCAGGATGCGCTGGCCGAGGCGCGGCTGAGCCAGTGGCGCAACCGGTGCGTCAGCGACGGCTATGAGCCCGGCTCGACCTTCAAGATCATCACGCTGGCCTCCGCGCTCGACAGCGGCGCGGTCACGCTCGACGATCACTTTTACTGCGCCGGACACGAGAAATTCGAGGGGCGCTCTCAGGTGCTCAACTGCTGGCGCGCCGCCGGACACGGCTCGGAGACGACCGCCGAGGCGCTGCAAAATTCCTGTAATCTGGCTTTTGCGAAAATTGGCTTGAAAATGGGCGGGGAAACGTTTTATAATTACTGCGACGCCTTCGGGCTGATGGAGACGACCGGCGTCGATCTTCCGGGCGAGGCATCGGGCGTGTTCCACACGCGCGAGCATCTGGCAGACACCGCGCAGTACGGCACGAGCTACCTCATCAGCACCTCCTTCGGCCAGACCGTTAAGGTCACGCCGATGCAGCTCGTGCGGGCGGTCTCGGCGGTCGTGAACGGCGGCTATCTGCTCAAGCCCTACATCGTCTCGCAGGTGCTCGACGCCGATGGGAACGTGATAAGCCGCAACGAGCGCACCGTCGTGCGTCAGGTCATCTCCGAGAGCACGTCGCAAACGATGTGCGGGCTGCTGGAATCCGTCGTGACCGACGGAACGGCCTCCAATGGCCGGGTCGCGGGCTACCGCGTCGGCGGCAAGACCGGAACGGCCGAGAAGATCGACGTCCGCGACGAAAACGGACAGGGCACGCGCGACAAGATCGTCTCCTTTGTCGGCATCGCGCCGATCGACGAGCCGCAGTACGTTGTGCTGATCGCGCTTGACACGCCGGGGAACTCCGGACAGGTGATCTCCGGCGGCGTGATGGCCGCGCCGACCGTCGCGGCGGTGCTTGAGGACATTTTGCCCTATCTCGGCGTGGAGCCGGTTTATGACGGAGACGAGCTGGCGCGCGTGAACGTGGCCATGCCCGACGTGCGCGGGAAAACGCCGTCCGAGGCGCGGCAGCTTCTGAGGGACGCCGGGCTGGAATGCCGCGTGATCGGCGACGGTGCGGCCGTCGTGAGCCAAAGCCCCGCGCCGGGCAAGGAGGTTCCGGGCGGCTCGACCGTCCTGCTCTATACGGACGACTCCATGCCGACGGGCGAGGTCACCGTGCCCGAGCTGCGCGGCATGACGATCGAGCAGGCGACGCAGTGCCTGAACGAGCTGGGGCTGTACCTGCAGATCCGGGGCAGCGACCGGAAGGTGGGCAATGTGACGGCCACCTCACAGGAGCTGGAGCCGGGCACGCGGGTGCCGCGCGGCACGACCGTTACCGTTGTGTTCACTGACACAGAAAATGTAGATTAGGAGACAAAAGCTATGCTGCTGAGAGAATTGCTTGCGGGCGTGGATGTGGTTGCGATCCATGCGCCGCTGGATATGGAAATTCCCGCCGTCTGTCATTCCTCGCGGGATGTGACGCCCGGCGCGATGTTCGTCGCGATCGCGGGCTATGAGACCGACGGCCACCGCTATATTCCCGATGCGGTCGAGGCCGGGGCGGGTGTCGTCGTCTGCGAATGGAAGCAGCCGAAGGACGCGCCGTGGATCCAGGTGCGCGACAGCCGCCGCGCCTTGGCGCGCCTCGGCGCGAACTGGTACGGCCGCCCGGCTGAGAGTATGAAGATCGTCGGTGTGACCGGCACGAACGGGAAAACCTCGATCACCTATCTGCTCAAGTCCGTTTTGGAGCGGGCGGTGCAGGCTAAGGTCGGGCTGATCGGCACGATCTGCAACATGGTCGGAGACGAGCGCCTCGAGACCGAGCGCACGACGCCCGAAAGCTTTGAGCTGCAGGGGCTGCTGGCGCGGATGCGTGACGCGGGCTGCACCCACGTCGTGATGGAGTGCTCGTCGCACGCGCTGTTCCTGCACCGCGTCGATGAGATCCCGTTTGCCGTCGGCGCCTTCACGAATCTGACAGAGGATCACCTCGATTTTCATAAGACCATGGAGGAATACGGCAAGGCCAAGGCCGCGCTGTTCCGTCTCTGCTCGGAGGGCGTGTTCAATCTGGACGATCCGAGCGCGAAAACGATGATGGCCTCGGCGACCTGCCGCTGCTTCACCGTCGGCTGCTGCGAGCAGGCCGAGCTGCGCGCGGAGAACATCCGTCTGGCGGCCGACCACGTTGAGCTGGACGCGGTCGAGGGAGCGCATCGGGCGCATCTGCGCGTGGGCATTCCCGGCCGCTTCACCGTCAGCAACAGCCTTGTGACGCTGGGCATCGCCCGCAAGCTGGGCATCGGACTGGACGAGGCCGTGCGCGCGCTTGCTCAGGCCAAGGGCGTCAAGGGACGCATCGAGGTCGTGCCCGCGCCGGGGAAGGACTACACCGTTCTGATCGACTATGCTCACACGCCGGACGGTTTGGAAAATCTGCTCCGCTCGGTGCGGGATTTCTGCAAGGGACGCATCGTGCTGGTGTTCGGCTGCGGCGGCGACCGTGACCGCGAAAAACGGCCGAAAATGGGCGCCATTGCGGTCAAATATGCCGATTTTGTGATCGTTACCTCGGATAATCCGCGCACGGAGGAACCAAACGAGATCATTCGCGAGATCCTCGCCGGGACGGAAAACACCGAAACACCCGTTTTGGTGGAGGAAAACCGCCGCAAAGCGATCCGCTTGGCCTTGCAACATGGGCAAAAAGATGATATGATAATACTCGCCGGAAAGGGACACGAGACCTATCAGATTTTGGGCACGGAGAAAACCCATCTGGACGAACGCGAGGAGGTTGCCGCGGCACTATGCGAAACGGAATGATCTGCCTTGCGCAGGCGGCGCAGTGGTGCGGCGGGCGCGTTGAGGCGCGGTATGCCGATGTGCGCTTCGCCGGCGCGCAGTTTGACAGCCGTCTGCTGCGGCAGGGCGAGCTGTTTGTCGCGCTGAGCGGTCAGCGCGACGGGCATGACTTTGTCCCGGCGGCGATGGCTGCGGGCGCTGCGGCGGTGCTGGCGTCAAAGCCGCTTGCGCCGGAGATCCCGGCAATCTATGTCGAGGATACGCGCGCGGCATTGCAGGCCATTGCGCGCGAATACCGCAAAACGCTCTCCTGCACGGTGATCGGCATCACCGGAAGCGTCGGCAAGACCACGACCAAGGAAATGGTCGCCGCCGTGCTCGAAACGGCGCTGCGCACGGTCAAGACCGACCAAAACTATAACAACGATCTCGGCGTTCCGGTCATGCTGCTGCGGCTGACGCCTCAGACGCAGGCGGCCGTGCTCGAGATGGGCATGAACCACTTCGGCGAGCTTTCGCTCCTGACGTCTCTGGTGCGCCCGGAGCTTGCCGTTATCACGAACGTCGGCACGATGCACATCGAGAACCTCGGCTCGCGCGAGGGCATCCTCAAGGCCAAGCTTGAAATTTTGGAGGGCTTGCAGCCCGGCGGAACATGCTATTTCTGCGGCGACAACGACCTGCTGCGCCGCGAGGCCGGGGCGCATCACGCCGTGACCTTCGGCGTGGGGGAGGGAAACGACGTCCGCGCCGTCGACGTCCGGCAGAGCGAGGACGGCATCCGCTTCACGGCCGTGGCCGGGGCGCACCGCATCCCAATCGCGCTGCCGCTGACCGGCCTGCACCATGTTCCCGACGCGCTGGCCGCCGTGGCCGTCGGCCTGAAATGCGGCGTGCCTGAGGCGCGCATCGCAGAGGCGCTGGCCTCGTTTCAAAACACCGGCCACCGGCAGCGCATCCTGCGCTATGGCAGCGTGACGGTCATCGACGACTGCTACAATGCCGGGCCGGAATCCATGCGCGCGTCGCTGGACGTTCTGGCGCAGGCCAAGGGCAGAAGGATCGCCGTTTTGGGCGACATGCTCGAGCTGGGCGACTTTGCGCCGCAGGCGCATTTTGAGGTCGGCCGGTATGCGGCCGAGCGCTGCGACCTGATCTTTGTCTGCGGCGCGAACCGCGCGGATTATCTGCGCGGGGCGGGGGAAAAGGCGCGCGCCTTCCAGACGCATGAGGCGCTGGCCGAGGCGCTGAAGCCGCTGCTGCGCGACGGCGACACGCTGCTGCTCAAGGGCAGCCGCGGGATGAAAATGGAGCGCCTGCTGCCGCTTCTCTTTTGACGAAAGGAATGCAAACGAATGGACACACCTGTATTGATGACGATGCTTTCGATCGTGGTCGGCTTTGCCGCCGCGTTTTTGATGGGAAAATGGCTGATCCCGCGTCTGCGCGCGCTCAAGGCCGGGCAGGAGATCCGCGAGGTCGGCCCGAAGTGGCACAACAGCAAGGCCGGAACGCCCACGATGGGCGGCCTGTGCTTTATTTTCGCGAGCGCGTTCTGCGCCGTGACCGGTTGGTACGGCTACCGCACCGGCGACTATACCCACCTTCTGGTGCTGGCGCTGGCCGTTATGTTCGGCGCGATCGGCTTTTACGACGATTTCATCAAGGTCAAGAAGCACCGCAATCTCGGCCTGACGGGGCTTCAGAAGCTTCTGCTGCAAATGGTCGCCGCTGTGATCTTCCTGCTTGCGCTTCATTTCACGGGTGAGCTGAAATACGACCTTTATATCCCGTTCGTGAAGGAGCCGGTCGCAAGGATCCCGACCGTGCTCTATCTTGCCGTTGCGGTGTTTGCCATCATCGGCTGCGTCAATGCGGTCAACCTGACCGACGGCATCGACGGTCTGGCAAGCGGCGTGACGCTCCCGGTCATGATCTTCTTCACCGTGACCGCGCTTGCGAAGGAAAAATTCGGCCTTGCCGCCTTCCCGGCGACGCTGGCCGGCGGCCTGATCGGCTTCCTGTTCTATAATTTTTACCCGGCGCAGACCTTCATGGGCGACACCGGCTCGTTGTTCTTGGGCGGCGCGGTGGTCGGCATGGCCTTTGCGCTGGATATGCCGCTGGTGCTACTGCTGGTCGGCCTGATCTACATCATCGAGACGCTCTCCGACATTTTGCAGGTCGGCTATTTCAAGCTGACGCACGGCAAGCGCATCTTCAAAATGGCGCCCATTCACCATCATTTTGAAATGTGCGGCTGGTCGGAGAAAAAGATATGGACGGTTTTTGTGCTGACGACGGTCGTAATGTGCGTCGTCGCATGGTTCGGCGTGCGCATCTGGTTCTGAGATCCGACAGGAGGTGAGGGTGCATGACACAGCGGCGTCGCTTGCAGACGCAGAAGGGAAAAGCCCGCAATTCGGGAATGCTCGACGTGCCCTATCTGATCCTGACGCTGCTGCTGGTCGCGGTCGGCCTCATCATGCTCTTTTCCGCGAGCTATGCCCGCGCCTATTATCTCACCGGCAATTCTGCGCGGTATTTCACGAGCCAGCTCGTCTTTGCCGTGCTCGGCACGGTCGTGATGCTGCTTGTCAGCCGTGTGCCGTACCGCCTGTATGAGACCTGCAACCGGCTGATCCTCGCCGCTGCCGCGGCGCTGCTCGTGCTGGTGCTCGTGCTCGGCACGAATTCGAACGGCGCCACGCGCTGGATCAATCTCGGCTTCACGAGTCTGCAGCCGTCCGAGCTTGCCAAGTTTTCCCTTGCGGTCTATCTTGCAACGGTGCTTGATAAATATCAGGCAAACGCCCGCTCGGTGCCGGTATTCCTGATCGCGCTGCTCCCGCTGGCGGTGTTTTCCGTTCTGCTGAAGCTCGAGCCGCATTTTTCTGCGATCATCATTCTCTGCCTGCTCACGGGCGTGATGCTCTTTGTCGGCGGGGCAAACCGAACATGCCTGATCGTTGTGGCCGTGCTGGCTGCGGCGGTCCTGGCGGCGCTGCTGCTGAGCGGCGGCTACACCGGCGACCGCATCATGGCGTGGCGCGACCCGGAGCGCTATGCTTCCGACGAGGGCTACCAGATCGTGCAGTCGGAATACGCGATCGGCTCGGGCGGCCTGCTGGGGCTGGGCTTCGGAAAGGGCAGACAAAAGTATCTCTATCTGCCCGAGGAGCACAACGACTATATCTTCGCGGTGGTCTGCGAGGAGCTGGGCTTCATCGGTGCTGTGGCTATTTTGCTGCTGTTTTCGCTGCTCATCATCCGGGGCTTCTGGATCGCCATCCACGCACGGGATCGGTTTTCCATGCTGCTCGGCGTCGGGCTGACTGCGCTTCTGGCCATACAGGTCATTTTGAACGTCGCGGTCGTGACAAATCTGCTGCCCTCGACCGGCATCTCTCTGCCGTTCTTCTCTTCCGGCGGCACGGCGCTCATCATGCAGCTTGCCGAATGCGGGATCGTGCTGAATATTTCCCGCAGCATCGGCGATTAGGGGGTTATTATGAACGTCATTTTTACCTGCGGCGGCACGGGCGGCCACATCAACCCGGCGCTTGCCGTTGCCAAGCTCCTGCGCGAGCGCCAGCCCGGCAGCAGGATCCTCTTTGTCGGCGCGGACGACGGAATGGAAACAACGCTTGTTCCGCGCGAGGGCTTTCCGATCGAAACGCTGACGATCTCCAACTTTTTGCGCAGTGTTCATCCGAAGGATGTGATGCACAACGTCCGTGCCGTCGGCACGATCCGTCGTGCGTTTCGTCGTGCGGATGAAATTCTCGACAGCTTCCGGCCGGACGTCGTGCTCGGCACCGGCGGCTATGCCAGCTACCCGATCCTGCATCAGGCGGCGCACCGCCGCATCCCGACTGCGCTGCACGAAGCAAACGCCGTGCCCGGCCTTGCTACGCGCATGGTCTGCGACAAGGTCGACCGCATCCTCGTCAGCTTTGCCGAGAGCCGCGACCGGTATAAGCACGCAGACCGCGTGATCCCCGTCGGGATGCCCGTGCAGGAGGAATTTGTGTTCACCGAACGCGCCAAGGCGAGAAAAGAGCTGGGACTCGGCGACGAGCCGCTGATCGTCTCGGCGTGGGGCAGCCTCGGCGCGCGCGAAATGAACAAAAAAATCGCCGAATTTATGCGGCTGGAGCAGAACGAGACGTGGCGCCATATCCACGCGACCGGCTCGTTCGGCTGGCGCTGGATGCCGGAGTACGTCCGCGAGCACGGCGTCGATCTTGC
The DNA here is from genome assembly GCA_900548795.1 of uncultured Eubacteriales bacterium. Lineage (GTDB taxonomy): Bacteria > Bacillota > Clostridia > Oscillospirales > Oscillospiraceae > JAZOXB01. The sequence goes on from URLT01000001.1 coordinate 55,569, forward strand.
TGCTCATCCGCAGATCACAATGCAGGAATATATCTATAACATGCCGACGCTGATGGCAGCGGCGGACGTGGTCATCAGCCGCGCGGGCGCCTCGACGCTCAACGAGCTTGCTGCGGCCGGAGCGCCATGCATCATCGTGCCGTCTCCGAATGTGACAAACAATCATCAGGAGCGCAACGCGCAGATCCTTGCGCGGCGCGGTGCGGCGCTCGTGCTGCACGAGCGCGACTGCGACGGCGCGACGCTGTTTCGGGCGACAAAGGAGCTGCTTGCCGACGGCGCGCGGCGTCAGGCCATGCGCAAGGCCATGCGCGACGTAGCCGTGCTCGACTCGGCCGACCGCATTTACCGGATCCTTCTGGAGCTGGCTCAGACACGAAAGGCATAATTCCGGCATAGGATGGGGCAAATTTCCTTTGGAGGTTTGCCTATGGGCGCATATCTGATTCGCGGCGGAACGCCGCTCTGCGGCGCGGTGGACATCTGCGGCGCAAAAAACAGCGTTCTGCCCATTTTAGCGGCGACGCTTGCGACCGGCTCGCAGTGTCTGCTGCATAACTGCCCCGCAATTTCCGACGTGGACGCGGCGATCGACATTCTTCACAGCCTCGGCTGCCGCGCGGAGCGCAGCGGATGCACGCTCTGCGTGGATACGGCGCCGGCCTGCCGGACGGCGATCTGCCCGCGCGCGATGAAAAGAATGCGCGCCGCTGTGATTTTCCTCGGAGCGCTCGTCGCGCGCTTCGGCGAGGCGCAAATGGCGCAGCCCGGGGGCTGCGCGCTCGGCGCCCGGCCGATCGACCTGCACCTGCGCGGCCTGCGCCTGCTCGGCGCCCAATGTCAGGAGCAGGACGCCTCCGTGCGCTGCACCGCCGGACGGCTGATCGGACGCACCTTGGCGCTGCCGCTGCCCAGCGTGGGAGCAACGGAGAACCTGCTGCTCGCAGCGTTGGCTGCCGAGGGCGAGACGGTGCTCTGCAACGCGGCAAGAGAGCCGGAAATTTGCGACATGGTTCGTTTCCTGCGCGCCTGCGGGGCGCAAATATCCGGCGAGGGCACGTCCGTGCTCCGCGTGAGCGGAGGGCGGCCGCTGCATGGTGCGGAGTTCACCGTTATGCCCGACCGCATCGAGACGGCGACCTTTCTGTCCATGGCGGCGGCAACGCGCGGAGAGCTGCTCCTGCGCGGCGCCCGCGTGTCGGAGCTTTGCGCCGTTGCAGACGTTTTCGAGCGTGGCGGATGCATCCTGCGCCGCTCGGAGGGCGCGCTGTGCGTTGCCTGCCCGCGCTGGAGCGCGGTCAGCCCCATTCGAACGGCGCCTTACCCCGGCTTCCCGACGGACGCGCAGGCGCCCGTAATGGCGGCGCTGGCTACGGCGCGCGGCGACAGCGTGATGGAGGAGACGATCTTTTCCGATCGCCTGCGCCATGTCCCGGCTCTGCGGCGCATGGGCGCGGATATTTTAACAACAAAACGCTGCGCGGTGATCCGCGGCGTGCCCGAGCTGCATGGCGCGCGGGTCGCTGCGACCGACCTGCGAGGCGGCGCGGCCATGGTGACGGCGGCGCTCGCGGCGCAGGGCGAGAGTGTGATCGAGCAGACGGAACACATCGAGCGTGGATACGCCGCCTTAGTCGAGCGGCTCAGGGCGTGCCGCGCGAGGATCGAATACATAGAAGGGTAGTATAGCCGATGGAACACGAAAGCAATAGACCGCGCAGAAGACCGGAGCAGGAGCGCCGTGCCGCGCGCCCGGCGCAGCAGCCGGCGAAAAAGAAGCGCCGCACCTCTCCGGCTGCGCTTGAGGCGCAGCGTCAGCGCGAGGAGCGCCGCCGCGCGGCCGAGCATCGGCCGGAGCAGCCGACGCCCGCGCAGGAGCACCCCCGCCAGACGGCGGAGCGTCCGCGCCGCGCGTCCGAGCCGGAGCACCGTCAGCGTGTGCCGAGCCCGGCGCGCAGCAGCCGCGCCGCGCAGACCGCCCAGCGCCACCGTGAGGAGCGCAAGGAGACCAACTATCTTCAGGGGCAGCGAAGAAAGCAGCAGCGGCAGGCGAAGCAGCGCACGCGTTTGCGCATCGGCAAGGCGACGTGGAAGCGCATCGCCGTGATGGCCGGCATCGTGCTGGCCGTCGTGCTGAGCATGGTGATTTTCTTCCGCGTGCACGATATACAGGTCTACGGCAACTCGAAATATTCCGCCGGGCAGGTGGCTGAGGCCTGCGGCGTGGCGCAGGGGGATAATCTTCTGACCATGTCGCGCGGCGAGGTCGCCGGGAACGTGCTGGCCGCTCTGCCCTATGTCAACACGGTGCAGGTGACGCGCCAGCTTCCGGATACGTTGGTCATCACGATCACGGAGTATGAGACGACCTTTGCTATGACGGATGAATCCGGCGTATATTATCTCGTGACCGCCGGCGGCAAGATCGCCGAAAAGGTCAACGAAAAGGACGCCAAGCAGCACGTCGTGATCCAAGGCGCGATGCTGCAAAGCCCGCAGGTCGGGCAGGCGGCGGTGCTCGGCGGCGGCCTGACCGAAACAGTTAAGACCGTGATGGCCGAGCTGGACGCGGCGGAGCTGACCGAGCAGATCACCTCCGTCACGGTCGCGTCGGCCAGCAAGATCACCGCGTTTTATGAGGATCGCTTTGAGGTGCACCTCGGGAGCAGTGAACGGTTGGCATATAAGCTGGAATTTTTGAAAACAGTCATCGCCCAGCAGAAGGACTATGCCACCGGCTCGATCGACCTGACTTTGAGCGACGGCGACCAGGCGCACGTCCGCTTGGACAGTTGATTTGTGCTTGTTTTGAAATTATTTTTACAAAATTCAAGAATATCTATTGACCTTATGCTTAAATCAAGGTAAAATAGAACAGTATAAAAAGAAAGAAGCCCGTTTTCTGCAACGGGAGCCTTGCTATCACCAATGCGAAATTTACGATTCCCATGTACATAGGAGGAGATTTGAATATGTCCGAAGTTTTTGAAGATAAGGTCGTAAAGATCAAGGTCATCGGCGTCGGCGGCGCGGGAAACAACGTCGTCAACCGCATGATCGCCAGCCGCATCGGCGGCGTGGAGTTCATGGTCGTCAATACCGACCGTCAGGATCTGAACAAATCCAAGTGCGAGAATAAGCTCCAGATCGGCGAGAAGCTGACCGGCGGCATGGGCGCTGGCTCCAAGCCCGAGATCGGCAAAAAGTCCGCTGAGGAGAGCCGCGCGGCCATTTCCAAGGTGCTTGAGGGCACTGATATGGTCTTCATCACCGCCGGCATGGGCGGCGGCACCGGCACGGGCGCCGCGCCGATCATTGCCGATCTGGCGCATGAGGCCGGCATCCTGACCGTCGGCGTCGTCACGAAGCCCTTCCGCTTCGAGGGCGCCAACCGCATGAAGCAGGCCGAGGAGGGCATCGCCGCGCTGGGCAGCAAGGTCGACTCTCTCATCATCATCCCGAACGACCGCCTGAAATACGTCACCGACCAGAAGATCACCTTTGCCAACGCGTTCGGCATTGCTGACGACGTGCTCAAGCAGGCCGTGATGTCCATCTCCGAGCTGGTCGGCTATTCCGACCGCGTCATTATCAATCTCGACTTTGCCGACGTCTCCGCCGTCATGAAAAACGCGGGTCGCGCGCATATGGGCGTCGGCACGGCCGGCGGCCGCGAGAAGGCCGAGCAGGCCGCCATGGCCGCCGTGGCCAGCCCGCTGCTCGAAACGTCCATCAACGGCGCAACGGGCGTGCTCATCAACGTGACCGGCTCTGCCGATCTCGAGCTTGACGACGTCGAGACCGCCGCCAACATCGTCATGGAGGCTGCCAATCCCGAGGCCAACATCATCTTCGGTGCGACCTTCTCCGAGGAGTTCGAGGACGAAATGCGCGTCACCGTGATCGCAACCGGCTTTGACGACAAGAAGCAGCCCGAGAGCGCTCCTGCGCGCGGCGTGTTCTCCGCAGCGGCGGGCAAGTCTGCCTCCGCGCCCTCCAAGGATAAGCCGAAGGTCGATACCTCCAACATCGACGACATCGACGAGATCTTCAAGATCTTCAATAAGTAAGACCCGAGGGGCCGCAGCAGGAGAATGCCTGCCGCGGCCCCTTTAGCAAGGCTCTGCCGGAGGCACGCTGCCCGGCACGCACCCTGATACGGATTCTTGATTAAAATATTGAATCAAGAATCCGTATCAGAGGCTCCCTAAATCGAAGCGCCGGAGGCTGTCGACCCGCCGAATCATCCCCGGCTCGACTTTTTTTCAAAAAAACGAAAAAAAAGCTTGCTTTTTAGGAAAGGATCTGCTATAATACCCATGCGCTTGAGAGAGCGCTGCGGAGGAGTTGCCCTCCGCGATAACCAATTTACAAACAACTCAACGCAATATCATATGGGGGTATAGCTCAGCTGGGAGAGCGCTTGAATGGCATTCAAGAGGTCAGCGGTTCGATCCCGCTTATCTCCACCAAAAGCTCGAAAGAGTGAAGAAAAACCTTGAAATCGTATGATTTCAAGGTTTTTTCTTAATGACCCTCCGCGTATTGAGCGGCTTGCTGCTGCCCGACAAGCGGGGGTTTTTATGTGCATTGCAGCGGTCGAGGCGCTATTTCCTCCGAGCGGTCGAGACGGTATTTTCTCCGCGCGGTCGGGGCGTTATTTTCTCCGAGCGGTCGAGGCGCTATTTCCTCCGAGCGGTCGAGGCGCTATTTCCTCCGAGCGGTCGAGACGGTATTTTCTTCGAGCGGTCAGGGCGGTATTTTCTCCGCGCGGCAGAGGCACTATTTCTTTCGTGCGGTCGAGGCACGGGGCTTGACCTGAAGCAGGATCAGCACCATGCTGACGCCGAGCAGAATATGGCCGATGCCTGCAAGCCCGGAGATGGCTGCATCCGCGGCCGAAGAGAGGCTGCTGCCCAGAACCTGCGTTACGCCGCGCGCGAGCATCATAACGGCGGTGAGATTCAGGCCGATGTGGTATACTACCATCATCCGTGCCGTTTTTGGTCTGGTGAAGGAAAAGCCCTTTTCCAGAAGAAGCAGCATCAGGAAGAACAGCATTCCCAGAAGGAAATAGTGCGTGTGTACCACGGAAAGGGCGCTTTTGCCGGTAAAGTGGTTGAATTTGGTGAACTCGCGGTAAAAGACGCCGCCCGCCATTGCAAGAATGGCGTATAGGATCGATGCGTTTCGGTAGCGTTTCATGGCGTTCTCTCCTTTTCTTTTTTTCGCCGGGGACAGACGGCTCAAAGCGCCTGCGATCGCGCTTTGCCCGAAAGGGACGCACGGTCGCGCGAACACTCGGCCAAGCGCTCCCCGCGGGGTCGCTGCCTCGCGTGAGCGCCGCGCAACGTCGCCCGCAGGACGGCTTCTGATACTGATTTTTGATTAAAATAATGAATCGAGAATCCCGTGTGCTGCGCACTCGCATCGTGCGAATGCACGCTGCGCCGTCTCATTCAGAGGTTCCTTAAGGTTCATCACAAGCGTTACGCAACCTGTGTTGATATATTCCGGGTTCATTGCTCCGTCCATGTGGGCAGTATGTTTCCGGCAGAGCCTCCTTTACCATTTCAAGTCGATTGGCAGGATCATATACTTACAGCTCCACGAAGTATGCTCCGTCTTCCAAGCAGCGTCTGCGGCTGGCCATTCTTCATAGGTGTAATAATAGTAGATCGGTGCTTTTCCGCTTGACAAGGGAAAGCGCTGCTCGATCACGACCCCGTCCTCCGCAAGTATGCAAAGGTAGGTATTCATTGCGTTTTCGCAGCATATATACGCGATCGTATTCAGCGAATCAATCTGACACATCGACAGCGGCACCGCCGCAGAAGGATAAAAGGCAGCATCGTCCTCAAGCGCCCGGATTTCATCCAGCGTCGGAAAGTTGCGATCTACGCCGATGATGTTTTGCACCGTTCCCTCCTCGTCCGTAAACACATAGCAGCGGCGTCTGTTCCCTTGCACAATGTAATAAAACCGATCCTGCGCGATCTGGCGCTTGCACTCCAGCTTGACGTGTGCCTCATCGGCCAGATCCTCAACATGGACGTCGCCGAAGCCGTCGCGGACGTCGAAAACCGCTTCGAGCATGTAGGTCTGTTCTAAGGAATAGTCCTTCGTGATCAGCTCGTTTGCCGGCGTGACATTGTCGACCTTCACCGGCCCCGGAACAACTGTGTATGCGAAAACGACCGCCAGCGCCATCACGAGCAGCAGGCATATCATAAGCAAACGCTTTTTCATGTTTTCCCCTCCGTCATGGTGTATAAAGGTTTTTGAAAAAGAGGTATCCTTGGTCGATATTGGTAGATAATGCGTCATGTATGAGTCCCCAGCCGCAGGCCACGAGAACCGGTATGCAAAGTGCATGGAATACCGCAGCGCAAATATACGGTATCAAAATCTTTTTCTTGGGAACCTCTGATTCAATCGCAAGAGCGGTCAGCGAGGGATTTTGTTCCAAATTGAGGTTTGGAAATCGCAGGAATCCTTTTCGTATTTCAAGATTTTCAAACCAATCAGTTGGGGCAAAAGACCCACTGAGCGCCGCTGCCGATTGATTCAGAGGTTCC
>URLT01000002.1 GCA_900548795.1 uncultured Eubacteriales bacterium
TGCTTCCGCCGCATCAACACGCTCAAGTCGGAGCTGGCCGACGCAAAGGCGGCTTACCGCGCCGCAAAGGATGAGGACGAGCTTTCGCGCGGCGTCGTGATCCTCCCGGCTGAGGAGCCGGCGGAGGACGACGAGCCTGCCGAGGAGCCGCAGGAAGCCCCGGAGGGATAACCGCCCGAACCCCACGAGGCACCGCAAAACCTATCAAATTTGTCATTGCGAGGAGGGCATTTTCAATGCCCGACGCGGCAATCTTTAAGGTATCGTCGCGGGATGCCGTAACGACAGAAGCAGCACGCAAGCGTCAAGGGAGAAGCCCTCGCGCTTGCGTGCCGTTTTTCAAATGTACAATATTCTTTTTTGAATGCGTTATGTTCATTTTTCGTTTTCGAATGCATGTATTCTTTTTTTGCTCCGGGATGCCATGCTTTGGCTTAAAGATTGCCGCGTCGGGCTGCGCCCTCCTCGCAATGACACATCGGGAGCTTTTTCTGATTTTTCGGAAGCAGATTTCGCCCTGCGACGACAGAAATCGTTGATTCCAGAAGCAAATTTCGGCCTGCACGACACAGGACGTCGGTTTTCCTGTAAAACCTATCAGTTTTGTCATTGCGAGGAGCGAAGCGACGCGGCAATCTTTAAGGCATCGTCGCGGGATGCCGTAACGACAGAAGTAGCACGCAAGCGTCAGGAAAAAAGCTCCTGTGCGCTTGCGTGCCGTTTTTCAAATGTACAATATTCTTTTTGAATGCGTTATGTTCATTTTTCGTTTTCGGATGCATGTGTTCTTTTTTCGCTCCGGGATGCCGTTCTGCCGACTTAAAGATTGCCGCGTCGGGCTTGCGCCCTCCTCGCAATGACACATCGGGGACGGGTGCGGTCTATACGGCGCGTGCCTGCTCGCAATGATATGCGGCCGATACGGCGACCTTCTCGCGATGATGCGGCGAGGATCAGTCCGGCGTTTCTGCGAAGGAGCGTGGGATCGATCCTGCAAAAAAAGTTTTTTGCTCGAGAAAAAAGGGGTTGACAAATGAGGGTCGGTCTGATATGATTATAAAAGAAATGATAATCATTATCATTTGCAAAGATTTGGCGGATCCAATATTCCGAGATGGCCTTGCGGACGGCGAGATTCGCATAAAGCCGTCGAGGTGTCCCCGCGACCGGCGCTCTGCCGGCGCTCTGCCGAAGCCCGCGAGATTTTGTTGCTTCTGCAGCCTTGCCCGATTCCAAACATCACGGGAGGTGAACCGATGCCCACGCATAAGCGAAGCCGAAAGCGTGACGCGATCCTGGCGTGCGTCCGCTCGACCACGGCACATCCGACGGCCGACTGGATCTACGCGCAGCTCAAGCCGCAGCTCCCCGACCTCTCCCTCGGCACGGTCTACCGCAACCTCGCGATGTTCAAGCGCGAGGGGCTGATCGCCTCGGTCGGCGTGGTGGACGGTCTGGAGCGCTTTGATTTCAACGTCGCGCCCCATGCGCACTTTGTCTGCGAGCACTGCCACGCCGTCATCGACGTTGACCTGTCCCCGCCCGAGGGGCTTTGCGAGCAGGTTTCCTGCGGCGCTGTCCGCAGCTGCACGCTGAGCTTCAGCGGAATTTGTAACCAATGCATCCGGACGGATGCCGAACAATAAAACAAATTATGTAATATGGAGGATTTTCAAATGAAGAAGTATGTATGCCCCGTCTGCGGTTATGTCTACGAGGGTGAGATGCCCGAGGGCTACAAGTGCCCGATCTGCGGCGTCGACGGCAGCAAGTTCAAACTGCTCGAGGATGATGCAGCGCTGGCAGCCGAGCATGTTTTCGGCGTCGGCACGAAGCTCGACGGCGTCCCTGAGGAGGACAAGAAGTTCATTCTCGACCAGCTCAAGGCGAATTTCACCGGCGAGTGCAGCGAGGTCGGCATGTACCTCTGCATGGCGCGCATCGCGCACCGCGAGGGCTACCCCGAGATCGGCCTGTACTGGGAGAAGGCTGCCTATGAAGAGGCCGAGCACGCCGCGAAGTTTGCTGAGCTGCTGGGCAGCGAGCTGGAGCCGAACATGACCGACAGCACCAAGAAGAATCTGGCGTGGCGCGTGGAGTGCGAATTCGGCGCGACGGCCGGCAAGTTCGAGCTGGCAAAGATGGCCAAGAAGCACAACCTCGACGCCATTCACGACACCGTCCACGAGATGGCCCGCGACGAGGCCCGCCACGGCAAGGCGCTCAAGGGTCTGCTGGAGCGCTACTTCAAGTAAGCAACAAGCAAGCGACAAGTAAGCAACAACCAACGGAACAAACATAGCGAAGGAGGACAATCACGATGGGGATCTGGAATCAGGAATCTCGATTTTCTACCGCGTCAGGGAATGCGCTTCCCTATGTAGTGCTGCAGGTAACGCTGAAGGAAAAGTTCTTTGGAACCGGCTCGGGGAACCTGACCGATCTTGAAGCTGTGATCAACGAGCAGGTCGCCAAGGGATACCGACTGCATACGATGGCGACCTCTAACGGCGGCAGCAAGGGCTTCGGCGGCGGCGACCGGATTCAGGCGACTCTGGTCTTTGAGCGTCTGGATATGCGCTGAGCCCGCGACGAGACCGGTCAAGGCATGACAAGAGAGGAAGCACCGCGGGTGCTTCCTCTTTAATCAGTATGAGAAGGCCTTTGAAGCGTCATCTGCACGTTCCGCAGCCGGCGCTTCAAAGGCCTGATTATCATCATGGGCTTTCATCGGGTGTTTGGATCAGACGAGGTATTTTTTCACGATCGGAATGGCGTTCAGGATCGCCGAGAGGCCATAGGAGATCGCGAATATGCCTGCCGTCACGACGACCGCGCCGATCGCCGCCGGAAAGGCCGAGGCGCGAAACCCGAGCCGCTCCAGTATGCTGAGCACGCCCGGATGCACAAGAAAGATCCCGAAGCTGCACTTGGAGAGGGAGCGCACGACCGCGCTGCCGCGCTTCCCCGAGCAGGCCGCGGACAGTCTGCATTTTGCAAACGTGAAGACCGCAACGCTTTGCAGCAGCACGTTGAGCGTCATTTCGTTCATGAAGCCCTTGCAGGGCGCGCCCAAGCTCCGGCTGAGCCACTCCGTGCCCCAAACCGTCGCGGCAAAGCCGAGCAGGCCGAGCGCATAGATCACGCGCTCGACTTTTTTGCTGATCTGCGCGGTGTTGAGCGCGTGGCCGAGCAGAAAATAGGGGACATAGCCGAGGGTAAAATAAAATTTCATGTTGCTGTAGCCCGTGGTCAGCCCCGCATAAAGCGCGCCGTCCTTATGCAGCAGCATATCCGCAAGGCGAATCGCCTTGCCGAGCATCGGCAGCAGGAAGGTGAAGCAGAGCGAAAGCAGCAAAAAATATCGCAGCGCGCGTCGATCGGACGTGATCCGCCGCAGCAGGGGCGTGATGAGATAAAGCCCGACGATCATATAGAGAAACCAGAGCTGATAAGACCCGGTCAAAAAATTGGAGATCAGGCCGAAAACGCTCCGGTCGCGGAGGAAGAACGGAACGGCATAGACCGCCGACCAGAAGACAAAGGCGATCAGGATGCGCAGGATGTTTTTGGAAAACAGCCGCCTCAGGCGCACCTCGCGGCGCTCGTCCAGAAACAGCGCGCCGCTGATCATGACAAAGATCGGATTGCCCCAGTGGGAGATCGAGCTGAAAAAGCTCAGCGCGTGCCACTGCGCGGAGTGCATGTCCATGCTGCGCCATCCCCTGGCGGTGACGTGGATCATCACGACCGCAACGATCGCGGCGATGCGAAGCATATCCAGATAGGCCACGCGTCCCCGCTCGGCGCGCACGGGCGCGTCCGAAAGTCTGTTCATAAAAACTCCACCTCAAAAAATGTGATTGGGCATCGCAGCCCGGCTGCGCTGGGAAGCACTGCACCTTCCGAGCAAACGCGGCCGGCCTTTTGGGCGCGTCTGCCGCAGCGGCGAGCGCTCTTTTTAAGTATAACATGCAGAGTTGGGCTTGTCAATCGGCCGCCGAGCGCCGCAGCCGATTTAATCAGAGGCTCCCCTAAAGAACCGTCAGCAGCGTGCCGGCGCCGATCAGCACGCAGCCGATCAGGGAGCGCGCCGTGAACCGCTCGCGCAGAAGCACGAACGCCAGCACCAGAGTGATGACCACGCTCAGCTTATCCACCGGGACGACTCTCGACGCCTCGCCGATCTGCAGCGCAAAATAATAGCACAGCCACGAGACGCCCGTCGCCACCCCCGAGAGGATGAGAAACAGCCAGCTTTTCCGGCTGATCTCGGCAAGCCCGCTCTGGGCGTGGGTGAGGAAGACCATCCCCCATGCCATAACAAGGACGACGACCGTTCGAATCGCGGTGGCGAGGTTGGAGTTGACCCCGTCGATGCCGAGCTTGGCCAAAATGGACGTGAGCGCCGCGAATACGGCGGACAGCAGCGCAAACAGAAGCCACATTGTGCATTCCTCCGAGCATGTTTTTTCTATTCTATCACTCTTTTGCGAAGGACGCAAGCCGCCGCGCGGCTGCCGGGGTCTGCTCCCGAACGAGGGCAAAAAACGCAACGCCGCAGCGGAACTCGACGGATCCGCCGCGGCGTTGCGGCTGTTGGGCGTTATAGGCTCGCTCAGAGCGCCTTTTTCGCAGTCTCGACCAGCGCCTTGAAGGCGTCGGCGTCGCTGATGGCCAGCTCGGACAGGCTCTTGCGGTTCATCTCAACGTTCGCCTTCTTCAGGCCGTTCATGAAGCGGGAATAGTTCATGTCGTAGGGCTTGACGGCGGCGGAGATACGGGCGATCCACAGGCGGCGGAAGTCGCGCTTCTTCTGCTTGCGGCCGATATATGCATAAACGCCGGACTTCTTGACGGCCTGCTTGGCCATTTTGAAGTGGGTGGATTTGGAGCCCCAGTAGGATTTCGCCAGCTTCAGGGTCTTATTTCTTCTCTTGCGCGTCATCATCGCGCCTTTTACTCGTGCCATTTCTATATCCTCCTATCCGATTATTTGTACGGGATCATCTTTTTGATGGCGTCCGTATTGGTGACATCCGCGTAGGTCGTGCTTCTCAGACGGCGACCGCGCTTGGTGTCCTTCTTGGTGAGGATGTGGCTCTTGAAAGCGTGCGCTCTCTTGACTTTACCGGTCTTGGTGAGATTGAATCTCTTTTTTGCACCGCTATGGGTCTTGAGTTTCGGCATGGTAGGTTCTCCTTTTGATATTATTTTGCAGTCTTTGGCGACAGGAAAATAGACATGTGTCTGCCGTCGAGCTTCGGCTTTTTATCCAGATTTGCGGTTTCGGAGCAGCCGTCGGCAAAGCGGAGCAGGAGCTGCTCGCCGATGTCGGTGTGCGCCATTTCACGGCCGCGGAAGCGGACGGTGACCTTCACACGGTTGCCGTCGGCAAGGAATTTCATCGCGCTGCGCATTTTGGTGTTGAGGTCGTTGGTGTCGATGCTCGGGGACATGCGGATCTCCTTGAGCTCGACGACGCGCTGATTCTTTTTGGCCTCTTTTTCCTTTTTGAGCTGGTCAAAACGGAACTTTCCGTAATCCATGATCTTGCAGACCGGCGGAACCGCCACGGGCGAGATCTTCACAAGGTCAAGCTCCTGCTCCTCGGCCAGGCGAAGCGCCTCTGCCGACGAAACGATGCCGACCATGCTGCCGTCCGCATTGATCAGACGAACCTCTTTGTCCTGAATTTCTTCGTTGAGCTGATGATCTAATTTGCCGATGGGAATGCACCTCCATTTTCCGGAAAAAAAGCACGGGAGCAACAGCACCCGCACCGATCTCCTGCAAAAACAGGCTCGATATTCAACCTCTTCGCTTTGCTGGAGGTGAGGGCGGGGCTGCCGACCTTCTTTGTTTTGCCAAAACAGTATACCATTTAATTATGCGTCTGTCAAGTATTTTTTGCGGCTTTTTCTCTTCAAATTCTTTTCAAATCGGGGAATCTGTGGTATGATAGGAGCAAATGAAAAAGAAAAGAGGTTGCCCCATGAAAAAAATGCTGACCGCGCTGCTTCTGGCGGCGCTTTTGACCGGGCTTTGCGCCTGCGCCGGGATGCCCGAGCCGCCGACTCAGGCGCCGACCGAGACGGCCACGGCCGCTTCCGAGCCGACCGAGACGACGACCGAAGCCCCCGAGACGACCACGGCCGTCCCCGAGACGACGACCGAGGCGCCGAAGGCCGTCCTGAACCAGACCTATCGCGCTGCGCAGCTCTATCACGACGAGTACGGCGTGCTCTGGGTGCAGGTGATCGCCGAGGTGCGCAACGACGGCGACACGCCGCTGACGCTGGACGACGGCGTCGTGAGGCTCTTCGGCGGCGGCGCCGAGCTGACGGTGCTCGACCATGTCGCTGCCTATCCGCAGTGCATCGCCCCGGGCGAGCGCGCGGTCTATTATGAGGAGAAGGCCATCGACACGCAGTACGAGGGCGAGGTGACGCTCGAGCTGAGCTGCGGCGGCGAGCCGATCGAGCGCGCTGCGCGCTATGCCGTCTCGGACGCCGAGCTGCGCGCCTCCGGCTCCGGCATCCGCAGCCTGACCGGAACGGTGAAAAACGACACGAAGCAGCCCGGGGAGCTGGTCTGTGTGGCGGCCGTCCTCTATGACGAGCAGCAGCAGCCGCTCGGCGTGCTGTATTACTACCTGCTCGAGACGCTTCGCCCCGGCGCGGAGCAGAGCTTCACGCTCGAGCCGTACCGTCTGCCTGACGCCGTGCGCTATGCCGACGCCGACTCCTTCCGGGTCTATGCCTACCCCGTGGGCTGAGGGCGGCGGCATGGAGCGGCCGATCGCGGTCTTTGACTCCGGCCTCGGCGGGCTGAGCGTCCTGCGCGCGCTGCGCCGCCGGATGCCGCACGAGCGCTTCCTCTATTTCGGCGACTCGGCCAACGCGCCCTATGGCTCGCGCCCGACCGAGGAGATCCGCGCGCTGACCCTGCGCCATGCCGGGCGGCTGTTTGAGGCCGGAGCAAAGGCGCTCGTTGTGGCCTGCAACACCGCGACCTCGGCGGCCATCGGGGAGCTGCGCGCGCAGTATCCGCAGCGCATCATTGTCGGCATCGAGCCGGCGCTCAAGCTGGCTGTCGAGCGGCACCCGCACGGGTGCATCCTCGTCATGGCGACCGAGGCGACCCTGCGCGAGCGGAAATTTTCCGCGCTGACCGAGCGCTATTCCGGCGACTGCACGATCCGCAGATGCCCCTGCCCGGGGCTGGTGGAATTTGTCGAACGCGGCGAGCTGGATTCCCCGGCGCTCGACGCCCACCTGCGCAGGGAGCTGCGCCCGTTCCTGACGCCGCAGCCGGACGCCGTCGTGCTCGGTTGCACGCACTATCCCTTCCTGCGCCGGGCGATCGCGCGGGCGGTGGGGGCGTCCTGCGAGCTGCTTGACGGCGCGGACGGCACGGCGCGCGAGACGCTGCGCCGCCTGACGGAGGCCGGTCTGCTGCGCACGCAGGGCGCGGGCGGCGTGGAGCTGACCGACAGCGAGCCGGCCATGCTCCCGCTGGCCGAACGCCTGCTGAACGCGGAATGATCGGAAAGCCCGAGCGCCTCGCGCAGAGGCGATGCGGGGCGAGCGCAGTTTCCGCGCAAAAAAACCTGCGTTGTTTGCGGCTCCTGCCTTGCAAAATATTCCGCCATACGGTATAATCAAATTGACGGCGCACGACTGCGCCGCAGAGAGACAAGCACCCTCCGGAGAGGGCGGGAAACGCATTCCCGCGACGAAGACCACCTCCTGTCCGTGCCGCATTTCGCGCGACGGACGCACGGAGCGACAGACAGAAAGGGGAAGATTTTATGTTTTGTACGAATTGCGGGCAGAAAAATGCCGACAACGCGGCGTTCTGCGTGTATTGCGGAGCGCGGCTCGGAGGAAGCGGAGCAGGCTCAACGCAGCCGGGCGATTATGCGCAGCAGCCGGATGCCTATGCCCCGCAGCCGGGCGCCCCTGCCATGCAGCCGCCGAAGAAGAAGCCGTCGGCAGCCCGGTGGGCGGTGCCGCTTGCGATCGTTCTGACGCTTGCGATCGCCGCGGCGGTCGTGTTTTCGCTGCGAAAAACGTGCGCAAATTGCGGGGAAACCTTCTTTGGCAAATCGCACAGCCTATATGGCTATGACATTTGCGACGATTGCTGGACGAACGACGGCTATGGGGACATTTTCGATTATTATGACGACGTCTGGGATCTGTTCGATTGACGCCGCAGACGATTGATTCAGAGATTCCCTAGGGAGCCTCTGAATCAATCAGCTGCGGCGCTCAGCGGGTCTTTTGCCCCAACTTATTGGTTTGAAAATCTTGAAATACGAAAAGGATTCCTGCGATTTCCAAACCTCAATTTGGAACAAAATCCTTCACTGACCGCTCTTGCGATTGAATCAGAGGTTCCCTAAGCCGCTTTGGAAGCGGCTCGGATCGACCAAAAGCGCCGCCGCTCAGCCGAGGACGGCGGATCCGATAAAAACCAAGGGGTCAGGCAATCAGCCTGACCCCTTGGTTTTTATGAGTTTTCGCTCATGTCGACCCACATGGCCGGTCGAACGGCGGCTCGTGTGTAGGAGACGTTGCTACCGATATAGTTGATTTCTCCGGCGGAATCCACCGTGATGGCTGTGCGTTCGTTATTGCCCGGTGTGCGAAGCCACCACCAGCAGTTGCTGTTTGTGCGGCTTGTCCAAACCTGATCCGCAACGGGAACGACCTTGCAGAGCATGATTTCCGGCAGTGCTGTGCCGTAGCGTTCCGCCTCGGAAAGACCCAAGAGGAAGAAGCGACTCGTCGTTGCGCGCCCGGCGGAGGTCATGCTGTACGGATTGTCATCCGCAGGCACCTCCTGCTCGAGGATCTTTCCCTTTTCCTTTTTCGAGAAATTATTCTTATAGAATTTCCCGTTCAGCCATTCGCGAATGGAGCTGTTTTCCCAGCTAACCTCGTCGTCATTGTCATAAAAGGCCCGGCCATCCAACCCGTCCTTTGCAAGCAGTAGCAATTTACCGCGGTCATTTTCCAAAACGTACCATTCCAGCGCCTCTTCGCCCTTTCGGCTCTTGTCTTGCTCCATCGTGCCAAAGCAGATCACGTCGCCGGGATGCGCCACGAAGGGGTGCTCTGCCAGCAGAGCCGCTGCTTTTTCCTCCGAATCGCTGTAGTCTTCCGCCGTGCGGTATGCGTCGTAGGCCTCGGCAAAGCGCTCTGCGGCCGAAGCGTCTTCTCCGATCTGGTAGCTGCACTTTGCCAGATAATCGGTGGCGTCTGCATGACCCTGCGCCTGCTCGAACAGCTCAACGGCCTTTTTATAATGCTTGCTCCGGAATTCCTTTTTGGCCTGCGTATAGTATCCCTCGCCGATGCGCTCAGAAGCGTCAGAGTAGCTCCCGGCGTTGGCAAAGGCTTCGTCTGCCGCGGCGGCGTCTCCTTCGGCAAGCGCCTCCTCACCGATTGCGTAGTAGGCCGCCTGCGCCTGAACCTCTGCGTCGGAAAAACCGCCTGCCTGCAGGAACGATGAGGCAGCCCCGGAATAATCGCCCTCTGCCATCTGTTGCTCCGCCCGGCGGTAAAAGCCCTCGCCGATGTGCAACGCGGCATTGGAATAGTTTCCAGCGGCTCGGAACGCCGTGTCTGCACCCTGCGGATCTCCGCTTTGCGCAAGATACAAGCCCTGCTCATAGTAGCACTCCGGGATCCGATCGAGGGCGTCTCGGTATGCTCCGGCCTTTTCGAACGCGCGGATCGCCTCTTCAAAGCGCCCCTCGGAGAGCGCTGCTTCGCCCTGCCCATAGGCATGTGCGGGAAGGCCGAAGCGTATGAGCGCGAATGCGGCGACGGCCAGCAGCAAAACGGCAGCGCCGGAGATCAGCAAAATGCGCGTCCGCTTGGATTTTTTTCGCTCCATCTGTTTCTGGGTGGCATCTGCAGCCTCTGCGGCCGCCTTTGCGCTGTCCTCACAGCTGTGAAAGCGACTTGCTGCGTCCTCATAGTTTCGTATCGTGCGAAATTGCTCGGCGGCTGCGAGAAAGTCCGCTTCTGTCGCGGCGGTCTGCTCCATGGCGACGGCGGCCTCATAATGCTCCTTCATCCTCGAGCCGAGGAGCGCCTCCAGCTCCTTTTCGCATTGATCCATATGCGCCGCATATGCCGCACGGAGCTGAGCCGCTGTTTTTTGATCCTTTTCGGTTTCTTCTCCGATACATCGGTCATATTCCGCAAGGATCCTTGAGCGAACCGACTCGATGCGCAGCGCGAACGCCGGATCCGCGTTGCGCAAGGCGCGCTGCAAGTTTTTCTGACTGCTCCAGAATGCGAGCTCGCTGTCCTTCTGCTTCCTCATCGCGGCGGATCGAGACGGAAAGACTACATTAAACAGCATCCTGCTGCCGATTTCATCGGCGCTCAGAAGCTTTTGCTCGGTATATTTTTGAATCAGATATTTTTGTCGGCTGACATCCGGCGAGCATGCCGAAACACGCTGTGGCTGGATCGTTTTCAACACCTCGGTGTGCTTGCGAACCAGCTCCTCGTCTCCGGAGCAGCGCTCGCCGAGCAGCACCTTGCCCCAGTAGGCCTGCGCACAGTGCAAGTCTTGATTGAGCGCCTGTTCAAAAAACGAGGACGCGTTCGCCGGGTCGCCATCCTCCAGCGCAAAGAAACCTCGCTCAGCCAGGTTGGCGGCAACGGCCGCAGGCGCATTGGGGACGGGCTTCCGGGGCGGCGACTGCATGGAAGCCGCAGGACTCAACGGCGCGGAAAGGGAGGACGCGGCCGCAAGGTCTGCCGGTTCTGCAGCAGCTACGCCGCCGAGCGGAGCCTGCGCAGCCGTCAGCAACGACGACACGTCTGCCTGCTCTCGACAGGAGGCTGCAATTCGCGCGGCCTCCTTGCGGTATACGCGTGCGGCCATTGTGTCTGCAAAATGAACTGCCGAGACGCAGTCGCTGTCGCTCGGAAAGCTCCGTCCGTCTGCAAGGCGGCAAACCGGGACATAGTCGCACGAAGCAGGATCCTCGTGGTATGTAACGCCGAACCGGCAGAGCGCTCGCTGCCAGTATGCCTCGGCATTCTGCGGATGCTGCGCCAAAAAACGGTCGAAGCACGCCCGACCCTGCTCATATTGGCCGGTCAGCCGGAATGCGTTGCCCGTTTGAAAGGCCTCCGCTTGCGAAAGATCCTCCAGCACGGGGAGCGTTGTTTGCATCCCGCAGCTTGGGCATATGGAGACGGAATTCCCATCTGACAGGGGCAGAGGGCTGCCGCAATATTTACATCCGATCGTCGCCATGGCTGATTCCTCCTTGTGTGTATCCGCTCAGGGATTTGTGCGGCGGCAGTTTTCACAAACGTCCCCGTCAAATTTCCAGCACCAAAGCCCACAAACCGAGCATTTGTGATAATAGTCGTCGAACTCCAGCTTGCAGTCGGAGCAAAGATAAAGCTCCGTTCTGCCGCCGTAGTCAGAGAGGGTTCGGTGATAATAGCACAGATGCCTTTGACACCATGAGCAGGACTTTTCGCTGTAAACAACGTGCCCCTCTTTATAGGTGCCGGAATAGATGATGTAGGTGCCCTCCCACGGCGCTGTCCATGTAAAGCCCTCTTCCGGGTCGTATTCCGTTTTGAATGTGCAAACGCCGTCAGCCCAACAGTAATAGATCTTGCCGGTTTCGCTGTTGACGATTTTCTGCTTCAGCGCCGGAATCACAAACGATGCGATTTCGATATTCTGCGGATTGCTGACGCTGTAAATGTCGTTTTGCTTTTCCCAGCGCAGCGTCGTGCTTGCGTCGAAGGATTCGGTGAGCGTGGCCAGCGCGTTGTCCCAAAGGTAATAGGTCATGCCGTTGGCGTTGATGGCTTTTTCCAGCGCAGGCGCTTCGCCGTAGGAATAGGCTGCCACAACCACGTCCGCGACAGCGCTCGAGACCTTAAATTGATAGGAGGATTCGTCCTTCACCCAGCTCAGATCAGAGTCGATGCGATAGGTTGGGGTGTCAGTTGCGGAGTGGTCGCTCCAGAGATAGTAGGTTGTTTTGCCGCTCTCAAACTGGAATGCCAGCGAGGGGGTCTGCTCTTGCCCGCCGGCCGTCTCTGCCGAGTTCGTCTGCGGCTCGGCGTCGACCTTCTGAGAGAAATAGCTGCAGCCGCTGAGCAGCACAGCCAGCACAGAGAGGGCCATGCCAAGGCTCAAAAATCGCTTAAAAAATCTCATTCGGCAAATCCTCCTGTCGAATATTACAAAATTAAGGGCGCAAAGACCGCTTGGTTCGTATCAATTTAATTATAATGCACTCGACAGGATATGTCAAGGAAGCAGTCGAAAAAGCATAAAAAAGGGCGGATGCCCAACATGGTGCACGAAACAGACGCGCCCCCGGCCTGAGCTGGCCGGGGGCGCGTTGACAGCATTTTATGCATTTACGCAGGGGCTGAGCGGGTGACGGAGCGGACGGTCAGCGTCTCGCCGTCGACGGAGAAACGCACCTCGCAGCCGCCGAAGGCCATGCCGTAGACGCGGTCGGGGTCGTTTTGGTAGGACGGGCGCGGGTCATGCGCCAGAACGCCGAGCAGCGCCTCGCGCGTGCGCGCCGAAAGACCGGCCAGCAGCGTCTCGTCCGCCCGCACGGTCAAAAGCCGCCCCTCGCCGGACGCGGCGAAGCCGCCGACGGCCTCGGGCTTGCAGTCGGCATAGGGGAGATAGGGCTTGACGTCGTAGATCGGCGTGCCGTCCATCAGGTCGGCGCCGGAGACGTCGAGCACCGCGCCGAGCGCGGCGTCGTGCCGGATCGCCTCGAGCCGCACGCACGAAAGCCCCAGCGGGTTCGGCCGGAAGGGCGAGCGCGTGGCAAAGACGCCCATGCGGGCGTTGCCGCCCAGACGCGGCGGCCGCACGGTCGGCGACCAGCCGTCGCGGCGCGCCTCGGAAAATTCCCAGATCAGCCACAGATGCGAGAAGCCCTCCAGCCCGCGCAGGGCGTCGGCGTTCCGGAATTCCGGCTCAAAGACGACCGTTGCGCGCAGGGCGTCGACGAGGCCGCTCTGTCGCGGGATGCCGAATTTCGTCGGAAACGGGCTGCAAATGTGCGCGATCTGCTTCAGCTCCAGTGCCATGGCGTCCACCTCAGAGCCGGGAGAAGACCTCGCCCAGCGACTCATGCAGGACGAGGCTCGCCTCGTTATCATAGGGCGTCTCGTCGCGGTTGATGAGCACGAGGCGGTCGCCGCCGTAATAGCGCAGCAGTCCCGCCGCCGGGTAGACCGTCAGGCTCGTGCCGCCGACGATGAGCAGGTCGGCGCGCGAGATCATCGTGACCGCGCCGGTCAGCGTTTTCTCGTCGAGCGGCTCCTCATAGAGCACGACGTCGGGCTTGACGATGCCGCCGCAGTCGCAGCGCGGCACGCCGGGACAGTCGCGGATGAACGTCGCGGGATAGGCCCTGCCGCAGCGCATACAGTGGTTGCGCAGGACGCTGCCGTGCAGCTCGAACACGCGCCGGCTGCCCGCCTTTTGGTGCAGCCCGTCAATGTTCTGCGTCACGACGGCGGCCAGATGCCCCTCCTGCTCGAGCCGCGCGAGCACGCGATGCGTAACGTTCGGCTCGAAGCCGAGCGGGAGCATTTTTTCGCGGTAAAATTTGAAAAATTCCTCCGGCCGCCGGTCAAAAAAGCTGCGGCTGATGATCGTCTCGGGGGGATAGTCGAATTTCTGATGATACAGGCCGTCCACGCTGCGGAAATCCGGGATCCCGCTCTCGGTGGAGACGCCTGCGCCGCCGAAAAAGACGGCGCGGTGCGCCTGCTCAATCCAGCTTTTCAGCGTTTCGATTTTTGAAGGCATCGTCTTCCTCCTCCAGTTCGGCCAAGAATTTTTTCTCGGCGCGCGTCTTGTCGGGCAGCCGGAGCTTGGCGAACATATCCGGCCGCCGGTGAAGCGTGCGCAGGATCGACTGCTTGCGCCGCCAGCGCGCCACGCGGCCGTGGTCGCCGGAGCGCAGGATCTCGGGGACGGGGCGCTCGTGCCAGACGGCCGGGCGGCTGTACTGGGGATATTCCAGCAGACCGTCCCAGTGGCTCTCGTCCTCAAAGCACTCGCGGTCGGGCAAAACGCCCGGCACGAGCCGACTGACGGCGTCGGCCACGGCCATTGCCGGGATCTCGCCGCCCGTCAGAACGAAATCGCCGATGGACAGCTCCTCGTCGACGCATTCGTCGATGAAGCGCTGGTCGATGCCCTCGTAGTGCCCGCAGACGAGCACGAGGTTGTCCAGCCCGGCCAGCCGCTTGGCGTCGGCCTGCGTGAACACGTGGCCGCAGGGCGACAGGAAGATCGTGTGCACGGGGCCACCGGCCTCGTCGCAGGCGTGGCACCAGCAGCGATAGAGCGGGTCGGCCTGCAAAATCGCGCCGCGCCCGCCGCCATAGGGATAGTCGTCGACCTGATTTTGCTTATTGGTCGTGTAATCGCGGATCTGATGCGTCTCGATGCGCAGATAGCCGCGCTCCTGCGCGCGGCCGAGAATGGACTCGCCCAGCACGTCGCCGACGGTGTCGGGGAAAAGGGTCAGAATGTCAATTCTCATCGGTCGCAAAGCCCTCGATCAGATGCACCCGCACGACGCCCGCCTCCACGTCGATCAGGCGGATGAATTCCTTGACAGCGGGGATCATATACTGCTTGCCCGCGCCGCCGATGACATAGACGTCGCTCGACGGCAGGGTCAGCACGTCGCGGAGCGTGCCGAGCTCCTCGCCGGTGTCGTCGTTGAGCACGCGGCAGCCGATCAGGTCGGCGATGAACACCGTGCCCTCGGGCAGCCGCACGCCCGTGCGGTCGACGCAGACGGTCTTGCCGCGCAGAAGCGTGGCCTGCTCGGGCGTCTCGACGCCCTCGAGCTTGGCCAGCACGCAGCCCTTGTGGATGCGGGCGCTCTGCACGGCGACGGGCTTGCCGCCGAGATAGAACGTTTTGAATTTCAGCAGGAATTCCGGGCCGTCCGCCCACGGGAGGATCTTGACCTCACCCTGCACGCCGTGCGTGCTGACGATCTGCCCGGCTTCAAGAAACTGTTTCATCCTCGCACCTCACAGCTTGGCGTAGGCCTTCTCCAAAAAGCGCTCGGTCTTGACGACCACGCGCTCGTGCGTGGCTTTTCCGATCTCTCCGGCCTCGTCAAAGGCCGTGATCTCAAAGGTCAGCCTGCGGCCGTCGACGGCGGTGAGGCGGCTCTCGGCGCGCACCTCCATGCCGACCGGCGTCGCGGCCAGATGCTGCACGTCCATGCGCGTGCCGACGGACGTCTCGCCCTCGGCGAGCTTGCCCTCAAGGGCGTTGCAGGCCGCGCCCTCCATCAGCGCGACCATGCAGGGCGTCGCGTAGACCAGCAGCGAGCCGCTGCCGACCTCCTGCGCCGTGTCCGCGCGCTCGACCACCGTCTCGGCGCTGCCGGTCATTCCAACTTCAACGATCATGGTTTTCTAACTCCTTTGAACAAAAAAGTCCTGACTTCTGCCAGTATTATAGCAGAAGTCAGGACGGATTGCAACGGTTTTACTTGTCCGCGCGGACGGCGACGGCCTCAATTTCGACGAGAGCGTTTTTCGGCAGAGCCGCGACCTCGAAGCAGCTTCTTGCGGGGTTGTTCGGGAAGTGCTTGGCATAGACGGCGTTGAACGCCGCGAAATCGGACATATGCTGCAAATAGCAGGTCGTCTTTGCCACGTGGACAAGGTCGCTGCCTGCGGCCTCCAGAATGGCCTTGAGGTTGGCGATGGACTGCTCGGCCTGCGCCTCGATGCCGCCCTCGGGGAAGCTGCCGGTGGCCGGGTCGATGGGGAGCTGACCGGACGTGAAGACCAGCGCGCAGTGCGCAATGGCCTGAGAATACGGGCCGATGGCGGCCGGGGCGTGCTCAGTGTGAATAATCTCCATGTGAAAAATCCTCCTGTAATTTGATTTTATTGGTAAAATTAGGGAAGCTCTGATTAAATCGCAAGAGTGATCAGCGAGGGATTTTGTTCCAAATTGAGGTTTGGAAATCGCAGGAATACTTTGTGTATTTCAAGATTTTCAAACCGATAAGTTGGGACGAAAGACCCGCTGAGCGCCGCAGCCGATTTATTCAGAGGTTCCTTAGGACTATTTCGCGATTTTTGACTCTAAATAGTCCAATATATCCTGCGGCGCCTGCGCCTCGGCGACGTTCAGCCGCCCCAGCGCGCAGAGCGTCTGCGGCAGCCCCTTGACGAGGGTGTTGCTTCGCGCGGGGTCGGTGCAGAGCGTGATGGCGAAGCCGTTTTCGTGCAGCGTGACCTCCGTCAGCGTGGAATAGACGCCCTCGGGATAGGCCAGCGCGATGGGCGCCGCGCCGAAGGCGGATTCATACATCGTGCGATAGGCCTTGACGTCCGCGAGGATCGCGGCCTGAAAATCGGCCTCGCTCTCGCCGGGCAGCGGGCTCATCGTCGCGCGCACGTCTGCGGCCGTTTCAAACGGCGGCCACTGGTGCATGTCAAAGGTGTGGCTCTGGATGCTGATGAGGCCGGAGGCCGTCATTTCGCGCGCCTGTTCGAACGTGAAGTGCGGCGTGATGGCGTTGCCGGTGTCCTTGTATTCTGTGCAGCCGAAGGAGAAGCCGATCGAGAAGATCGTCGCCTTCAGATCCAGCTCCTTCAGGATCGGGTAGGCCAGCTCGTAGTTGCTGGCGTAGCCGTCGTCGAGCGTGATGCAGAAGGGCTTTTCGGGCAGCTCCGCGCCGTGATAGACATAGTCATAAAGCTCCTGCATCGACACGGCGTGCCACCCGGCGGCCTTGACGGCCTCGAGCTGGGCGCGGAAGCGCTCGGGCGTGATGACGGTCGCGTCGTCGCCCTCGGCGGCGAGGTGGTGATACATCAGGATCGGCACGGTCACGCTGTGCGCGCTCTGCGCCGGGGTCTGCGCCTCAAGCTGCTCGGCGCGCGCGATCCGGCGGCCGAAATTCTCCGGCATCCAGACGGAATCGTCGCCGAAAATTTTCGCCAGCACCATGTCGCCCACGGCGTTGCGGAAATGCGTGGCGTCGTAAAAATACCGTGCGTCGTCCGAAATGGCGCTCTGCGCGAAGTCCCAGTAGTCCGTGACCTCGGCCAGCGCCTGTCGGTAGCGCTGCAGCTCCTGCGCGTCGACCTTCTCCCACTGCCCGCTGTAGACCGGCGAGAAGATCACCGTCAGCCGGACGCCGCGCGCGTCGCAGAGGTCGCGGATCTGCTCGACGGCCTGCACGCAGGCGTCGATCTGCCCGAGATACGCCGACTGATCGTCGCAGGAGAAGTCCGCGCCGTAGCTTGCCTCGTACCAGGCGAGGTCGCCGACGTTCTCCACGTCGCGCACGCGCTTGTCGTAGCAGCCGCTCTCGACGTCAAAGACGTCGAAGACCTGCGGCAGCAGCGTGTCGGAGGCGCGGGAGCGCAGCTTTTCCAGCGAATAGCGCGGCCCTGCGAGGGCATATTTGAGGTAAAACGCCAGCGGACTGCCGCCGTTGACCTTGTAGTGCGGCCGGTCGGTCAGACCCGTGCCGTCCTCGGTCGGCGTGGCGGCCTCGTTGATGCCGAGGTTCAGAATGAGGTTTTTGACCTCATAGTGCCCGAGCAGGTAGGCGGCAAAATCGCTGTAGTCCTTCGTGTTGCAGCCGTAGACAAAGAGGTTATAGAACGACGCGCCGGTGTAGGCGTTGAGCCGCTCGGTGTCATAGGACGCGGCCGAGGACGAGCCGATGATATAGGAGTCGTATTCCTCGTGGTGGCGCTCGAGATATTCGAGCTTGGCCACGCGGGGATTGTTCGTCTGGTCATAGGAATCCCAGCCGAGCAGCCGGTCGCCGAACACGCCGAAGGGGTCGACCAGCAGATTGATCAGCACGCACAGCAGCAGCGCCGCCGCCAGCGCGAACGGGAGCATCCTCAGCCATTTTTTTGCGGACATTGCAGCGCCCCCTTACACATTTTCATAGACATAGGCAATGGCGGTGTAGCCGGTGTTGAGATAGACCGTCGCCAGCAGAAGAAAGAGCGCCGCGACCAGCACGAGGAACTGCACGACCGGCCTTTTCGCGGCCAGCGCCGTGCGCACGCGCACGCCGCGCTCCTGCTGCAAGCTGACGCAAAAGAGCACGAAGCCGGACAGGAGCACCGTAACATATCCGCCGGCGCTCAGGCCGAAGGACGTCCAGATGCCGCGCGGCAGCGCCTGAAGCAGGTGTGTCGCGCAGTGGCGCAGCATCCCCCATGCGGCCGAGAGGCTTTCGGCGCGCGAGAAAAAGCGCCCGATCGTCACGAGGAAGCAGGTGCGCAGAATGCGGAAGACCTGCATCGCGCGCCCCTCGCGCTTTTTGAAGAGCGGCGCGCAGAGCATGGCGGCCGACATCAGCAGGCCGTTCCAAAGGCCGTAGGCGATGTTTTGCAGCCCCGGCCCCTGCCAGACGCCGACGGCCAGAAAGACGACGACCGTCGCGACGCTCGGCACGAGCAGCTTGCCGACGCGCTTGCCCAGATGCTTGCGCAGCGGCTTGCAGAGCCGCGGGAGCCACTTGGAAAGCGCCAGCGGATAGAACAGGTAGTCCTTCATCCATTCGCCGAGGGAGATGTGCCAGCGGCGCCAGAAGTCGTCGATGCTCTGCGCAAAATACGGGCGGCGGAAATTCTCGCCGAGGCGGATGCCGAACAGCTCCGAGACGCCGCGCACGATGTCGATGCCGCCGGAAAAATCGCAGTAGAGCTGCAAGCAGTAGAGCGCAGCGCCCAGAAAGACGATCAGACCGGGATAGGCGGCATAGTTGCCGTAAAGCTCGGCGACCGGCGCGGCCAGCGTGTCGGCGATGAGCACCTTTTTCAGCATACCCCAGAGCATCAGCTCGATGCCGTCGCGCAGGTTTTCGGCCTGAAGGCGATGCTCGGCGAAGAGCTGCGGCGCAAGCTCGCCGTAGCGGTGGATCGGCCCCTGCACCATCTGCGGGAAATAGGACGCAAAGAGCAGATAGCGCAGAAAATTGCGCTCGGCGGCCAGCTTGCCGCGGTAGACGTCGATCAGATACCCGGCGGTCTGGAAAATATAGAACGAAAGCCCCAGCGGCACGAGCAGCTCCAGCGGCCGGAAGGGAAGCCCCGTCGCGCCGAGCAGCCAGTTGAGGTATTTATAGACGGCCAGCGTCAGGAAATTCAGGCACAGCGCCGCCGTCAGCACGCGCCGCCGCACGCGCACGCCGCGCTTTTTCGCGGCCGGGCGGTTTTCGCGCGGCGTCTCGGCCAGCAGCGCCTGTTCTTTTTGGTGCAGCGCCCCGAGCCAGCGCCCCGCGCCGTAGGTCATGCCGACCGTGGCCAGAAGCGACAGCCCGGCCGACGGACTGTACGACAGGTAAAACACGGCGCTCGCTGCCAGCAGCACATACCGGCGAAGGCGCACCGGAACCAGATAATAGGTCAACAGTGCGCCTGCCAGAAAAATCAGAAAGGTCAGGCTGCTGAGAGACATATCACTCGCAGCGCAGACGCTCGACCAGCGCCAAAATGGCCGCCGCGGAGTTGAAGTTCTCCGGCTCCAGCTCGTCGACCGTGATGGAGATGTCGTAGGCGTCGTTCAGCTCGCCGACGATCATGACGATGTCGAGCGAGGTCAGGATGCCGTCGTCGATGAGCGCCGTTTCGTGCGCAAAGTCGACGTCCGGGCAGCAGGCTTCCAGAATTTGGATGAGTTCCTTCATGGCGTTTGCTCCTTGATGTATTGCGCGCGCAGCAGCGCGCGGTCGATCTTCCCCGTGCGGTTGGCGGGCATAGTCTCCAAAAATACGACGCGGTTCGGCAGCATATACTCCGGCAGTCGCTCCCTCAGGCGGCGCAGCAGGCGCCTCGGGTCGTCCTCCTGCGCCTGACAGAAGAGCACGATGCGCTCGCGCGCCGCGTCATGCAGACAGCAGGCGTACTGCACCTCGGGCAGGGCGTTGGCTGCGACCTCGATCTCGCCAAGCTCGATGCGGTGCCCCATGTGCTTGATCTGGGAGTCCGCGCGGCCGACAAAGAGCAGGTTGCCGTCGGGCAGGTATTTTGCAAGGTCGCCCGTGCGGTAGATGCGCTCCGGCCATTGGGCTTGCAGCGGGCTTTGGCAGAAGGCCTCGGCGGTTTTTTCGGGGTTGGCATAGTAGCCCAGCGCAAGGCAGGTGCCGCGCACGCAAAGTTCGCCGACCTCGCCTGGCTCCGTGACGGCCGCGCCGTCGCGGCAGAGAAACACGCCGGAGTTGCCGAAGGGACGCCCGATGGGCAGCACCTCGTCGTCTGCATAGGCGCGGTCGACGCGGTAATAGGTGCAGTTGCAGGTGATCTCGGTCGGGCCATAGAGGTTGACATAATCTGCCGACGGCATGTGCCGCCGCCAGTCGTTGAGCACCTTGCAGGGCAGCAGCTCCCCGGAAAACATCACGCGCCGCAGATGCTCCGGCACAACGGAGTCGAACGTGCGCAGCGACGAGAGGATCTTCATGGCTGCTGCCGCCCAGATCAGCGTGTCCACGCGGCGCTCGTTGAGCCGCGCGACGAGCCGCTTGGGCATCAGGAAGAGCTGCTTTTCGAGGATCTGCACCGTCGCGGCGCTGCGCAGCGCGAGGTAAAGATCCTTCACCGAGACGTCGAAGTCGAACGGCGCCTGATTGCCGAAGACGGTCTGCCCGTCAAAGCCGAAGGCGGCCGTGAACTGCTCGGCCATGTCGATCACGCTGCGGTGCGAGACGAGCACGCCCTTGGGTACGCCCGTCGAGCCGGAGGTGAAGATGCAGTAGAGCGGGTCGGTGTCCAGCCCCTCGGCGATGGCGCGCTCGGCGACTGTCTCGTCGGCGGCCTCGGCGTTTTCGGGCAGCTCCACGGCCGGGCAGGTCATGAACGCAGGGCGCTGCGCCCCCTCGGCCGCCAAAACGATCGCCGCAGGCTGCATGGTTTCATAAATATCGCGCAGACGCTTCTCCGGGAGGGAGAGGTCGAGCGGGACATAAAAATTCCCGCTGCTCACGACGCCGTAGCAGGCAGCGGGCGTCCGCGCGCTCCGGTCGATCGCGACCAGAACCGGGCGGCGGCGCGCGCCGCCGAGCAAACGGCTCAGCTCCGCGCCGAGGGCGCAGACGATGCGCCAGAGCCGGACATAGGAATAGGCGCGCACGGAGTCGGCAAGGGCGCAGTGCTCCGGCGCGGTCTGCGCCGCGCGCTTGAGATAGGATAAAACGTTCGTCGTCATCTGTGCCACTCCCCGCAGGCCGTTCGGCGGTGCCCGAAATATGCCCGAAATATAAGATAAGCGATTGCCTGAGCAATCGCTTATCCCGTGGTGCGAGTGATGCGACTTGAACGCACACGACATAAGCCACACGCCCCTCAAACGTGCCTGTCTACCTATTCCAGCACACTCGCATATCCAATTTGCTTGACTATTTTACCGCATAAAACCGGATTTGTCAAGCCCTTTTCGCTTTTTCGCCGGAAATTTATGCTCCGGGCGCGATCAGCGGCTGTAGGTTTACATAATCCAGATAGCGAAAGGCGACGCCGCCGTCATGCAGCGTCTGCGACGCGCGCTCGAGCCGCCAGCCCGGCAGCGCCGTGAGCTCGGGGAAGAACCGGTCGGCCGGCAGGGTGAGGAGCGTCTGTGTCATGAGGACACGGCTGCAATAGGGCAGCAGCGCCTCGTAGACCGCCGCGCCGCCGATGACGAAGGCGTCCTCGTCCGGGCGCAGCGCGGCAAAGAGCTCCGGCAGACTGTGCACGACCTCGGCATCGGGCACAAAAAAAGACGGATCGTGCGATAAAATCAGGTTTCTGCGGTTTTTCAGCGGTTTTTTTCCCGGAAAGGTTTCAAGCGTCCGGCGGCCGCAGATCACCGTCCGGCCGGTCGTCAGCGCGCGAAAGCGCCTGAGATCCTCCGGGATCGACACGAGCAGCCGGTCGTTGAGGCCGATGCCCCGGTTTTCGGTCACGTTCACAACGGCCTGCATTGGGCGGCCTCCCTTCTCTTTGCGGAATCAGATCGCCACGGGGATCTTCTCGGAAAATTCGTGAAAGCGGTAGCCCTCCAGTCGAAAATCGTCGACGGTAAAGTCATAGAAGCAGCTACGCTCGGGGTTTACATAAAATTTTGGCGCCGGCAGCGGCTCGCGCTCGAGCAGCCGCTCGACCATGGGAATATGGCGGTCATAGATGTGGCAGTCGGCGATGACATGCACCAGCTCGCCCGCAACGAGGCCGCTGACCTGCGCGAGCATGTGCACGAGCACGGCGTACTGCACGACGTTCCAGTTGTTCGCCGTGAGCATATCCTGCGAGCGCTGGTTCAGGATCGCGTTGAGGGTGCTGCCGCTGACCTGAAAGGTCATGGAATAGGCGCAGGGCGCGAGCGCCATTTCGTGCAGATCCTCAAAGTTGTAAAGATTCGTCAGAATGCGGCGGCTGGCCGGGTCGTGCCGCAGGGCGTAGAGCACGTGGTCGACCTGATCGTTCTCCCCCTCGGGGAAACGGTATTTTTTGCCGAGCTGATAGCCGTAGGCCTTGCCGATCGAGCCGGTCTCGTCCGCCCAGCTATCCCAGATGCGGCTTTTCAGCTCATGGACATTGTTCGACTTTTTCTGCCAGATCCAGAGCAGCTCGTCCACGCAGGAGCGGAAATAGGTGCGCCGCAGGGTCATGATCGGGAATTCCTCGCGCAGATCGTAACGGTTGACCACGCCGAACAGGCGCTTCGTGTGCGCGGGCGTGCCGTCCTGCCAGCGCGGGCGCACGGGCAGCCCCTCGTCCGAGACGCCGTCGGTCAGAATCCTTCGACAGGTTTCGATATAAAGTCGGTCTGCTCTGCTCATACGATGCCCTTTCTGTTCGCTTTTTACGGCACAGGCCGGAAAAATCCCTTTTCCGGCCTGTAAGACTGTCAAAAAAGTCCGGAACCGTCAAAATCAGTCAACAAATCAGAACCGTCAAGCCTACCGATCCTGTCATTGCGAGGAGCGAAGCGACGCGGCAATCTTTAACGAAGCGATTTGTCATCCGGAAACGAACTATGGTTGAGCGGAACGAAGCGGCGAATCCGTGTTTTTTGTTATACGGATTCCTTTTTGCTTCGTGCTCCCGTGCTTCGCCACGGGATGCCATACCTTACACTTTCAGATTGCCACGGCCGCGATGCGGCCTCGCAATGACACGAAATTGGGACGTTTTTACTTGTTACGCAAGGATTTTGACTTTGCCCCCTATCGTATTTTCATACGCCGACGGGTGCAAGTTGCTTGTCTTCCAAACATTTTTGCAGTCTGCTGAATGTTTTATTTTTCCCCCGCGACCTGCTGACGGATCAGCGCGCGCGCCAGCTTGGCCTTCGCGAGGCGGATGTCCTGCTCCTCCTTCGCGGCGGCGAGGCGCTCGCGTGCCTTCTCCTCGGCGCGTCTGGCGCGCTCGAGGTCGATCTCGTCGGCATATTCCAGCGTCGTGGCGACGAGGCGCACCGCGCCCTGCTCCACGCTCAAAAAGCCGCCGCCGCAGGCCGCGCGGCGCAGCCTGCCGTCCATCGTGACGTGCACCTCGCCGGTGTCGAGCACGGCGAGCAGGTCGGCATGGTCGGCGCGGATGCTGATGTAGCCCTCGGTCGTGCGCAGATAAAGGATCTCCGCCCTGCCGTCAAATTGCAGGCCGTCCGGCGTGACGATCTGTAAGGCAAACTGCTTCATTTTGCGCCGCCCTTTGCTTTTTCGACCGCCTCGTCGATCGTGCCGACAAAGAGGAAGGCCGACTCGGGCAGGTCGTCATGCTTGCCCTCAAGGATCTCGCGGAAGCCGCGCACCGTCTCGGCCACGGGGACGTACTTGCCCTGATAGCCCGTGAACTGCTCGGCGACCGTGAACGGCTGAGACAGGAAGCGCTGGATCTTTCTTGCGCGGGAGACGACCAGCTTGTCCTCCTCGGACAGCTCGTCCATGCCCATGATGGCGATGATGTCCTGAAGGTCCTTATAGCGCTGCAGAACCTGCTGCACCTCGCGCGCGACGCGGTAGTGCTCCTGCCCGACGATGTCGGGCGTCAGGATGTTGGAGGTGGACTCGAGCGGGTCGACCGCCGGGAAGATGCCCAGCGAGGCGATGCCGCGGTCGAGAACGGTCGTGGCGTCGAGGTGGGCGAAGGTCGTCGCCGGGGCGGGGTCGGTCAGGTCGTCGGCCGGGACATAGACCGCCTGAACGGACGTGATCGAGCCCTTTTTGGTGGAGGTGATGCGCTCCTGAAGGGCGCCCATCTCGGTTGCAAGCGTGGGCTGATAGCCGACGGCCGAGGGCATTCTGCCCAGCAGCGCCGAGACCTCGGAGCCTGCCTGCGTGAAACGGAAGATGTTGTCGATGAACAGCAGCACGTCCTGCCCCTCGCGGTCGCGGAAGTACTCGGCCATCGTCAGACCGGACAGCGCCACGCGCATTCTGGCTCCGGGCGGCTCGTTCATCTGGCCGTAGACCAGGGCGGTCTTCTTGATGACGCCGGACTGCATCATTTCGTTATAAAGATCGTTGCCCTCGCGGGTGCGCTCGCCGACGCCGGCAAAGACGGAGATGCCGCCGTGCTGCTTGGCGATGTTGTTGATAAGCTCCATGATGAGCACGGTCTTGCCGACGCCCGCGCCGCCGAACAGGCCGATCTTGCCGCCCTTGACATAGGGGGCGATCAGGTCGACGACCTTGATGCCGGTCTCGAGCATCTCGGTGGTGCTGGCCTGCTCGTCGTAGGACGGCGGGTCGCGGTGGATGCTCCATTTTTCGCAGGTGACGGGCTGCGGCTTGTCGTCGATCGCGCGGCCGAGCAGGTTGAACACGCGGCCGAGCGTCTCCGGGCCGACGGGGACCTTGATGCCCGCGCCGGTGTCGAGCGCCTTGACGCCGCGCACCATGCCGTCGGTCGAGCTCATGGCGATGCAGCGCACCGTGTCGTCGCCGAGCTGCTGCGCGACCTCGCAGACGAGCTTCTCGCCGCCCTCGCGCTCGATCTCTATGGCGTTGAGCAGGTCGGGCAGGTGGCCGTCCGAAAACCGGATGTCCAGAACCGGGCCGATGATCTGCACAACGACGCCGTAATGCTTCTCTTGCATAGGGAAACTCCTTTCCTCCGCTCGATCAGAGCGCTTCCGCGCCGGAAACGATCTCGGTGATCTCGCGGGTAATGACCGCCTGACGGGCACGGTTATAGTGCAGCGTCAGGGTGTCGATGATCTCGTCGGCATTTTTGTTTGCGGCGTTCATCGCGGTGCGCCGCGCGCCATGCTCGGACGCCGAGGCCTCGCAGACCGCCGAATACAGCATGCCGGAGACATAGAGCGGGACGATCCGCCCGACAAGCTCCGCCGGGTCGCCCTCGAGCAGCGCGCCGCCGACATAGCTCTCGCCGGAGGCGACCTCGATGGGCAGCAGCGTTTCGGCCACGGGCACCTGAGAGAGCATCGAGCGGAACTCGGTGTAGAGCACGACCACGCGCTCAAAGCGCCCGTCGGCGTAGCCCTCGCAGAGCAGCTTGGCGATCTGCGCGCAGTCGCCGATGCCGAGCGAGCCGGTCACGCCGAAATAGGTGCTGACGATCTCGTAATTGCGGCGGGCGAAGTGCTCCAGCGTTTTTTTGCCGACGGGAAGCACGCAGCACGCGCCCTCCTGCATGGCCTCGGCCGCCATGCGGAACAGGTTGGCGTTATAGCCGCCGGCTAGCCCGCGGTCGCCGCCGATGATAACGTAACAGGTTTTTTGAACCGGACGCTGCCGGGTGAAGACCGAGGGCTCCTCGGGCAGGGCGGCCTGCAAGCCGCCGATGGCCTGCTCGAGCACCTCGTGATAGGGGCGGGTACGCTCGGCCCGCGCCTTGGCCCGCCGCAGCTTCGAGGTCGCGACCAGCTCCATGGCCTTGGTGATCTGGCGCGTGCTCTCGACGCTCTTGATGCGGGTCTTGATCGCTTTCATGGACGCCATGGCGCGCCTCCCTTATTGCTCGTAGGGAGCGGCACAGGCGGCGATCGCCTCGCGCAGAAGCTGCTCGGTCTCCTTGGTCAGGTCGCCCGTGGCGCGGATGCTCTCTGCAACGGCGGGGCGCTGGACGGTCAGATATTCGAACAGATCGTGCTCAAAGGCGGAGATGCGCTCCACGGGCACCTTTGCCAGCAGATCGTTGACGACGGCATAGATGATGCAGACCTGAAGCGCGACGTCGATGGGGCTGTTGCGGTTCTGCTTGAGCACCTCGACGATGCGCTCGCCCTGCGCCAGACGCGCCTTGGTGTCGGCGTCGAGATCGGAGCCGAACTGGGCGAAGGACTGCAGCTCGCGGTACTGCGAGTACATCAGCTTCAGCGAGGAGGCGACCTTTTTCATCGCCTTGATCTGCGCGCTGCCGCCGACACGCGAGACGGAGATGCCGGGGTTGATGGCCGGCCGGACGCCGCTGTGGAACAGCTCGCTTTCCAGATAGATCTGGCCGTCGGTGATGGAGATGACGTTCGTCGGGATATAGGCCGAGACGTCGCCCGCCTGCGTCTCGATGATGGGCAGGGCGGTCAGAGTGCCGCCGCCGTATTTGGGCGCAAGGCGCGCCGCGCGCTCGAGCAGACGGGAGTGCAGATAGAACACGTCGCCGGGGTAGGCCTCGCGTCCGGGCGGTCTGCGGATCAGCAGCGACATGGCGCGGTAGGCCACGGCGTGCTTGGAAAGGTCGTCATAGACGATCAGGGCATCTTGCCCCTTGTCCATGAAGTATTCGCCCATGGTGCAGCCGGAGTACGGCGCGATGTATTGCAGCGGGGCGGGCTCGGAGGCCGTCGCCGAGACGACGATGGTGTAGTCCATGGCGCCGGCCTTGGTCAGCATGTCGACGATCTGCGCGACGGTCGAGCGCTTCTGGCCGATGGCGACGTAGATGCACGTGACGCCCTTGCCCTTTTGGTTGATAATGGTGTCGGTGGCGATGACGGTCTTGCCCGTCTGGCGGTCGCCGATGATGAGCTCGCGCTGGCCGCGGCCGATGGGGATCATGGAGTCGATGGCCTTGATGCCGGTCTGCAGCGGAACGGAGACGGATTTGCGCTCGATGATGCCGGAGGCGACGCGCTCGATCGGGCGCGTTTCCTTGGATTTGATGGGACCCTTGCCGTCGATGGGGCGGCCGAGGGCGTCGACCACGCGGCCGATCATGCACTCGCCGACCGGGACGGAAACGACCCTGCCGGTGCGCTTGACGAGGCCGCCCTCGCTGATGCCGATGTCCGTCCCGAGCAGGACGACGCTGACAAAGCGCTCCTCGAGGTTCAGCGCCATGCCGTAGGTGTCGTTTTCAAAGAGCAGCAGCTCGTTGGCCTTGCATTTTTCCAGACCGTGCACCTTGGCAATGCCGTCGCCGACCTGAATGACGTATCCGACCTCATCCTGCTGAA
Source organism: uncultured Eubacteriales bacterium (assembly GCA_900548795.1). Lineage (GTDB taxonomy): Bacteria > Bacillota > Clostridia > Oscillospirales > Oscillospiraceae > JAZOXB01. The sequence continues at coordinate 27,451 of URLT01000002.1, forward strand.
GCTTGTCGGAATAGGTCTTGATTTGATCCTTTATGACCTTGCTGATGTCGTCTATTTTCAGATTCACGGTTTCACCAACCTTTATATTATACGATTGCTTCGTTCAGCGATTGACGCAGGCGGTCGAGCTTGCTGCGGATGCTGCCGTCAAGCTGCTCGCTGCCGTAGCGAAGGGTCACGCCGCCGAGCAGCGAGGGCTGCACCTGCGTCGTGAGCACCACCGTTTTGCCGGTGATCGCCTCGAGCCGGGATCTCAGCGCGTCGCGCTGCCGCGGCGTCATTTCCACGGCGGTGAGCGCCGTGGCGCGGAGCAGATTGTGCGCCTCGTCGTAGCAGGCGCGATAGGCCTTCACGCAGGCGGGCACGCAGTAGACCGAGCGCTTGTCGCACAGCAGGCAGAGAAAATTCTGCACGGTCTGCGAGCAGCCGGAGAAGGCCTCGCGCAGCAGAGCGCGCCGCTTCTCTGAGGGAAGGGCGGGCGTGTCGAGCAGCGTTGCGTAGTCGGGCTGCTCGGAAAGCGCGCGCTCGAGCGTCTCGAGCTCCTGAAGCAGCGCGTCCGGGCCGCCGCTCTCCTCGGCAAGCTGATAAAGCGCCTTGCCGTAGCTCACCGCATCAATCATGGCTGTCACCCAGCCCGTCGATGAAGGAGTCGATGAGCGCCTCGTGCTCGGCGGGCTTCACGTCGCGCGCCAGCACGGCGCCGGCGATCTGCACGGCCATGTCAGAGACTTCGTTCTTCAGCTCGTTGCGCGCCTGCTTTTTCTCCAGCTCGATCTGCTCGTCGGCACGCTTGAGCGTGCGGGCGGCCTGCGCCTGCGCCTCGCGCAGCATGGTCTCCTGCTGCTGCTGGGCGCGCTGATGCGCCGCCTTGAGGATGCGCTCGCGCTCGGCGTTCGCCTCGGCAAGCTGCCCCTCGTACTGCGACTTGAGCGTCTGCGCCTCCTCCTTGGAGCGGCCGGCGTCGGCATAGAGGTCGTCGATCTCCTTCTGGCGGCTGTCGATCATGTTCTGAACGGGCTTGAACAGGAGCTTCTTCATGAATTTATAGAGGATGAACAGGTTGACGAGCGTGAACAGGCACGTCCAGAAGTTCACGCCCACGAAGCTCTCAAAGCCGGTTAAAAACTTCAAGCCGATCTCTCCTTTCTGGCAAGAGTCTTCCTCATGCGGATCAGAATACGAAGAGCAGCAGCAGCGCGATGACCAGCGAGTAGATGCCGGTCGACTCGGTGATGGCGCAGCCGAGAATCATGTTGGTACGCAGGTTGTTGGTGGCCTCCGGCTGGCGAGCCATGCCCTCGAGCGCCTTGCCGACGGCGTTGCCTTCACCGATTGCCGGGCCGATTGCGCCCAGACCCATGCACAGGCCGGCGCCGATCGCGATCAAACCTTTGACCAGTTGTTCCATTTTGAAAATCCTCCTGAAAAAATATATTTGTCTTGGGGAACCTCTGAATCAATCGGCAGCGGCGCTCAGCGGGTCTTTTGTCCCAGCTTATCGGTTTGAAAATCTTGAAATACACAAAGGATTCCTGCGATTTCCAAACCTCAATCTGGAACAAAATCCCTCGCTGACCGCTCTTGCGATTGAATCAGAGCTTCCCCTTGGGTTTTTACTGCTTTGCGGATGCCTCCGCCGGGGGCGGGCAGGCAGAGCCGACATAGACCATCGTCAGCATACAGAACACGAGCGCCTGAATGAAGCCGGAGAACAGGTCGAAATAAATCGAAAGGAACGCCGGAATGCCCACCTGGAAGATGGGGATCTGACGGATGATCTCGCTGGGGATCCATTGCAGCACGACCGCGCTGAGCGCGCCGAGGGCGCCGTAGATCAGAGACGTCAGCACGCCGCCGCCGGCGATGTTGCCGAAGTGACGGAAGGACATGGAGATCGGCTGGGCGATCTCGCTGATGACGTTCATCGGCGTCATGACGGCGACCGGCTCGGTGAAGCCCTTGAGCCAGCCGAGGAAGCCGTTGTTTTTAATGTTGTAGTACCAGACCATGCCGGTCGTGACGAGCGCCCAGGTGATCGTGGTGCTCAGGTCTGCCGTCGCGCTGCGGAAGATTCCGCCGAACAGGCTGATGAGCGTGCCGCAGACGGAGGAGCAGAACAGCGCGCCGATATAGGGGACAAAATGCGCGTTGTGCTCGCCCATCGTGCCGACGACGAGGTCGCGCAGCATGCTCACGCCCTTTTCCACGAGCACCTGACGGCGCGTCGGGCGCTTTTTCAGGTTTTTGCCCAAGATCGAGCTGGCAATGAGCAGCAGGATCATGACCAAAAACGAGGAGAGCACGGTCTGCGTGATCGTGACGTCAAACAGGCCGAAAAAGGAAAATTCGACCAGCTTTCTCGGACCGTTGCCGATTCCATCCATTGTAAAAAATCGCTCCTTTCAGGGTTTCTTTTTCCGCACCAGCTCTGCGGCGAACAGGGCGATGCGCAGGAAGCACAGCGGCAGCAGCGTTGCAATGGGGTCAAACCGCGCGCTTTTGAGCGCGATGACCATTGCAACCAGCACGGCCAAGGTGCGCAGAATGTAAAACACGCGAACCGCAAGCTGCGCGGCCGTCTGGTTCTCTTTTTTCGACGCGCGGAGCACGCCGATAATTAAAAAGAGAAAGTTCAGCAGCGAGACGCCCGCGCCGAGGGCGGCGCCGAGCAAAACGGGCTGCGTGCACCGCCGGAGCAGCGCGTAAACGCCGAGCATCACGCCCGTCAGGACGAGCTCGGCCAGAAAAACGGGAAGCAGCTCACGCAGGGTCTTGAGAAGGATCCTTCGGTCGCTCTCCTGCGGCGCGGGACGGTCAGTCTCGTTGGTCTGATTTTCCATCTGGATCCTCCTTGTGCGACGTGGGGTCGACGGTGCCGGCGTATTTCACAATGAAATATAGCATGCTGTAAAGACCCAGCAGCACGCCCAGCACGATCGAGGCGATCATGACCCAGCGCCCCCAGCCGCAGCGGTTTTTCAGAAACCAGCCCAGCGCGATCAGAAGCCCCGCCGGGGTCAGCATGGAAAAGGCCGCCTGCGAGATGAAATTGAAGGCGTAAAGCACCCGAAATACCCGCTTTGGCAAGCCCGATCCCTCCTGTGCGCCGCGCGCTGCGGCAGTCGGCGGCAAATTGCCGAGTGTAGATCCGATTTGGTTTAATTATAAACGATTTTTGGCGGAAAAGCAATGATATTTTTGATGAACAAACTGTGAAATTTCGCGCCCCGTCCGGGCGCGGCGCTGCGCCCCGGAGACGGCGCGCGCCGGACGAAAACGACGCGTTACAAAGGAAAACACTGTTGAATCCGGTGGGTTGCACAAGCGCGTCGCTCTGAGAGGTGCAAAAATCGCCCCTTTTGCTTCTGTACATTATCACATTAATGTGGTAATATACTAAAGTAAAAACAAACGGGCGCCGCGCTGCGCCGGAGAAAGGACGATTTTTATGAAAAAGCTGATTGCGATCCTTTTATGTCTGATGATGGTGCTGAGCCTGCTGGCCGGGTGCGGCGGCGAGGCCAAGAGCGACTACGAGTCGATCAAGGAGCGCGGCACGCTCAAGATCGGCATCACGAACTTTGCCCCGATGGACTATCCCGACGGCAACGGCGGCTGGAGCTTGCCAAGAAGGTCGCCGCCGATCTGGGGCTTTCGGTCGAGTTTATGGAGATCGATTGGGATAACAAGATCATGGAGCTGAACGCCGGCAGCATCGACTGCGTCTGGAACGGCATGACGCTGATCGACGAGGTCAAAAAGTCCATGTCCTGCACCGAGCCGTATGTGCTCAATTCGCAGGTCGTGGTCATGCCGAAGGACAAGGCCGCGCAGTATCCCGACGTGCAGAGCATCGCCGGGCTGAATCTGGCCGTTGAGGCCGGCTCCGCGGCGGCGAGCGCGGCGGCGGACAACGGCCTTACCAACCTCGTTGAGGTCGACAAGCAGGCCACCGCGCTCATGGAGGTCGCGGCGGGGACGTCTGACGCGTGCATCATCGACAAGACCATGGCCGAGGCCATGACCGGCGAATTCACGAGCTATTCGTCGATGGCGGTCGCCTTCGTCCTGTGCGACGAGGAGTACGGCATCGGCTTCCGCACCGGCTCGGATATGACCGCGAAGGTCAACGAGCTGCTCGAGAAATACCGCGCCGACGGCAGCCTGCAGGCGCTGGCCGACAAATACGGTCTGTCTCTGGCAAAGTAAGATGTTCATCACGGTCATTCGTGCGCTGAGCTCCGGCTTTTTGACCACGCTGGAGCTGTTTGCGCTGACGCTTGCCGGGGCGATCCCGCTGGGGATGCTCGTCGCGCTCGGCTCCATGAGCCGCTTCAAGCCGCTGCAGGGGCTGGTGCGCGTCGTGGTCTGGATCGTGCGCGGCACGCCGCTGATGCTCCAGCTTCTCATCCTCTATTATCTGCCCGGCCTGATGGGGCATAACATCTGGGGCGGCGGCGAGAGCGGCCGGTTTTTGGCGACGGTCGCGGCGTTCGTGTTCAATTACGCCTGCTATTTTTCCGAGATCTACCGCGGCGGCATCCTCTCCATTCCGGTCGGTCAGCAGGAGGCCGGGGCGGTGCTGGGCATGACGCGGGCGCAGATCTTCTTCCGCGTGACGCTGCTTCAGGTCGTCAAGCGCATTGTGCCGCCCATGTCCAACGAGATCATCACCCTCGTCAAGGATACCTCGCTCTCGCGCATCATCGCCCTGCAGGAGGTCATCTGGGCGGGGCAGTCCTTCGCCAAGTCCGACGGGCTGGTCTGGCCGCTGTTCTTCACGGGCGTGTATTACCTGCTCTTCAGCGGGCTTTTGACGCTGCTGCTCGGCCGGCTCGAGAAAAAACTGGATTATTTCCGGGTTTAGGGGTGCATCCATGTCCACACTGGCTGTTCAAAATCTGACCAAATCCTTCGGGCGCGGCTCGGAGGTGCTGCGCGGCGTCAGCTTCTCGCTCGAGCAGGGCGAGACGGTCGCCGTGATCGGCTCGTCCGGCAGCGGCAAGACGACGCTCCTGCGCTGCATCACCTTTTTGGAGACGCCCGACGGCGGCACCGTTTCCGTCAACGGCCGGGTCGTGTTCGACGCCGCCGAGCCGAAAAAGCGGCGCGAGCGCGAGCTGCGCGAGAATCGGCTGCATTTCGGGCTGGTTTTTCAGAATTTCAACCTGTTTCCGCAGTATACCGCGCTGCGCAACGTGACCCTTGCGGCGGAGCTGCTGGCAAAGCAGCGCCGCGACACCGAGCGCCTGCGCACGCTCGAGGACGAGGGGCTGGCGCTTCTGGAGCGCGTCGGCCTGCGCGAGAAGGCCGGGCTCTATCCGCACCAGCTCTCCGGCGGGCAGCAGCAGCGCGTGGCCATTGCCCGGGCGCTGGCCATGCGGCCGGACATTCTCTGCTTCGACGAGCCGACGAGCGCCCTCGACCCGGAGCTGACGGGCGAGGTGCTGCGCGTGCTGCGCTCGCTGGCCGAGCAGCGCACGACGATGCTCGTCGTCACGCACGAGATGGCCTTCGCCCGCGAGGTGGCCGACCGCGTGCTGTTCATGGATCAGGGGCAGATCGCCGAGCAGGGCGAGGCGCGCGCGCTCTTCGACCGGCCGCAGACGGAGCGCCTGAGAGCCTTTCTGGGCGGCCGCTGAGCGCGGGCGCAGGTATGCGGGGCGACCGGACGGGTCGCCCCGAGATTTTTTCATAATTTCCCTATATACCTATTGACAAAGTAGGAATATAGAGCTATAATACGTTCATCCGATTTGAAAATTGGATGAAAGGTTTTCAAGCCTTCCTAAAAACGGGAAACGGAGGGTGCTGCCGATGAATGCTCCGACCTACGGACGATGTTGCGTCCGTTTCTGACCGAAAACGCACGGGCGTCGCCGTGACGCCGCAAAAATCTGTCATAAAACTTCATACATGAGCACCGCACCGCGAAAAGGCGCAAATGCCAGTGTATGAAGTTTTTGTGCATCATTTCCGGTTGCCCCGCAGGGGCGAGGAAATGGCACATTTCTGTTTTTGCTATGCTTTTGCATAGCAAAAATATAATAAGAATAGGAGAATTCATATGTCTGCGATCTATACCTCTGCCGATCAGCTCATCGGCAAAACGCCGCTGCTCGAGCTGACGCGGCTCGAGCGTCACTACGGTCTGAAGGCCAGAGTGCTTGCAAAGCTCGAATATTTCAACCCGGCCGGCTCGGTCAAGGATCGTGTCGCCAAGGCCATGCTGGACGACGCCGAGGCGCGGGGTCTGCTGAAGCCGGATTCCGTCATCATTGAGCCGACCTCCGGCAACACCGGCATCGGTCTGGCCGCCGTGGCCGCCGCGCGCGGCTACCGCATCCTGATCGTCATGCCCGAGACGATGTCCGTCGAGCGCCGCCGCCTTATGAAGGCCTATGGCGCGGAGCTGGTGCTCACCGACGGCGCAAAGGGCATGAAGGGCGCCATCGCCAAGGCCAAGGAGCTGGCCGATTCCATCCCGAACAGCTTCGTCCCCGGCCAGTTCGTCAACCCCGCCAATCCCCGCGCGCACTACGAGACGACCGGCCCGGAGATCCTTGCCGACACGGACGGACGGGTGGACTTTTTCGTCGCGGGCGTCGGCACCGGCGGCACTGTGACCGGCGTCGGCCGCTTCCTCAAGGAGCGTTTGCCGCAGGCTCGGGTGGTCGCCGTCGAGCCGAAGTCCTCCGCCGTGCTCTCGACCGGCGTGGCCTTCGTGCCCGAGGTGCTCGACACGTCGGTCTATGACGAGATCATCCCGGTCGAGAACGACGACGCCTTCGCCACCGGGCGCGAGCTGGGCAGGCTCGAGGGCGTGCTGGTCGGCATTTCGTCGGGCGCGGCGGTCTGGGCGGCCGTTGAGCTGGCAAAGCGGCCGGAAAATGCCGGGAAAACCATCGTTGTGCTCCTGCCCGACACCGGCGACCGCTACCTCTCCACGCCGCTTTTCGGCGATTGACGCCCGCCGTCCGGCGCAGCCGGAAGAAGCTCAAGAGTACCCGCCGCACCTCTACGATGACATAAACCGTCAGTTTTCACAAGAAAACCCACCAAGCTTGTCATTGCGAGGAGCGAAGCGACGCGGCAATCTTTCAGGCATCGTCGCGGGATGCCGTAGCAACAGAAGCAGCACGCAAGCGCCAAGGGGAAAGCCTCCCGCGCTTGCGTGCTGTTTTCAAATGCACAATATTTTCTTCGTTTTTATTGGGTTTTGTTCCTTTTTTCGTTCCGGGATGCCGTAACGGCAGAAGCGTCAGGCGGGCGAAATTTTCTTGAAAAAAAGCGGAACCACGCGGGAAATTTGCCGTCAAAAAAGAAAAAGCGCCGAAATTCATATAAATTTAACAATGGCGCCGGGAATTCCCCGGAAAACGCGGTTGCTTTTTGTCGATTTTTCGGTATAATATGTACTGCATAGGTAGGTTCTCCGCCTGTGCATCGCACCGAATGAAAAAAAGAGGTTCAGAAAAACATGGAAAAAAACGAACGCTATGAGTCGGAATACCGTCCGCGCACATCCCGTGCGGCGGCAGGTCACGGCTCGGCTGCCGTCCGAAAGCCGCCGCAAAAATCGGAAGAAGGGCAACCGCGCCGGAGTTGTGCTGGGCGTTGTCTGCGCGCTGGTCGTTGTGCTGGGCTGCGTGGCGGGGTATCTTTATTTCTCCGGCAACGGCGGCACGAAGCCGCTCGACAACAAAATCGTCAACAACGTCTATGTGCTCGGCACGAATCTCGGCGGCATGACCAAGCCCGAGGCGCAGGCTGCGCTGGAAAAGCTGTCGCTCGATCAGGATATGGACGTGATCTTCTACACCCACGGCCCCTACGCCGTCTATCAGACGACGTTTGACCCGGCCTCGGTGAAATCCGTCGACATTTACGGCAACGAGCTGGACAATGCGCAGCAGACCGTCGCCGTGCCGAAGGACGAGTCCGCCCCGAACGACCCGAAGGCGCCGCTCGACGAGAACGGCAAGCCCTATGTGGCCGACGGCACCGCGCTGGTGCTCTCGGCCGAGCAGGTGAAGCTGTCGGTCGATCTGCCGGCCTGCGTCGACGCGGCCTATGATTACGGCCGCACGTCCGAGGTCGAGGACGCCGGAACAGAGCGCGTCGATTTGGATATTTCCAAATTCATGACGCTTGACGAGGACTATATCGGCCAGACCGTCCGCGGCTATCTCGAGGAAAAGGCCTGCGTCGGCACCGAAACGCGCATCGAAAAGAGCACCACCACCGTCACCGACGCCGACGGCGTCCCGCAGGCCGTCGACTGCCTGAACATTACCCTCGGCACGCTCAGCCGCAAGATCGACGTCAACGACCTGCTCGCGCAGATCAAGCGCGCCTATATGACCGGCCAGCGCGCCGACTCCGACACGACGGAGGACGGCGAGCAGAAGGAGGGCAAGGTCTTCGAGCGCAGCGATCTTCAGCCCTTCGAGGTGCGCGCGGTCTACACCGAGACGCTGCCCGAGCCGGTCGACCTTGACGCGCTTTACAAAGAATATCAATGCGTTGAGCCGGTGAACGCCGTCTGCGACGAGAACACCTTCGAGATCACCGACGGTCAGGAGGGCTTCGGCTTCCGCATGATCGACGCCGTCGCGAAATTCGAGGGCGCGAAGGCCGGAGACACCGTCACCCTCACGCTGACGACCATCCAGCCGGAGTACACCCGCGAAATTCTCGAAAACAAGCTCTTTGCCGACAAGCTCGCCTATTGCCAAAGCCCCATCGTCTATAACCCGACCCGCACGGAGAACCTGCGTCTGGCGGCGAAGGCGATCAACGGCTATATCCTCAAGCCCGGCGCGACCTTCTCGTTTAACGACGTCGTCGGCGAGCGCACGGCCGATAAGGGCTACGGCAAGGCCGGCGTCTATGTCGGCGGCAAGACCGAGCAGCAGCTCGGCGGCGGCATCTGTCAGGTCGCCTCCACGCTGTACTACTGCACGCTCAAGGCCGATCTCGAGGTCGTCGAGCGCGCCGAGCACCAGTACGTGCCGGATTATGTCCCCTGGGGCATGGACGCGACGATCTACTGGGGCTATATCGACTACCAGTTCCGCAACAACACGGGCTTCCCCATCCGCATCGAGACCTATGTCTCCGACGACGGCAAATATGTCTACACGACCTTTGTCGGCACGGACACGAAGGAATACACCGTTGAGCTGGATTACGAGGTCACCTCGAAGAACCCCTGCACGACCAAGACCTTCTATATCTACCCCGAAATGGCAAATTACGACAAATATCAGAACTATTATGAGGGGCAGACGGTCACCTTTGGCTATGACGGCGCGAACGTCACGACCTACCGCTATAAGTATGACCGCAACGGCACGCTGATCTCCACCGAGGTCGTCAATTATTCCAAGTATGACCGCCGCGATCAGGAGGTCGCGCACTGGGGCAAGCCGGAGGGCGACGAGCCGACCACCACCACGACCGAGACGCCCACCACGACCACCGAGCCGCTCACCACGACGGCCGAGCCGACCCCCGAGCCGACCCCGGCGCCGGAGCCTGCTCCCGAGCCATAGACCGCAGCAACGCCCTCTCCGCAAGCACGCGGGGAGGGCGTTTTCGATTGAATCAGAGCTTCCCTAAAAAGCAAAAGCAGCAAGACGAGCGCTTGCTGCTTTTGCTTTTTGGCTTATTTGTCGGTCTGAATGTCGCTGACGCGGAAGCAATCCGGCACCGGGTTCTTGCCGTCCCAGAGGATGCGGCGGAACTCGACCGGGTCGGTGTTGCCCTCGGTGTTGATCATGAAGATCTGCGACTTGTTGTCGAGCTTGAGCGCGTCGGCCAGCTTGGAAGCGATCTCGTCGGTGCGCAGGGCGAACAGCGTGCCGAGGGGCACTGCGCCGCTCTCGCCGCTGATGACCATCGGGTCGCCATGGAGCGGCACGCCGAGGATGCGCATACCGCGCGCCGCGACGTTATCCGGCACCTGAATGAAGATGTCGGCGTTGTTGTTGAGGATGTCGAAGGCCACCGGGGACGGATCGCCGCAGGCGAGGCCGGCCATGATGGTGTTCAGGCTGCCCTTGACGGAGTGGCACTTGCCGTCGCCGGCCTTGACGGATTCATAGACGCAGGCGGCCTTATCCGGCTCGACGACGACGAACAGGGGCGGGTCGTTGGGGAACAGCGCGCTGTAGAAGCCCACGACGCTGGCGGCCAGAGCGCCGACGCCGGCCTGCACGAAGACGTGCGTCGGCTTGACGATTCCCATGCCGGAGAATTGCTCCTGCGCCTCGAGCAGGATGGAGGTGTAGCCCTGCATGATCCACGTCGGGATCTCCTCGTAGCCGGGCCAAGAGGTGTCGGAGACGACGTACCAGCCGTTCTTCTTGGCGTCCTCGGCGGCCTGACGCACGGCGTCGTCATAGTTGCCGTTGACGACCGTCACGTCCGCGCCGAATTTCTTGATGGCGTTGATGCGGGGCTGGCTGGTCTCGCTGTGGACATAGATCTTGCACGGATGGCCGAGCTGCTGGCAGGCCCACGCGAGGCCTCTGCCGTGGTTGCCGTCCGTTGCGGAGCAGAAAACAACGTTGCCGAGCTTGTCGTGGCATTCCTTGCTGGTCAGGTAATCAAACGAGAGATCCTCGTTTTCCCTGCCGAGCAGCTTGCGGACAAGGCGGTAGATGGCGTAGGAGCCGCCCATGACCTTGAACGAGTTCATGCTCAGACGCTCGGCCTCGTTTTTGACGTAGATGCCGCCGACGCCGAGGAACTGCGCAAGATTCGGAAGGGCGACCAGCGGGGTCATCCGGCAGCCGGGGATCTGGCGGTGGAAGCGCTGCGCGTCGCGCGCACGCTCGATCGGGAACATTTCTTTGGCCTTGCTGGGGTCCTTCTTGCTCACGTCGCCGTTGTTGTGAACGATGAATTGAAAATTGTTTTTCATGATGGTTGATGCACTCCTCTGATGCTGTTTTTTGTGCGTCCGGTGCGGAAGAATGGCCGCTTCCGGCGCATTTTTTCGACAGTTTTCCATTTTCAAAGGCGGAACACTCCCAAATTCCCTCAGCCTAACTATATCATACATTTTCGCGTGCCGCAAGGGGCATTTCCGGCCGTTTTCGACAAAGCGTTTATCTATTTGGAGAATATCCAAAACGTAAAAAACGCCGGGGCGACGGCTGCCGCTCCGGCTGTGTGCAGAAGGGCTCGTTTGGAGGGGAGCCGCCCCGGCTCATACGTCGAGCTGGTCGAGGTTCTTGCCGAAGGCGCTCAGGCAGTGCTCCATAAACCAGTCCAGCTCGGGCAGGTGCATCTCGGTGAGCGCCTGCCGCGTCTGCTCGGCGGCGGAGGCGAACTCCTGATTCCCGGCGCGCAGCTCCTCGATGCACTTGATGTGCGCCGAGAGCTTGTCGGCGGCCTTGACGATGGCGTGCACCGATTCGTCCGACTCGTAGACAAGGGGGGCAAAGCTGTCCTTGAGCTCCGGCGGGAGCAGCTCGAGCAGCTTCGTGCCGCTGACATGCTCGACCTGCTTATAGGCGGTCTTGATGTCCGGATTGTAGTATTTGATCGGCGTGGGCAGGTCGCCCGTCAGGATCTCGGAGGCGTCGTGGTAGAGCGCGGCCGTGGCGCATCGCTCCGGCTCGGCGGGCAGGCCGAGAACGTCCCGGCGGATGAGCGCCAGCCCGTGCGCCAGCACGGCGACCTGATGGCTGTGCTCCTGAATGTTTTCGGAGAAGGTGTTGCGCATCAGACCCCAGCGCGTGATATAGCGCATTCGGGACAGCAGCGCAAAAAAACGGTATTCGTTGCTCATGCGTTCCTCCCGGCGCCGGATGTCGGGCGGCTCAGACGGCGGCGCGACGCGGCGGCTTGTTTTTTATGCGCGGGCGCGCGGTGCACCACGCGGCGGTGGCCGGGGATGCTCGGCTCCGGGCTGCGCCGGGGGAAAAAGCGGCGCAGGGATTCGAGCGAGAGGCCGAACGGCTCGTCGCGCAGGGTCGAGACCAGCTCGCCGTAGAGCCGGTAAAATTCCTGCGCGGTCTTGGGGACGTATTTCGCATCGATGAGCCACGGGCATGGCTCCAGCTTCTCGCCGGAGCAGTTTTTGACAAATTCCCGCCCGATGCCGAGCATCTCGGCGAAGGGGAGCGTGCGGTAAAAATACTGCTCGTCCTGCGCGTTGAGGCGCTGGAGCGTGTCGGCGTCGAGCCGGCGCAGATAGCGCCGCAGCCCGAGCAGATCGCGCACGGCCTCGACGCCGGCGGGGGTGCGCCGCCCTCCGAAGAGGGTGACGCCGGCGCAGAAGAGCTGCATCAGCAGCGTCAGCACCGCCAGCAGCAGGCGGTCGGCCTTCACGCCGACGTTGATGAGCACGACCGCCGAGAGCACGCCGAGAACGACGCGGGTGATGTAGCGGCGGCGGCAGAACGTCCGCAGGGCGTTTTGGATCAGGTAGCATTGCAGCGCGTTGAGGACGGACAGCAGGGGCAGCAGCACCCAGCGGAAGCCGGTCGTCGGGAGCACCGTGTCATACAGCAGGATGCCGCTCGTCAGGCCGGTCAGCGCGCCGATCAGGCTCAGCACATAGGGGCTGCCGCCGTTGTGGAAGAACAGGCGCTGGAGCCACGACGTGCGCAGCGCGTGGGCGGCGGTGGCCGTTCCGCGGCGCTCGCGGAGCTGCCGCGCCTCGCAGACCGGGCCGTAGCGGAAGACGGCGTAAAACAGCTTGCGCTCGGCGGGCTTTCGCTCGTTGCCCATGTCCATTTGCTTTTTGACGTAAATTTTGCCGTTGCGGTTGCGCCGCAGGGTCAGGTAGCCCAAATTGGCCCAGTGCACCAGCGTTGCGGCGATGTCCGGCTCCTCGCCGAAGAGCTGGCAGGTCACCTCGCCGGCCGTTGCCTCCGTCGAGACGCTCTGCTGCTCGCTCGGCAGGTACAGCAGCTTGCCGCGCAGACGCAGGAACCAATAGAGCATCCCCGCCGCCAGCGAGAGCCAGAACAGGATCCGGTCGACCGAGACGGTCGAGCCCTGCTGGTGCAGAAGCTGGAACGTTTCGGGCGCGAAGGGCACGACGAGCCGGATGGCCTGATGGTCGCGGTAATACTCCGTCGAGCCGGCGGTCAGGTCGCCGCCGTTCAGCGTCACGGACAGGTAGTTGTCCAGCGTGTTTTCGTAGTAGGTGCCGCTCCATTTGAGCTGGCCGCCCGGCTCATAGGGCATGGAGACGTGCACCGAGTAGTGCGAGATCGGGTATTCCCAGCCGCGCTCGGGCAGATTCAGCGTCAGCTCCTGCCCGTCCTCGGTGTTCACGACGGCGGAGCTGAGACGGTAGCTGCAGGTGAAGCGCTGGCTGCCCGTGAACCCGGCGTCGCTGCGGAACCGGACGCACTTGACGCCGTCAAGCGTCTCGGTTTTGTAGTCGCTGCCGCCGGAGGCCGTGATCGAGGTCGCGTCGGCTGCCAGCGGGAAGACGATCTCGTTGTGCTTGGAGGTCAGCGACAGCGTCGCGTTGACGGTCACGTCGCAGCGGCCGTGGCGGTCGACCGCCACTTCGATATTCAGCTCGGAGACCTCGTCGGCCTCCTCTGCAAAGCAGACGCCGGTCAACAGCAGCACGCACAGCAGAGCCAAAAGCACCCGTTTCACGGCCGCACCTCCTCTTGTTCTCGTTTATGCCTCGGCAGCCCGGGGCAAGCTCCCCGCCGAGGACGGAAAATTGAAATTCTCATATATTATAGCATATCCTGTCGAAAGTTGCAACACCGGCGTGCGCTCGTTGCGGCGCGCGCCGGTGCTGCAGTGATATGCAATATACAAGGGAATCTCTGGATCCCTAGCTGACCGCTCTTGCGATTGAATCAGAGGTTCCCTAAAAATCGGAAAGCCTTCCCGATGCGTCATTGCGAGGAGGGCGCGTTATTTGTGATATTTTGTTCCGGCCTGAATGCTCTCGGCGCGGTAGAGCTGCTCGACGGCCATGACGCGCATCAGGTGGTGCGGGAAGGTCATCGGCCCGAAGGACAGGCGCAGATCCGCCGCCGCCTTGACGCGCGGCGCGATGCCGAAGGACGAGCCGATCAGGAAGCACAGCGTGCTCTTGCCCGCGAGCTTGACCTGCGCGAGCTTCTCGGCAAACGCCTCGGACGAAAGCGTTTTGCCCTCAGGGGTCAGGACGCAGAACCAGCAGCCCTTCGGGAGCTGCTCGAAAATGCGGTCGGCCTCCTTTTCCAGCCCTGCGGCGATCTCGGCGGGCGAGGGCGCCTCGGGCAGACGCGTCTCCGGCAGCTCGAGCAGCCGGAAGCGGCAGAAGCTGCCGAGCCGCTTGGCATATTCCTCCACCGCCTGCGCGTAAAACTTTTCCTTGAGCTTGCCGACGGCAAGCAGCGTCACGGAGAGCATCAGTCCTCGTCGGGCAGACGGTCGTGCTTCTGCTGCCGCATCCAGATGTTCATGACGAGCCGGTGCGGCAGCAGCTTGACCAGCCGAACCTGATTGCGCACCGCCGCGCCGTGGATGGAGACATCCTTTTTCGTCCGGTAAAGATCCCGCAGCGCCGTGGCGATGACGTCCTTGGCCTCGTAGAGCTTGTTATAGTAGGTCACGGCGTCGCTGCTGGTCTGCGTGGCGTGGTCGAAGAACTCGGTCTTGACCCAGCCGGGGTTGACGGCCATCACGCGGATGCCGCGCGGCCGCAGCTCGCGGTTCAGGGCGCGGCTGTAGCTCAGCACGAAGGCCTTCGTCGCGCCGTAGACGTTGATATAGGGAACCGGCTGGAAGGCAGAGAGCGAGTCCAGCTCGACGATTTTTGCGCCGCGCTTCATATAGGGCAGGGTCATCTCGGTGACGGCGACGAGCGCCTTGCAGTTCAGGTCGATCATTTTCATCGAGTCGCTCAGCGGGATCTGGTCATAGCGGCCGAACTTGCCGAAGCCGGCGATGTTCGCCAGCAGGCCGACCTCGGGCTTGGCTGCCTCGAGCAGGTCGGCGTAGTGCGTCAGCGCCTGCGGCTCGGTCAGGTCGAGCGCGACCGGCCGCACCGGCACGGGGCACGCGTCCTTGAGCGCCTCCAGCCGGTCGGCGCGCCGCGCAATGACCCAAAGCTCGTCAAATTTTTCCCATGCGGAGAGCTGCTGCGCAAATTCGCGCCCCATGCCGGAGCTTGCGCCGGTGATGATTGCGATTCTCATAATTCGGTCTCCTTTTCTGGCAGTTTTCCGGAATTCACATGTGGCTAGGGATGCTCTGATTCAATCGCAAGAGCGGTCAGCGAGGGATTTTGTTCCAAACCGATCATACCAGAATCTGTTAAAAAGCTTGAAGAGCTTTTTATAGCGCCAACGGCGCGGCGTGCATTTGCACGATGCGAGTGTGCGTAGCACACGGGATTCTTGATTCAAATATTGAATCAAGAATCCGTATCAGTTGGGGCAAAAGACCCGCTGAGCGGCGCAGCCGATTGATTCAGCGGTTCTCTAGGGGCGCATGTCGCTGAAGCGAAGCAGCGCCTCGAGCACGCCGCCGCCGATGGCCAGCGCCTTGTCCGACACGAGGCGGCAATAGGACGCGTCGCCGCGCGGGTCGACGTCGCCGGATTTCATGCCCTTGAAGACGGGCGTTCCGTCCGCCAGCAGACCGCGCAGAACGCCGTCGATCGTGCAGCGCATCGGCACGCCCTCGACCGTGCCGACGATGTCGCCGGAGCAGACCGCGTCGCCGATCTCCCGCGTCTGCCGGAAGATGCCGTCGGCCGGGGCGCGCAGGACGCGCTCGCCGGCGAAGCCGCCGATCAGGCCGGGGATGTTCGTGTTGGGGATGGGCGAGCCGCGGGTGATGACGCGGCCGAGCGTGTGCCCGCGCATCGTCTCAATGCAGGCGTGGCAGTCGACGCCCGCCGTGAAGCCGGGGCCGACGCCGATGACGCAGGGCGCGTCGGTGATGGCCGTGCCGAGGTTGCGCTTGGCGAGAATGGCGTCGACGAGGGCGTCGGGCAGCAGGATGTGGCGGCTCTTGGCCTCGGGGTCGGCCAGCACGGCAATGTCGCCCTGCGCGGTGAGCGCCAGCGCCTCCTGCGGGCTGCGCGCATGGCGGGCGGTCACGTCCTCGACGGTGGCCGAGCCGTGGATCAGCGCCTGAGAGAAGCAGACGGTGCGGCGGATGGCCGTCGGCTGGGGCAGGTCGGTCATGACGACCCGGTACTTGGCGTGGTGCAGACGCAGGGCAATGCCGGAGGCAAGGTCGCCCGCGCCGCGTATCAAAACGAGCATAGCAGTTCTCCTTTATTTAATGTAGCAAGAATGCCGGGACAGGGAAGGAGCGCCGCCAGACGCCGCGCCGCAGCGGGGTTCGTCTCGGCCTGATTGAGCACGGCGCGGTCGCACAGCGCCTCGGCGCGGATGACGGCGGCGACGGCCTCGGGGCTTGCCGTCTCGCTGCCCGACAGCGCGCGGAAGCGCTCGGGGCGGTGCGCGGCCTCGCACACCGGCCGCCCCAGCCCGCTCACGCCGACGACGAGAATGCGGTTGTTCGCGTTGGGCGGGATCGGCGGCTCGTAGCTCGCGTGCGCCTTGAGGGGCAGACGCGCAGAGCCGTCGGCCTCGACGAGCACGAAGTCGGCAAGCGCCGCCAGCTCCTCAAAGGGCTGCGCGGGCGCGCTGAGCTTCTCGCCGCAGGGCGAGCCGACGCAGCACACGCCGCGCACGCGCCCGGTGCGCGTGAGCACGGGCATCCCCTGCGGCGGGAAAATGTGCGTCGAGGTCGTCACGAGGACGGAGCTCTGCTCCCGCAGCTCCTCGGCCAGCCGCAGCAGCAGCGTGGTCTTGCCGCCGCTGCCGATGATCGCCGTTACGCCGCGGCGGACGTGCAGCGCGGCGGAAAAAACGCCCATGCGATGCGCTCCCCTTCCGTTTTTCTTCATCATATCATGCCTTCGGCGGCGCGTCAACCGAGGAAATTTCCGCTGCTGCATGTTTATACAAGCAAAATTCCGGAATCTGTACAAATTATACAATCCGAACTGCCGCAATTTGTCAATTCTTTAGCGGACTGTCGCGCTAAAAATTCTGGACAAAGCCGATGTACTGTGATAAAATACGAGCAAGTATTATCAATACTGTTACCCGGCAAAATTTTTTCAAAAAAGGAGAAGAAACCATGAGAAAACTCAAAGGCGTTCTTGCGATGCTTCTGGCTCTTGTCATGCTGCTTTCCTGCGCCGCGGGCGTTTCCGCCGCACCGGCGCGCTCGGTGGGCAGCGCCGACAAGGCGAAGGTCGCAGACCTTGGCAAGGAGCTTGACAGCCCGGTCAAGGACATTCAGGCAAAGGGCTTCAAGTCCGCCTCCTTCCAGAAGGAAAACCTGAATCACTACAAGGACAGCGACACGGTTCGCGCGATCGTCACCCTGAAGACCGCGCCGACGGCGGACGTTGCCCAGAACGGCGATAAGCGCGCCGCCTCCTACCGCGGCCGTCTCGTCAGCCAGCACAGGGCGATCCGCTCGAAAATGTCCGGCATCGACTACACCCTGCAGTATGACTTCACCGACCTCGTCAACGGCTTCAGCTGCGACGTCGCCTACGGCGACCTCGACAAGATCGCCGCGATCGACGGCGTCGACGCGGTCTACATCGCCAACACCTATGCGCTTCCCTCCCCGGTGAAGTCCGAGGAGACGCCGCAGATGGGTTATTCGAACTGGATCACCGGCGTCAGCGGCATGATCAATGAGTTCGAGATGGACGGCACCGGCAAGGTCATCGCCGTGCTCGACACCGGCCTGAACGTCACCCACGAGGCGTTTTCGGATGCCGACGGCGCCTGCGCGAAGAACGGCCGCCTGACCGAGGACGATCTCATCATGGCCGGCGCCCCCGGCAAGTACATCAACGCAAAGGTTCCCTTTGCCTATGACTATGCCGACAAGGACAACGACGTTACCGATTCTCAGGGGCACGGCACGCACGTGGCGGGCATCGCCGCGGGCTGCACCTATGACAAGGAAGCAGAAAAATACACCTTCCTCGGCTCCGCCTCCGGCGCGCAGATCCTCGCCATGAAGATCTTCACCGACAAGGGCGGCGGCACCTCCTCCGACACGTACTTCTACGCGCTTGAGGACGCCTACCGTCTCGGCGCGGACGTCATCAACATGTCCATCGGCGCGCAGAACGGCTTCACCTACGACTCCGAGCTGGAAAGCGATGTGTTTGGCAACATCTATAAGCGGCTCGAGCGCTCCGGCATCGTCTGCTGCGTTGCAGCGGGCAACGAGTATTCCATGTCCGAGAATGCCATTCCCGGCTACATCGGCCCGGAATATCAGGACTACGGCACCGTTGCCTCCCCGGCGACCTACGAGGGCAACTTCTCCGTCGCCTCGATGGAGAACTACGCATACCCGGCCTATGTCGTGACCGTCAACGGCAAGGACTACGGCTACTCCGACACCTCCGACAACGCCCTCTGGCAGACCACCTTTGCCGGTAAGGACACGGACTATGCCGTCGTGCCCGACGGCACCGGCAAGAAGGCGGTCAACATCGGCGTCGGCTCGCCCGAGGAGTTCGCGAAGGTCGACGTCAAGGGCAAGATCGCGGTCTTGCAGCGCGGTGAGCTGAACTTCCAGGATAAGGTCACCAACGCGGCCAAGGCCGGCGCGATCGGCCTGATCGTCGTCAACAATGAGGCCGGCATGATCAACATGGCCATCGACGACTTTGCCGTTCCGGCCATCTCGCTCCCGCTTGCCTCGCTCAGCGATTTCATGAACGCCGAGAGCAAGGTCGTCAAGACGCCCACCGAGAAGCAGGACATCGTCAACGACAACAAGTTCCTGATGAGCGACTTCTCCGGCTGGGGAACCAGCCCGGATCTGACGATCGACCCGGCGATCACCTCCGTCGGCGGCAACGTCAACTCCGCCAGCATGAGCGGCGACGACCAGTACGAGGTCATGTCCGGCACCTCCATGGCTACGCCGAATATGGCCGGCACCGTGGCCTCCGTGCTTGAGTTCCTCGATTACGTCGGCCAGAAGTATGAAGATTCCGACTGGCAGAGCCTGACCAAGGCCGAGAAGGCCGAGCGCGCAAGAGCGCTCCTGCTCAGCACCGCCGAATTCGTCACCGACGAGGACGACTACCCCTACTCCGTCCGCAAGCAGGGCGCCGGCATGGGCAACCCCTACTATGCCGCCGAGGCCTACTACAACGCGGGCTACATCATCGACCCGCTCAAGGAGCTGGGCGACGATGCCGAGAAGAGCGGCGTCTATACCTTCGACGTGACGCTCGTCAACGAGAGCGGCGAGGTCTGCAACTACCTGCCCTCCACCTTCCTGATGCATGATTACCTCTATAACCTCAACAAGAACGACCCCTCGAAGGAGCCGCTCTATGCCAATACCCTGTCCTCCGAGCTGCTCATCGAGGGCGAGGATTTCGACGCGAAATACCTCCTCAAGTCCGTCAGCGGCAGCCCCGCGCTTGACCAGCCGCAGGAGATCAGCGGTCTGCTGAAGCTGGAGTCCGGCAAGAAGGCCGTCGTGACCGTTGAGCTGCGCCTCTCCGACGACACCAAGGCCTATTTCGACAGCATGTTCGAAAACGGCAACTATGTCGAGGGCTATGTCCTGTTTGAAAATGTGAACGTTGTCGACGACGCGCCCGTTTACATCGACGCAGAGGACAACGCCTATCTGAAGGACGACAACGGCTACTATCAGATCGTCAAGACCGACGAGGGCTACATCCCCGCGGTTGACGGCGAGGGCAACAAGATCTATTTCAACGGCAAAGAGGACGACCTGAGCCTGTCCGTGCGCGACACCGTCCATGCGACCCTGCTGGCCTTCTACGGCGACTGGACGAAGGGCAGCGTGCTCGACGCCAATGACTTTGGCGACTACATCGAGGCCAACAACTTCATCAACACCACCGTGGCCGACGCCGAGGGCAACACCTATGCCGACCTCGGCATCATCCCCGAGCAGCTGCTCGACTGCTACACCTCGCCGAGTCTGGCCTTCACCGCCGTGTTCCAGAACGACAAGCCGCAGAAGCTGCGCTATTACCTCGGCGACAACCTGATCGACTATGCCGATTACTATGCCGAGCACAACGCCTTCTCCACTCTCGAGACCGACGGCGCCTGCTATGCCAACGGTATGTACGTCATGCCGTTCCAGCTCCGCAACGCTAAGAGCATGAAGATGACCGTCACCAACGCCGAGACCGGCGAGGTCTACTACGTGGACGACACCTCCTACGCGCCCAAGGCGATCTACGACAACGATTCGCAGAGCTGGCAGTCCACGGCCGACTTCTACTGGACGGGCAAGGACAGCAAGGGCAACTTCGTCCCATCCGGCACGATCGCCAATGTGCGCTTTGACGCCGTGCTGCCCTACCGCGACACCGTCAAGGAGAACATCTGGAGCTTCAATGTCGAGGTCGACTACACTGCCCCGGTCATTGAGAGCGCCGTGTTCGACGCCGAGAAGAAGACCCTGACCGTCACCGCGAAGGACGAGAGCTATCTGGCCGCCATCTACCTCTTTGCCGAGGAACTGGGCGAGGACGACGCCATGGTCGACACCGCCTGCTTCTCCTCCAATGAGGCCGGCAAGTCCTTCACCGCGACCTTTGACGTCTCCGCGCTGCTTGCCGGCGGCATGAAGCAGATCGACGTCATTGCGGTCGACTACGCGACCAACGAGTGTCTCCCCGTCAAGGCCAACCTCTTTGAGTCCGGCAAGGACGTGACCGTCACCGTCGTCACGCCCGAGGGCACCACCGTGGAGAACTACAAGACCGGCGACACCTATACCTTCCCCGAGTACGCCGACTACGACGGCTACCGCTTCGTCGGCTGGACCGACAAGCAGATCGAGAAGGACGAGACGGGCGACTCCGTCAGCTTCATTATGCTCCCCGGCGAGACGATGCTGCTGACCGACAACCTCACCGTCTACACCCTCTTCTCGAAGGGCACCGTGCAGAAGCTCGATCCGTCCGAGTTCTATCTCCCGGCCGAGCTGCCCGATGACCTGTCCGGCCGCTGGGCGATCGTCGGCTTCGACACTGACGACGACTACAACTTCATCACCGGTAAGCCGATGGTTCTGAACCATGCGTTCCAGACCAAGAACGCCGCTGTCGATTACGGCGCGGAGGTCTCCACCGAATACTATGAGTTCAAGACCAATGAGCAGTCCATCTGCTTCGACCTTGAGAGAACGGCCGACGGCACCTATACCATCCGCAACATTGTTGACGGAACCTATGTCGCCGCCGACGGCGATAAGCCGGCCGCGGTCGACGGCGTGACCGAAGCCGCGAAGTGGGCGATCACTGCTGACAGGACGAACGGCAACGTCGTCATCCGCAACGCCGCTGACACGACCCGCGTGCTCCTGTACAACGACGAGACGCATCTGTTTGAGCTTGCCGACGATACGAAGGCCGTGCTTGAGCTGTTCGGCAACAGCGTCTATCCGAGCGATTGGTTCTACACCTGGCTGTATAAGTGCGTCGAGGAGGACTTCATCGACGAATACTTCACCACCAAGGTCGACCTGCCCACGCCCGAGTGCTTCTATGAGAAGTATTCCGACTGCACCGCGAAGTGGTATCACGAGGCCGTTGACTTCGTCAGCAGCAAGGGTCTGATGATCGGCTACAGTGCGACCGAATTCGCCCCCGAGGACACCGTGACGCGCGGCATGATGGTCACCGTCCTGTACCGTCTGGCGGGTAGCCCTGCCGTCTCCGAGCCGTCCACCTTCTCCGACGTTGACCCGAAGGCCTACTACTCCGATGCCGTGGCATGGGCGCAGGATAACAGCATCGTCCTCGGCGTGACCACCGAGACCTTCGAGCCGGAGGAACCGGTCACCCGTGAGCAGCTTGCCACCATCCTGTGGCGCTACTCCGGCAAGCCCGCAGCTACCGCAGATCTTGCCGCCTTCACCGACGCCGCTTCCGTCAACACCTATGCAAAGGAAGCAATCACGTGGGCGGTCGAGAAGGGCATCCTCAACGGCTTTGAGGACAGCACCCTCCGCCCGGCCGAGTCCGCAACGCGCGCGCAGTTTGCCTGCATCGTGATGCGCTTCCTCGGCGGCAGCTACGACTGCGCCAAGCTCAAGAACTGATTTACCCCGCCGCCCGGCGTCCCACGCGGACGCCGGGCGCGTTTTGCGCTCGGATGGAAAACGGGAAAGGCCGGCCGCTCGGCCGCATAAAGCAGGAGCCGGCGCAGGCTGCGCCGGCTCCTTGTATGGTATGGGGTAAGCTGCGCAGCACCCGCAGGGGGTACGCCGCATCCGTAGCGCTCCTTGCTTTGCCTCGTCGCTGACGGCTGCGCAGCACCCGCAAGGGGCACGCCGCATCCGTAGCGCTCCGCGCTCCGCCTCGTCGCTGACGGCTGCGCAGCACGTCAAAATCCTTGCAAAACAAGCTGTTTTTACCACAAAACGTCCCAAGTTTCGTGTCATTGCGAGGCCGCAGCGCGGCCGTGGCAATCTTAAAGTTAATGGTATGGCATCCCGTCGCGAAGCACGGGAGCACGAAGCAAAAAGGAATACTCACAACAAAAAGAGATTTGCTGCTTCGTTCCGCTTCCTCTTCCTCTTTCTTCATTCCAAGGTTCTATTTCGTTCCGCTCGGCCATAGTTCGTTTTGGGATGACAAATCGCTACGTTAAAGATTGCCGCGTCGGGCGCAAAAAATGCGCCCTCCTCGCAATGACAAAATCGGTAGGCTTGACCGAGAATACGGAATGTAAAATCGAGTCCTCGGAATCCGTAAAATGTTTCTCATTTGTTGACTGATACGAATTCTTGATTCAAATATTGAATCAAGAATCCCGTGTGCTACGCACACTCGCAGCGTGTAAATGCACGCTGCGCCGTCTCATGCAGAATCTGACGCGCTGTTGGCGCTATAAAAAGCTCTTCAAGCTTTTTAACAGATTCTAGGGAACCTCTGATTAAATTG
>URLT01000003.1 GCA_900548795.1 uncultured Eubacteriales bacterium
CGGCAGGCGTTGGTGACCTCGTAGCCGCCCATCGGGCACTCGTCGCAGGCCGTCTCGATGACCTCGATAACGTTGGGATTGCTCTTGTCTCCGCCCATCGCGAGCTTTACCCGGTCTGCTAAGATCGCGCGTTCCTTATAAACGCAGCAGCGCATGGTCGGCTGGTTGCCCGGAACGATCAGCTTCGGAATGTCGAGAAGCTTCTCCTGAAGCGTGCCGTCCCACGCGAAGCGCGCGACCTCGCGAAGAACCTTATATTTCAGATGCTGGACTTTGGTGTCAAACTTATGCATGGAACTCTCCTTATTTTCTTGCTGTGCGTGTTACGCGTTTTTAATGTACTCCGTGAAAAACGCCTCGACGCTCTCCGGTGTGACGGAGTGGAACGCGTCGTCCACGGTGACGCAGACGCCCTCCTGGCATCTGCCCATGCAGAACGTACCGGCAAGCTCGACCTTGTCCTCCAGCCCGTTGGAGCAGATCAGCTCCTGAAGCTGCTCAACGACCTGACGGGAACCCTTGATGTGGCAAGACGAGCCGATGCAAACTGTGACCTTCATTCTGTTTCTCCTTTTTATACAATGATATAAGATTTCAGTATCTCACGCCGGGCCTCGTTGCTCTCCGCCGTCATGGCGGCGGCGACCAGAGGCAGCCACGCGTTGATCTCCTTGCGGGAGTGCCCGCTCTCCTTGCAGAACAGGCACAGATATTGCTCCGGGTCGATCCCCTGAAGCCGCAGACGCAGCGCCGTGCAGGCGGCGTCCGCCTCCGGACAGCCGCGGCTGGCGTCCGCCCAGCCGAGCACGAACGTCTCGCCGCCGGGCGTGCAGATGAGGTTCTCCGGGTCGAGCGAGCCGTGACACAGGCGGTCGCCGTCGGGAACGCTGCAGATCCGGGTGCGCAGCGTGTTGCGCATCGGCTCGGGGAGCGGGGCGCGCTCGATGCGGCGGGCCGCTCCTTGCAGCGCGGCAGACGCGGATCCGTCTTTTCCAGCACGCGAAGCTGGAGCTGCACCAGAAGCCGCAGCCCCTCCCCGCGCCTGTGCGGCGCCTCGCGGAGCTGCTGACGCAGGGTCTGCCCGCCGATAAACTGCGAGACGATCGCCCAGCGTCCGTTGAGGGACGTCACCTCCAGCACCGGCGGGACGGGAAGCCCCACCTGCGCGGCGACGGCCTGATTCATCGCCGTCTGCAAAACGTCGGCGGCGGAATGACGCCCGTTGAACACCTTTACGCAGCGCTCGCCGTCGCGATAGACCGTGACGGTGTTGCTCAGGGCAATGATACGATCCAATTCCATAGGCCTTCTCCGCACTCAGGCGCGCTCCGGCTGGAGCTGCATGTTCAGATGCGCCAGCGACAGCGCCATGTTTTCGTACTGCGCCACAGCGTCCTCCGGCAGCGTCAGGCGGCAGGGCGCAAAGCACCAGAACGCGCGGATGCCGCAGGCGTAGAGCCGGTCGCAGACCGACTGCGCGTCGACCGCCGGAACGGTGATGACGCCGATCTTCACGGCGTGCTCCGCGCAGAAGCCGTCGAGCCGCTCCATGGGCAGGATCGGCTTGCCGACGGGCGAGGCGGCCGGCTCCTTCATCGCCCGATCAAACGCGGCGACAATGGACAGGCCGTAGTCCGAGAAGCCGGAATAATCCAGCAGCGCGCGCCCCAAACGCCCGGCTCCGACAATGACGGCCATCCCGCTGCCCTCCGAGAGCAGCCGCTGCAGGCAGCCCGTCAGCTCCTCGACCGAGTAGCCGACCTTCGGCCGCCCGGCTCCGCTGACCGCGCCGAGATCCTTGCGCACCTGAACCTCGCCGAGGTGCAGCGCCTTTGCGATCGCCGTGGCGGAGATATGCGTCACAGTCGCCGGAAGTGTCTTGAGATAGTCCAGATAGATCGGCAGTCTGCCCAGTGTTGCGCGGGAAATTTCCTTATGCTCCACATTCACACCTCCAGAATCGATTACCACTCTATTTTACACAAAAAGCGCAGATTTGGGAATTGCCTCTTTCGCATATCGGTAATGCGGCTATCGATAATAATGAATCAATACATATGGGTATCAATGACGGGCGCACTCCGGCCGAACGGTATGGCTGACGGAATGCGCCCGTTTTGGCGTCAGAAGCACGAAAAGCGCGGCTCTGCTTCGGCGGCTTCTCGGTTATTTTGCGCTCAGATGCTCGTCGATCGCCCGCGCGGCGGTCTTGCCCGCGCCCATGGCGGAGATGACGGTCGCGGCGCCGGTCACGGCGTCGCCGCCGGCATAGACGCCCTCGCGGGAGGTCAGGCCGTCCTCGTTGACGATGATGCCGCCGCGCGCGTTGACCTCAAGCCCCTTGGTCGTGGACTTGATGAGCGGGTTCGGCGAGGTGCCGATGGAGATGACGACGGTGTCAACGTCCAGCTCGAACTCGCTGCCGGGGATCGGCACCGGGCGGCGTCTGCCCTTGGCATCCGGCTCGCCCAGCTCCATGCGGATGCAGCGCATCCCGGTGACGAAGCCGTTCTTCGGGTCGCGCGGGTCGTCCGGATTCTGGTAGCCCAGGATCTCGACCGGGTTATTGAGCAGGCGGAAATCAACGCCCTCCTCCTCGGCGTGCTCGACCTCCTCGCGGCGCGCAGGCAGCTCCTCCATGGAGCGGCGGTAGACGATGTAGACCTTCTCCGCGCCGAGGCGCAGAGCGGTTCTCGCGGCGTCCATGGCGACGTTGCCGCCGCCGACGACGGCGACCCTGCCGCCCTTCATGATCGGCGTGACGGGATCGTCGCGGTAGGCCTTCATGAGGTTGCTGCGGGTCAGGAATTCGTTGGCGGAATAGACGCCCTTCAGGCTTTCGCCGGGGATACCCATAAAGTTGGGCAGGCCGGCACCGGAGCCGACGAACACGGCCTCATAGCCGTCCTCGAACAGCTCGTCGATGGTCAGGGTCTTGCCGATGACGACGTTCGTCTCGACGTCGACGCCCAGAGCCTTGAGCGTCTCGACCTCCTTGGCGACGATGGACTTCGGCAGACGGAACTCGGGGATGCCGTAAACCAGCACGCCGCCGGCGGTGTGCAGCGCCTCAAAAACCGTGACCTGATAGCCCTTCTTGGCCAGATCGCCCGCGCAGGTCAGGCCGGACGGACCCGAGCCGACCACGGCGACGCGGTGGCCGTTGGATGCGGGCTTCTTCGGCAGCTCCTTGGCGTTTTCGTTGTGCCAATCGGCAACGAAGCGCTCCAGACGGCCGATGCCGACCGGCTCGAACTTGATGCCGAGGGTGCACTTGCTCTCGCACTGCGACTCCTGCGGGCAGACGCGGCCGCAGACGGCCGGAAGCGAGGAGGATTGCGTGATGATCTGATATGCGCCCTCAAAATCCTCGCTTTTGATCTTGGTGATAAACTCCGGGATGGAGATATTGACCGGGCAGCCGGAGACGCACGGGCGGTTCTTGCAGTTCAGGCAGCGCTTTGCCTCCTCGACCGCGATCTCAGCCGGATAGCCCAGCGCCACTTCCTTGAAATTTCTCGCACGGACAGACGGCTCCTGCGTCGGCATTTCGTGCTTTTTCGGATTGATTGCCATTTACCGTTCCCTCCTTAGCCCTGCTTGAGCAGATTGCAGGTTTCTTCGTAGGCCTTGCGCTCGAACGCGTTGTACATTCTGCCGCGGCTCATGGCCTCGTCAAAATCGACCTCATAGCCGTCGAAATCCGGGCCGTCCACGCAGGCAAACTTCGTCACGCGCTTGCCGTCCTGATTCAGCGTCAGGCGGCAGCCGCCGCACATGCCCGTGCCGTCGATCATGATCGGGTTCATCGAGACCGTGACCGGCACGCCGAAGGGCTTGGCCGTGGCGACGACAAATTTCATCATGATCAGCGGGCCGATCGTGATGATCATATCAAAGCGCTCCCCTGCCTCGAGCAGCTCCTTGAGCGGCACGGTGACGTTGCCGTGCCGGCCGTAGCTTCCGTCGTCGGTCATGAGGATGGTGCGGTCGGAATAGGCCTTGAATTCGTCCTCCAAAATGACGATGTCCTTGCTGCGGAAGCCGACGATGCTCGTCACATCCGCGCCGAGACGGTGGAATTCCTCGGCGATCGGCATGGCAATGGCGCAGCCGACGCCGCCGCCGACGATGCAGACCTTTTTGATGCCGTCGGTGTGAGTCGCGACGCCCAGCGGGCCGACGAAGTCCTGAATGAATTCGCCCTCCTGCTTGTGATTCAGCAGCGCCGTCGTTGCGCCGACGATCTGGAAGATGATCTTGACCGTTCCCTCCTCGGCGTTGCAGCCGGCGACGGTCAGCGGGATGCGCTCGCCCTCCTCGTCGACGCGCAGGATGATAAACTGGCCGGGCTTCGCCTTTTTGGCGACGAGCGGCGCATGGATCTCCATCTGCGTCACGGTCGGGTTCAGGACCTTTTTGTGAACGATTTGATACATTTGTTTGTCTCCTTCCCGGATAATGAATCAGCGCGTGCTGAGCGCACGGCGCAGAATTTCCTCATGGTCAAAGGCCAGAGGCGGCAGCCCCAGCCCGTCGGCCTCGGGGTCTATCAGAAACCACTCGGCCGCCCCGGCGTCGTCCCCGGCCTGAACGCGCGTGGCCGCGCGGTCGACCGTCGCGGCATAGGCCGCGGAGACCACCCAGCCGCGCGGGTCGCGCCCCGGTCGGCTGAACAGGCCGACCAGCCGGAGGCGCTCGTGCTCGACGCCCGTCTCCTCGCGCAGCTCGCGGCGCGCCGTCTGCTCGAGCGGCTCGTTGGGGTCGGCAAAGCCGCCCGGCAGCGCCCAGCGCCCGAGGAACGGATGCCCCTTGCGGCGGATGAGCAGCACCCGCGTGCCGTCGGCCTCCTGCGACAGGATGACAATATCCGCCGTCAGGCTGGGCTTTTCGTAGTGTTTCTTCTTATATTGTACTAAAAATTCGCTTTCTGTCAACCCGTTTCTGTCGCGCAGTGCCTCCAAAGCAGCATTCCCTCCCTGCAAAAAACGACGGCTGCCGGTTTTGCCCGGCAGCCGTCGCGATCGGTCACGGTTCAGCGGCAAGCGCTGCTGCCGTCACAATGATTCGTTTGGCTCGGTCGAGATCAGAAATCGACCTCGGTGTCGTAGTAGCAGCACTTGAGCAGCTTTTCCATCTCCTCGACGGACGGCTGACGCGGGTTGGAGCCGGTGCAGGCATCGGCCAGCGCGTTGACCGCGATGTCGTGGACGCGGGCGAGGAAAACGTCCTCGGGGACGAAGCCCTGCTCGCAGGGATAGCTGTCGGCGCCGTAGTGCTTGATGCAGTGCGGGATGTTCAGCTCGTCGTTCATCTTGCGCAGGTAGGCGATGAGAGCCTTGACCTTCTCGTCGTCGGAGGCGCTCTTGTCGCAGATGCCCATGTAGTCGACGATCACGCCGTAGCGCTTCTTGGCCGTCTCGTCCTTCGCGTTGAAGGCGATGACCTTCGGCAGGTACATGGCGTTCGCCGCGCCGTGGATGATGTGCGCGCCGTGGTCGGCGAAGATCGCGCCGGTCTTATGCGCCATGGAATGGACGATGCCGAGCAGCGCGTTGGAGAAGGCCATGCCGGCAAGGCACTGCGCGTCGTGCATCCGGTCGCGGGCGGCCATATCGCCGTTGTAGGAGGGAACGAGATCCTTCATGATCATCTCGATGGCGTGGATGGCCAGCGGGTCGGTGTAGTTGCAGTTCGCGGTGGAGACATAGGCCTCGATCGCGTGGGTCATGGCGTCCATGCCGGTGTGCGCGACGAGCTTCTTGGGCATTGTCTCGGCCAGCTCGGGGTCGACGATGGCGACGTCCGGGGTGATCTCGAAGTCGGCGATCGGGTATTTGATGCCCTTCTGATAGTCGGTGATGATGGAGAACGCGGTGACCTCGGTGGCCGTGCCGGAGGTCGAGGAGACGGCGCAGAAGTGCGCCTTCTTGCGCAGCTCGGGGATGCCGAAGACCTTGCACATATCTTCAAAGGTGCAGTCCGGATATTCGTACTTGATCCACATTGCCTTGGCAGCGTCGATGGGAGAGCCGCCGCCGATGGCGACGATCCAATCCGGCTGATAGTCGATCATGACCTGCGCGCCGCGCATCACGGTGTCAACGGAGGGATCCGGCTCGATGCCGTCAAAAATCTTGACTTCCATCCCGGCTTCCTTCAGGTATGCCTCGGCTCTGTCCAGGAAGCCGAAGCGCTTCATGGAGCCGCCGCCCACACAGATGATCGCTCTCTTGCCCTTGAACGTCTTCAGCGCCTCAAGAGCGCCCTTGCCATGATACAGGTCACGCGGAAGTGTAAATCTTGCCATTAGGATTACCTCCAATATTTTTTTGTGATTTCATCATAGCACGTTGCCGCGCCCTTGGGAATTGCCTTTTTTGTATATGCGTATTTCATTTATCGATATACTGCGAAGCGAAAAGCGGCATTGCTCCCGTTTTCTTCCGGAAGCAATGCCGTTTTTGTGATTTTCCCGAGCAAATGTTCACAAAAAATTCAAAATATCAGGTTGCCGGCGCGGCAATGATCTCGCGCTTTGCGGCCACGAGCTGTTCGATAAACTGACGGTCAAGCTCGGTGAAGGAATAGTCTCTGCGGCGCACGAGCACGTCCTTATAGACCCGGTCGTTGCCCTCGCAGGCCCGCTGCACGAGGCCGTAGCGCTCGAGCAGCCTCTGCGGCACGGGCGAGACCCACATAAAGGTCTGCGGATTCTGCGAAAGCAGCTCGAACTGGCTGGCGCGCTCGAAGACATAGATGCGGCGGCGCACGTCCTCGCGCAGCTCCGCGCGGCGCACCTCGGCCGTCGGGATGGACGGGACATAGGGGTCGGCATGAGCGATCTCGATCAGCGGGCAAAGCTCCTCGGCGGAGATCTGCTCCTTGGCCGCCAGCGGGCTCTGCGCGCTCATGAGCAGCGTGTAGCGGAACTCCGTCACCAGCTCATAGGCCAGCCCCTTTTCCTCCATCATGGATTTATAGTAGCGGTCGTAATGCTCGGCATAGCGCAGGATGCCCAGCTTGTAGTCCTCCTGCAGAAGGTTGCGCAGCGTCTGCATCGCGCCCGTCTCGCAGTAAAACAGCTCCGCCTTGCAGTCCGGCTCCAGCCCGCAGGAGAACCGCGCGAACGCCTCGGCAATGTAGCTGGCGCGCGGCACGGAGGCGGAAAACCGCTTTCTGCCGGCATCGCGGTTTTTGAAAAGATTCTCGATGTTCTCGACCTGCTGCAAAACGGACTTGGCGTAGCGCACGAAGGTCTCGCCGTCCGGCGTCAGGAACATGCCCTTGGCGCTGCGGTCAAAGATCGTGATGCCGACGCTGGCCTCCAGCTCCTTGATCGCACGGCTCAGCGTCGGCTGCCCGACGTAGAGCATCTCCGCCGCCTTGTTGATCGATTTTGTCTCTGCGATCGTCACTGCGTAGCGCATGTGCTGAAAATTCATCCGCAGCGCCCCCCTCTTTCCTCTGATCGGTATCAATTATAGCACGGAATTGCCAAAAATGGAATCCCGTATTTCCTTTTTTTCATAACCCATTTAGAATATTCCCGCATATTTTCCGATTTCCGAAATTTTTTGTTGACAAATGCCGCCGCAGTGGCTATAATCGAACCATCATTAGGGAAAGGGGTCTCTCAAAATGGCAAACGGCTTCAACCGCATGATGAGCATGATGATGTGCATGGAGATGTCCATGTGCATGGCTTGCCGTGCCCATTCTGAGCGGTCTTGTTTCTGAACTTCTGAATTTATCATGATCTTCAGTCGGGAAACGAGCAGCTCGTTTCCCGATTTTGTTATGCTTGGAGGCGATCGAATGATCGAGCTGAAACACGTCAACAAGACCTTCCACACCGCCGACCAGACCATCGTTGCCCTTGACGGCATCGACCTGACCATTGAAGACGGCGAAATTTTCGGCATCATCGGCCTGTCCGGCGCGGGCAAGAGCACGCTCGTGCGCTGCATCAACCTGCTGGAAAAGCCGACGCAGGGTCAGGTGCTTGTCGACGGCAAGGATCTCATGACGCTCTCGCGCAGGCAGCTTTTGCAGACGCGTCGTTCCATCGGAATGATCTTCCAGGGCTTCAACCTGCTTGAGCAGCGCAATGTGCTGAAAAATATCTGCTTCCCTCTGGAGCTTGCGGGCGTGCCGAAGGCAAAGGCCGAGCGCCGTGCCGCCGAGCTTCTCGAGCTGGTCGGCCTGAGCGACCGCGCAAAGAGCTACCCCGCGCAGCTCTCCGGCGGCCAGAAGCAGCGCGTGGCCATCGCCCGCGCCCTTGCAACGGAGCCGCGCTATCTGCTCTGCGACGAGGCGACCTCGGCGCTCGACCCGAACACGACCCGCTCCATTCTTCAGCTCCTCAAGGACATCAACCGCAAGCTTAGCGTGACGATCGTCATCATTACCCACGAAATGCGCGTGATCGACCAGATCTGCGACCGCGTGGCCGTCATCGACAAGAGCCATATCGTCGAGATCGGCAGGGTCAGCGAGGTCTTCACCAACCCACAGAGCCAAATCGCGCAGGAGCTGATCCTCCCGGAGGGGCATCCGACCGAGCAATTCTCCGGCGGCAAGCAGCTCCGCATCGTCTTTGACGGCAACGCCTCCGGTCTTCCTATGGTGTCCAATCTGGTGCTTGCCTGTCAGGCGCCCGTCAACATTCTCTTTGCAGACACGAGGAACATCGACGGCGCGGCCTACGGACACATGATCCTTGAGCTTCCGCCCGACCCGCGCCAGCGTGAAAAAATCTACACCTGGCTCGAGACGAACGGCATCAAATTCAAAAAGGAGGCGAAATAAATGGTTTCTGATATGCTCAAACAGCTTTGGGACAACGGCTTGATCCAGCTCGGCATCTGGGAAACCGTATATATGACCCTCCTGTCGACCCTGATCGCCTACGGCATCGGCCTTCCCATCGGCGTCATTCTCTGCATCACCGACAAGGACGGCATTCACCCGAACCGCTGGATCAACCGCATCCTCGGCTTCGTCGTGAACATCTTCCGCTCCATCCCGTTCATCATTCTGATGGTCGCGATGCTGCCGGTCGCCAAGGCCATCGTCGGAACGAGCATGGGCAACAAGGCCATGATCGTCATGCTCATCATCGCCGCCGCGCCCTATGTCGCGCGTATGGTCGAGTCCTCCGTCAAGGAGGTCAGCCACGGCGTGATCGAGGCCGCGCAGGCCATGGGCACGTCCAACCTCAAGATCATCACGCGCGTGATGATCCCGGAGGCAAAGCCCTCGCTCATCATCGGCGCCGTAATCTCGACGGTCACGATCCTCGGCTATTCCGCCATGGCGGCCACGATCGGCGGCACCGGCCTCGGCCAGATCGCCATCATCTACGGCCACCAGCGCTCAAATTACGACATTGTCTGGCTCTGCGTGATCCTCACGGTCATCATCGTGCAGATCATTCAGGAGCTCGGCACGCTCATCGCGCACAAAACCGACAAGCGCATCGTCAAATAACCCCGTTTCACCCATTTTTATTTTATTTATAAAAGGAGATTCAAACCATGAAAAAACTGATCGCTCTCGTTCTTGCTCTTGCAGCGCTCTGCGCCTGCTTCGCCGGCTGCGCCGACAAAAAGTCCGACAAAGTCGAGCCCGCGTCCGCGGACAACGACAAGGTCATCACCGTCGGCGCCTCCTCCACCCCCCACGCCGAGATCCTCGAGCAGGTCAAGGACGCCCTTGCCGCCGAGGGCTACGAGCTGAAGGTCGTCGTCTATGACGATTACATCCTTCCGAACAAGGCGCTGGCCGACGGCGAGCTCGACGCCAACTACTTCCAGCACACCCCCTACCTCAACAGCTACAACGCCTCCAACGGCACGGACCTCGTTGTCGCCGCGAAGATCCACTATGAGCCGTTCGGCCTCTACGGCAACGGCGTAGCCTCCCTGAGCGACGTGCAGGACGGCGCGACCATCATCATCCCGGCCGACGACAGCAACGAGACGCGCGCGCTGCTGCTGCTTGCGCAGGAGGGGCTCATCACCCTTGCCGACGGCGCCAACGCGACCGACGGCGTGACCACGCTCGACATCGTTGACGACCACGGCTACAACGTCACCGCCGTTCAGGCCGAGACGGTCGCAGCGCAGCTCCAGAACAGCAACGCCGGCACGCTGGCCGTCATCAACGGCAACTATGCGCTGGCCGCCGGGCTGCACATCGAGGACGCGCTGGCCTCCGAGGACGCCTCCGGCGACGCCGCCCAGACCTATGCCAACGTCATCGCCGTCCGCTCGGGCGACGAGAACAGCGCCAAGATTCAGGCTCTGGTCAAGGCTCTGCAATCCGACGCCGTGAAGCAGTACATCAGCGACACCTACAACGGCGCCGTCGTCGCGATCTTCTGATCCTGATTCTTAATTCAAATATTGATTCAAGGGAACCTCTGATTCAATCGCAAGAGTGGTCAGCGAGGGATTTGGTTCCAAATTGAGATTTGGAAATTGCAGGAATCCTTTGTGTATTTCAAGATTTTCAAACCAATCAGTTGGGGCAAAAGACCCGCTGAGCGCCGCAGACGATTGATTCAGAGATTCCCAAGAATCAGTAAGAAAAGCACCGTGCATCTGCATGGTGCTTTTCTTATGCGCGAAAGAAGGGATCGACGGGCGCGGTATCCCGAAAATTCGACGGGGACGAGATCATGTTCCCCGGCGACACGTCCGCGCCCGGTTATCTGGTGTATCACTGCCGCTGCACGATGGTTGCGGCGGTTGACGGCGTAGATACGTCGGACGCAATGCGGCGTACACGAGACGGACTTATGCCGGATATGACTTATGCGCAGTGGGAAGCGTCCAAATATGGATACAACGGGAAGCAGTTGTCACCGTACCATAAGACCAGTGCTGCAGGCATCACGGCAAATGCGAAGGACGATGCCGAAACTCTGAAATTTTTTGGCGCGGACGCAAGAGACGACTTGAAATCCATCGTAAAAAGGCGTACAATGAAGCTGGAGAACGGTTTTGCTTGTTTCCCGGACGGCGATGTCTTGGGCGAATACGTGCAGAAGGTAAAACCGCTGAAAACGTATTTCGATGTGGCAATGCACGGTTCTTCGACTGCGGTTGGGCTCGGTACGGCAGAAACGAATATGTCTCCTCGGATGCTTGCATCAGTTATTCGCCACAGCGACGGCTGGAACGGGCAGAAAATCCGACTGTTATCATGTAGCACCGGCAAGCAAAACGGAGACGATTACTGCTTCGCCGAGGAGCTTGCCAATGCGCTGGGCGTTGAGGTCAAAGCGCCAAACGATACTTTGTTCATTTCTGCTGCTGGCAACATGTATGTCGGCGAAGATAAAGACGGACGCATGGTGTCGTATTTCCCAAATCAACGGAGAAGGAGGAAATAATATGAAATTTGGCTTTTTCAAGAGTTTGCCGTATAAACATTGCGACGAAAGCTTTGAAGATTACAAAAACTACAAAAATAGCATCCCAAAATCCGCAATTTTGGACTATATTTCCTCGCTCGATGCAGGGCTAACAACCTTGCCATCAAGGGATATGTTTACCGGGGAGAAACTCCATGCAGGGATGTTCTGGGATGGCGATTTCATTTTCCCTTACGAATTCCTGCACTACTACAAGAACTACGACATCGGTATTCCGTATGAATACGAGGCGTATTTGAAGGGACTTGGCGTAGGGCAATAAAACACGAAAAGCACTGTGCATCCGCATGGTGCTTTTGTTATGCGTGGAAGGGAGAAACGATGAACTTTAACTTTACAGACGGCTCAGCCGAGAAGAGGGGTGACAATATGGCAATGTACCGCAGGCACGGGGAAAAGGAGTTCAACAAAAAGCGGAATATTACGCGAGAGATTTTAACTCAATTGTATCGTGCGAGGATCATACAAAGGAAATCGTCGAGGCGCTTGGCACCGCAATGGTTAGGGAAGCTCTGATTCAATCGCAAGAGTGGTCAGCGAGGGATTTTGTTCCAAATTGAGGTTTGGAAATCGCAGGAATCCTTTGTGTATTTCAAGATTTTCAAACCGATCCGTTGGAGCGAAAGACCCGCTGAGCGCTGCAGCCGATTGATTCAGAGGTTCCTTAGAGGCATTGAAAAATGCGGGCTGATGGCCGAAGGGTTGTCGTTTTCAAGCGTCGCTCCCCGTGCGGGGAGCGACCGTATAGCTCTGGCCGTCGTACTCAAAGGGCTTCTTATTTCAATCCACGCTCCCCGTGCGGGGAGCGACGCCCTTCGGGGCGGCTCTTTTTTTATGCCCAAATATTTCAATCCACGCTCCCCGTGCGGGGAGCGACCGATGCAGACAGGCAAGGCGTTTATCAGCTATGTACAATTTCAATCCACGCTCCCCGTGCGGGGAGCGACCAGCGGCCTTGAGCGCCGCGACGGCCGAGGGTGTATTTCAATCCACGCTCCCCGTGCGGGGAGCGACCAAAGTTAGCAGCGATTGCCGCCCTGAGCTTTTATTTCAATCCACGCTCCCCGTGCGGGGAGCGACGCAGATCCTCCAGCGCCAGAATGTCGTTGACGCTATTTCAATCCACGCTCCCCGTGCGGGGAGCGACTCGGTGATTTTGCTGATCAACTCAAGCAAGGCGCATTTCAATCCACGCTCCCCGTGCGGGGAGCGACTGGCTCTCCAAAATTTGGTCTATGTTCTACGATATTTCAATCCACGCTCCCCGTGCGGGGAGCGACGGCCGGACTTTTGGCACTTATGCGGGTGGCTCGGTATTTCAATCCACGCTCCCCGTGCGGGGAGCGACCTTTCCACTTGTGCGTGTTCTGCACCGAGGTCGACGGATTTCAATCCACGCTCCCCGTGCGGGGAGCGACAGATACCGATTCATTTTATGGGCTGAACGAATACATTTCAATCCACGCTCCCCGTGCGGGGAGCGACAGCAAAGATGCACAGTTTTACCCGCGTATCTTTGGCAATTATGCAGAATTATCACATTTTTCCAGAACGATCCCGCTGATTTTTCCGCAAAGCGCGAAAAAACTGCCCAATCATTCCGGAAAAATCACTGCGAACCTCCCGAATATCTCTGCGCACTTGGACTTCGCGAGCGCGCAGAGCATGATTCGGGGCATTTTTAAGCGCGGAGCATCCGACGGGCACAGCGCAGCCCTTCGCGTCAAAGGATCAGCGGCTGCTCCGGCAGGTAGGTGTTCTTCGCGCCGAAGTGCTCCACCTTTTTTTCGTATTGGTTTCCCAGATAGTAAAAGCGCAGACTGTCCTTTTCCGGATCGATCAGGCCGAGGAGCTTTGCCTGCAGGCTGCGGCACTGTCCCGCGTCCAGCAGGCATTCAAACACGGAATTCTGCACTCGCTGCCCGTAGTCCACGCATTTTTTGGCAATTTGCCGCAAGCGTCTGCGCCCGGCGGCGTCCTCGGTATTCACATCATAGGTAATCAACACCAGCATCGCATCACTTCCATAAAAACGGCGGATAGGCGTCCAGATCGCCGCGGAGGCAGCGAGCCAGCAGCAGCGCCTGAACATAAGGGATCATCCCCCAGCTCAGCTTTTCTCCCAGATAAGGATGGGTCAATTCGTCCCGCTTGCGCTCCTGCCATGCCTTCAAAAACCTCCGGCGGCCGTCGTCGGTCAGCAGCACCGCGCCGCTGTCCTGCTCCTGAAAATCCTCCGAGCGGATCATCCGGTTGTTCACAAGCGTCAGCACGAACCGGTCAGCCATGCAGGGGCGCAGCTCCTCCATCAGATCCAGCGCCAGAGATCGACGCCCCGGGCGGTCGCGATGCAAAAAATCCACATAGCTGTCCAGCCCGACGCTTTCCAGCGCGCTTGCGCAGTCATGCGACAGCAGCGTGTAGGCAAAGGACAGCATGGCATTGACCCGATCGAGCGGCGGGCGTCGGCTTCGGCCGCGGAAGAAGAACGCCTCCTTCCGGTTCAGAAGCATGTGATCAAACACGCCGAAATAAGCCCCCGCCGCAACGCCCTCCAGCCCGCGGAGGGTGTCAAGCTCCGTGACGGTCAGCATTTGCGGGAGCAGCGAACGGATCGCCGCCGCAGCCTCCTCCAAGCCGCAGCCCTGCACGCGCGGCGCGTGGTCGCGCAGCGTGCGCTGCACACAGGCGGCGCTGTTGCTCAGCTTCCCGAAGAGCATGTTGCGCGCGATCTGACAGCAGCGGCTCGGATCATCGGCGAGGCGATATTGCTCCCGCCGCAGAAGGACATTCCCGCTGCTTTCTCCGCAGACCCGCGCGAGGAACCGTCCACGCGGCGAGCAAAACGCCAACCCGATCCCCATCTGGGCGCATTTCCCCATCAGCGCGGGGGAAGCGCCGGGATAGGAAAAGCTGACAATGGTTTGCAGGGTGTGCAGCGGGTAGCGCGCGACGACCGTCTGATCCCGGTTGGCCAAAACGTTTTCTCCCTCCAGCGAGAGATAAATATCTTCTGACGTGATGAACAACGTGTTTAACAGACGTTTCATGGAGCATCCTCCGCAGCCGCCCGCAGATAAGCCGAGACCGATTTGCTCCTCAGCAGTCGCGGCAGGCAGAGCTCTTTGAGGGAGCAGGCGTTGCAGGCCTTCGTCGGCTTGACCTTCGGGGTGTGTCCCCGGCGATACAGCTCGTGCATTTCCGCAAGAAGCTCCCGAACCTGCGCGCGCAGCTCTTCGGAAAAGCGCACCGTCTCCCGGCGGCGAATCTCCCCGTAATACAGCGCGCCCTCCGGGATGTCGCAGCAGAGCATGGTTTCCAGACACATCGCCTGCGCGCAGAGCTGCAGAGTGTCGCCGGTGTCCTCCCTCGGCCGCCCGCGCTTGTATTCCACCGGGTAGGGCTGCCACAGTCCCTCCTTCCCGTCGAGCGGGATCCCGACCCCGCCGCGGTGATATTCCAGCACATCGCACTGGCCGGACACGCCCAGCTCTGCGGAATACACGCTGACGCCCCGCGTGATGAATCGGTCGCCGCGCAGCTCCCGAAAGCCGACGTTGTGGGCGTTTTCGTGGAGAATGGCTCCGTCAATGGTGCGGAAATTCTCCGCCCATTGCTGCTCAATGTGGATCAGCGCCCATTGACGGCGGCAAAACTTAAAATGCTGCAATCCGGAAAGCATCAGCCAGTCATCGGGCTCGATCATTATGATCTCCTTTCGCAGGATACGCCCTCCGGTAAGGCTTCGGAAACGGAGACGATGTAATCACAATAACTGCGCGGAGCGACCACGTCTTCCTTGCGCCGGACAGAGACGGCGTCAAACAGCTTATACGACGGCGCATTCCCCAGCTCGGAATCGTGCTTGAAAATAATCAACTCCCGAACGGCCATTTTCCCGCGCGCAGCGGAATGGTCGTTTTCAAACATGTTGAGAATTGCCTCCCACAGAAGCTCCAGATCTTTTTCTGAGAACCCGGTGACCTTGCGCGCAAGATTGGCTGAGACGAAGCCCTCGGCACGGTAGAGCCCGTAAGGCACAATGTGCTTGCTGCCCATTTCGGTCTGCTTGTTCTCGGCGTCGTTTTCGGTCGTGATCGCGACGCGCGTGATGGTGATGTCCTGCGGGACGATCGGGTCAACAGAGCGGGCAAAGCTGAGTTGAACCGGCCCACGCACCTGCCCACAATTGAGCTTTCCCTTTACAAAGGTCGTCATGACCGCGCCAAAGGTGCGCACATCATAAAAATGGGCGCACATCCAGTCGCGAAGCTTTGCGTCGATGCCGGGGTCGGATTTTTTTGCCTTCGCAATGTCGGGGTCGATCCCGAGCGCCTCAATGGCCTGCCGGTCGCTGGAATTGAGCGGAACGCCGCCCTTGATGTAAATCCGATAGCCCTCGGCGTCCTCCTTCCGCGTCTCCACATAATTGCGGATCTTCCGTTTGAGGCAGACATCGGTGACGAGTCCAAAGCCGGTCTCAGGGTCGACACGCGGCATATTCCCGGCATCCGGGTCGCCGTTTGGGTTTCCGTTCTCCACGTCAAAAAGGATCACAAAATCATATCGGTTTCGAATCGCTTCACTCATGGGATTAGACCTCCTTATTCTTCTTCTCAAAACGTTTTTGGGTTTGGTGATAGTAGCCGATCTCGAACGCGCCCTGCTCGGCCAGCGTCAAGCGTTGAGGGAAGGGCTGCGAAATGCGTCCGATCAGCTCGGCGAGCTGCCTGTCGTTATAAACCACGGCGCCGGTGTCCAGCTTTTTCAGATGCTTCTGCACGAGCTTCAAAAGCGATGGGAACACAATTGCCGGCGTCTCACAGGCAGACTTGAAGT
Organism: uncultured Eubacteriales bacterium; assembly: GCA_900548795.1. Classification (GTDB taxonomy): domain Bacteria; phylum Bacillota; class Clostridia; order Oscillospirales; family Oscillospiraceae; genus JAZOXB01. The sequence continues at coordinate 16,283 of URLT01000003.1, forward strand.
ATTTATCCTTAATGGTTGTGTTGATGCCGGGATTCGCTGCGGACTGGATTGCCTCTAAAACAGAGAACAGACGTCCGAGCACATAGGGAAGATAGGCAGATTGTTCATTCAGTTCCACAGTCAAGACCTCCTTTGGGCATGATTTTGTAACATTGCGTGTGTAATAGGCTTTTAGGATCGCAGCCTTGCCGCGCGTGACATCGCGCTCAGCGCGGATGCGAAGCGTCACGCCGTTGAGCAGGGTCGCCGGGTATCTCCCGCCGGTCAAAACCGTGCGGAGAAGATCGCCGGCAAGCTGCGGCGCGGGCGGGTCATATTTCCCGTCAGCGCGGATCAGATCCCAGAGCGTGAGACGCTTGCGAGGGTCAAAGGAAGGACGGATCATTTCCAGACCCTGCTCGTGCATACGGATATGCGCGGCGAACCGCCCGAGGCTGTCACGCAGGAAGAAACGCACGGACAGACGCGCGGCATTTGGTGCAAGCCCCAGAAAGTAAAGATGCTGATCGGGACGAAGCGTCTGATCGAGCCAGTCTGCCGACTCGCCGTTTGCGAGCTGCCGCAGAACGCGCCCGACGTCCTCCTCCCGAATGCCGGGGTCGTCCTGCGCGCCGAAGAGCGCAGCCATGCCGAGATCGGCGTAAGCCGGAGCAGGGTTTTCCGACCAGCAGACAACCGTTGTGTCGCCGAGCGTCTGCCGCTGCTCGCCGTCGGCCAGCAGCGCGTTCAGCGCCGTTGTATAGGCGAAGGCGGCATATTCGCCGACCGGTGCATTTGCGCCCTGCTCGCGTCCGTAAGAACAGAACGCGGGAGCGTTAAACGAGACTAGGCTCGCGCCGGAGCTTTGTGCGCCGCGAACGCCCTTGATCGCCGGATGCGTTCGCGCGATCGGCTCGGTCTTCCCGGTGATGAGGCATTGTGCGCGGACGGCATCCGGATCTCCGGCCTGATAATGCCGTTGCCATGCTGCCTGAATTGCCGGATCTTCCGTAACGGAGGCACGTTTCCCGTTATAATCATAGCAAAACACAAGATTCGCGTTGCTGCAAAGCTCGCCCCAACGCTCCTTCAGGAGCGGGTGCTCCGCTGCCTGCTCCGGCTGCCACCGGTCGAAAAATGCGAGCACCGCGTGGGCAGCCTTCGTGTCGACCTCGTCGAGCAGCTCATGATGCAAGGCGGCGCAGGCAGCGAAGCATTCCTTTGCGCGCGCGGGCTTTCCCTTATCGTCCGCGCCCAATATATAGGTCGCGTTATCACATAAGAAATTGGCTGCAATGCCGGATGAACGCGGAACATGCGCCGGGACGCACATTGCACCCGGTAAAAGCACCTGTTTTTTTCCGCGTGCTTGCGAATTGCGGTTGTCGACCACGTCGATCAGCGCACCGGAATCGTCGATCTCCAGCAGAAAGCTGACCTTGAAATCCCGATTCCAACCGGGCGCGGAGATCTTTCCCTGCTGCAGCATCGCCTCGTAATACTGATACAATGCCTGCAAGATCATGCAACCACCTCCGGATCGGTGCAGTCAAGCACACCATGAACGAGCTTCGCGCGGAAAAACTGAGTCCGGATGTCCTGTGGATCGGAATAGTCCATGTCATACAGCATCCATCCGAGATCCTGCGTGAGGTCGACCGTCGGGATCGCACCCCCCTGCCATTCGCGAAGCTCAGCCGGAAACTCCCGGCAGCCAAAATAGGGCTTGTGATACCATGCTCCCTTGGCCAGTCGCCGGCGCAAAATATCCTGAAATTTTCCGGGGTTGTCGCTCGGCGCAGCTTGAGCAGTCATGTCAAAATGGCACTCGATGACGTAATGAACCTTTTGCAGCAGCATGGCTGCGCGCTGTTGAATGTCCGCCGCAGTGTAAAGCGCAGGTGGGTCGACGTGCTTGGTGGCTGCGGAAAGCACGCCGGATGCCAGAAGTGTGGATTTGACCTCGTTGCGGCGAATGTTCGTGAAACGAATGGGACTTAATAAATAGATCCGATCGATCCGATATCTCATCCCCGGGTGCCAGAAGACGGCCTCGACCATGCCGCGCGCGGCCGACGGCGTGATCATATCATAGCTGACGCGTTCGGTCTTCATCTCCGGGCGCGAGAAGCAAGCAAACTCGCCCCATGCCTCGATCAATATGGACATATGCGGCGACCCCCTTTCTTGCTTTTCATAGCTCTCATAGAAATCCCCCCTTATATGCAATATCCGATTCCGGTCTCAACGCGGAGCATCAAGCCGGTTTTTTCGTCATATTTGGACAAATCTTCCAAGATCGCCGAGCCGTCCGGCAGCACCGCGAGCGCGCCCGCGTCATCCAACGCCCGAAAATGCGGCTCATAACAAGCAACGCAAAACAGCCCGAGCCGGCGCAGCAGCGACCGGCTGACGCCGCCCGTCCGAAGACGTTCGCAAAGCGCGCGCCCTTCCCCGATTGGGATATAGATCGATCTCGTCGGTGTTTCAATTAGATGAAAACGCTCAGCGATCTGCGCAAACGGCAGCATACAGCCGGAGATGCCGGTTCGAATAGACGGAAGGATCTGCTTTTTATCCAGCACGTCCGTCCCCTTGAGCCGAAACAGCTCGTCAAAATAGCATCCGATTGCCTCAGGAGAGGAAAGCTCGTCGTTGTGCCGCGCGGCGAATCGCGCTGCGCTGATGGGCTTAGCCATTACGGCCGGAGGGCGCTTTCCTTCCAATTGAAACGGATGGACAAGGCTTTCCTCGGCAGGATTTTTCCCCTCACGATTGCAGCGCCCGGCTGTTTGCAGCAAGGAATCCAGACCGCACTCTTCCCGATATGCAGTCGGAAAATCCACGTCCACGCCCGCTTCGATCAAAGAGGTCGAGACAACGCGGCAAGGAAGCTGATTTCTGAGGCGGCCTCGGATCTCTTCGATCTGTTTCCGGCGGTCATGCGCACAGAGCATCGTCGTGAGGCAATAGCTTCCCTCAGCCGGGAGCGCGCAAAACAGCTCCTGTGCCGTGCTGCGCAGGTTGACCACGCAGAGCACCTGCTCGTGTGAGCAGAGGCGCAAGCTTAACGCCTCCGGCGTGATCGTCCCGACCGGAGCGATCGTCGTTCGTTTCAGCGTCTGAAACAACGCAGCGGTGTCCGGGCAAAGCTCCCGAATGGGCAGCGAAAACCCGACTGACTCGAAAATCGGCTTCAGCGTTGGCTGCGTGGCCGTGCAGAGGACGGCAGTCGCGCGATAATCGCGCACCAGCTGCGTGATCGCAGACAAGCAGGGCATCAGATAGTCCGGCGGCAGAGTTTGAGCCTCGTCGAAAATCAACACGCTGTTGGCCAGATTATGCAGCTTGCGGCAGCGGCTGCTTCGGTTGGAATAGATCGACTCAAAAAACGCCACGGCGGTAGTCACAACGACCGGCGCATCGAAATTCTCGCTTGCCAATAGCTTTTTGTACTGCGCGTCCGTCATGTTCTCCGGCTCGGTCGTCTGATAGTCGACCCCGGCATAGTGCGCCAGCACATTTTCTTCCCCCAATATTTCCGAAAAAACGGATACGGTCTGGTCGATGATAGAGGTATAAGGAATGACATAAATGATGCGCTCCTTTCCGGCAGCTGCGGCATGCTCCAGCGCAAAAGCAAGCGAAGAGAAGGTCTTCCCGCCGCCTGTCGGAACGGTCAGCGTATATAGCCCCTGCGGATATGCCGCGCCGCGCTCAAGGCAGGCGCGAAGCACAGCATTTCTCTGCCGCATCACGGCGATTTTCGTCTGTTTCTCGGCGGCAGCCGGCTTGTAGCTCAGATAATCCGCCGCTCTCCCCCTCACCCTCTTCAGCAGCGCCGGGATGGAGTCGTGCATCCCGCGCGGAGCAGCGGTGCCGTCCATAAAATTCTGCGTGTCTTGAAAATCCGCGTCGACCAAAGCCGAAAAGAGCATACGTGTGTAAAAATCGTTTTGCAGAAGACCCTGCCCCAGCCACGACGGTCGCGAAGCAGTCGGAACAGGCAGCGCCCGCAGCGCATCCCGGTCGACGGGGAGTTCACGCTTCACGCGGCCAAAGAGCGTTGTATCCTCCGCCTTGTCGCCCCTTGGATGCCCGGCGTCAGGCAATCCGCCGTGATGCCCCGCAATCGCCAGCGCCACGGGCGCAGCCTGTCTTGCAAGCGCCTCCTTTGCCCCCGCCGTGGAATGGTCGACCGGCGGCCCGCCATGGAGCCGATTTTGAAATCCGGCCGTGAGCTTGCCCGCGTCATGCAGCCAGCCGGCAAGCCGGGCATCCTCCGACGCGCCAAAGCTTGCAGCGAACCGGGCTGCCAGCTCGGCCGTCCCGGATGCGTGCTCCGCGACCGTTTGCTTCCGACCGTCGCCGGCAATATGCGCAAGATATTCCATACTGACATTCCCCTTTAATACGAAGCCGAGTTCTCCGACCGAGCTTTTGTTGTTCAATTTTTTGTCGCGTTTTCCGGAATCTTTTGTACAATTCAACTATACAATAAACAATAAAAAATGTCAAGTGGTAGATATATATTTTTATTACAAAATAAATAGAAGTTAAGAATCGCCGTCAACAAAATTGCGTTTTTCCTTGGCCTTTGCTATAATGTCTATGTCTCTTCCGGCTGTGCCGGGAGCGTGGATTGAAATTATTTCTTTTGAAATAATACAACGCCGGAGAACGCCTCAGCGGTTCGCAGAACCGCCGGGGCGTTCTTTGTGCTCGCGGGAAGTCTTTTCTCCCCTACTTCCGTTTTATCTGTAACGCGCAGTCAACCGCTTCAACTTTCGAATGTGATACTTTCGTAATTTCAGCAGCAGAAGCCTCTTCTGCCATTTATACTAGGGAACCTCTGATTAAATCGCAAGAGTGGTCAGCGAGGGATTTTGTTCCAAATTGAGGTTTGGAAATCGCAGGAATACTTTGTGTATTTCAAGATTTTCAAACCAATAAGTTGGGGCAAAAGACCCGCTGAGCGCCGCAGCCGATTTATTCAGAGGTTCCCTAGGGAACCTCTGATTAAAATAGTAATAATGATTCATACGACGCAGCCCGAAGGATGCCGCGAAAATTTGTTGCTTCGTGCCGAATTTTGCCTTGAAGCCGGTGGCTGCTCGTGGTATATTATAGTAATGGATATTTTGGCGCTTTCGGCGGCTTGTGAATGCCCCAACCGGCCGCAATTACTCTATACAAATGCTCTATATAATAGCAGGAGGATGAAAAAATGAAAAGGATCAAAAACCGGCTCTGTGCGCTGCTGCTTCTGTGCGCGATGCTTCTGAGTCTGTGCTCCGGCCTTGTGCCGGCGGCAACGGCCGCATCGATCCCGAGCAGCAGCGAGGCGCGCGTGACCAGCGTGCAATTCGGCGAGATCACGGACGGCTCCGCTCCGTGGGACGATGACAACGCGCCCGGCAACGACAGCCGCGCGGACAACAAGATCGTCCGCAGCTTTGACACGGTGAACTATTCGTTCATCGTGAGCGTTGCAGCGAAGGACACCCAAAAGACATACAGCGAGGCCTATGTTTGCGTGATGTTCACGCTGCCGCTGTCGAGCGCGCAGGCCGAGTTCGACACGGCGGCCATGGCGTGGATGGAAAACAGCGGAAAATATGCTTACCGGGTCACCGAAAACGGCAATTCTCAGACGCTTGTGGCCTACAAGCATCTGGAAAACGACGGGGAGGCCGTTGTTCCGGGCACGTTCGGCGAGAATCTGACCGTTCGCGTGAAGGGCATGGCGAACGGCGCACCGGTCCAGCCGACGATCCGCGCGTACATCGACGGGGCGGCCGTGGCCGAGCAGGCATCGGTGGATGCCGAGACCGTGACGGTCAGCGCCGCGCCGCGCTATAACATCAAGGTCAAGGGCAACACGAGCTACAAGGACAGATTTAACTTTAACACCGGCAATCCGGCGGGCAGCGACCGGCCTGCGGCGAACTATGGGATCGCAGGCGACAAGCTCGTCCCCGGCCGCTTGATGAATTTCGCGGTCTGCCTCGAGCTGTATAACAATAAGCCCGACAAGGGCTTCAAGGGCATCGAGATCCCGAACAGCGAGCCGATCACCTTCAAGCTCAGGCTGAGCAGCAAATATCGGATCAACACGCCGAACCCCGACTCGGTTTACGCAGCCGGGCAGGAGATCGCGGCCGACGCGGCGGGCTATATGCCGCTGCTTTACAGTGTCGACGGCAATATGGTCCAGGAGTATGGCAAGGCCAACGGCGACGGCCGCGTGCTCTATGACGCTACCAACGCCGTGGTCAACGGCGCGCCTTATAACGTCGGCGGAGAAGATAGGAGCTGCTTCAACGGCGGCACATGGTCGGCCGTTCAGGTGCTGGATGCCAACAATAAGCCGACGGGCGAGGTTCGCGTCACGGTCAGCGGCTACGAGATCAACGTGGACAAGATGCCGACGATGGACGGCGACCGCAGCTCCGAGGTCGGCGCATACGGCGCGGACAAGGGCATCGGCGTGTTCTCGGCGGGTGAGTTCTGGGTCGTGCAGCCCTTCAACCAACTGGGCGACGAGACGACCGACAGCGCACAGTATCAGATCATTCGGGATTACGGACAGGGCGCGTTCTATACGACCGCCACGGCAAGCGATCTGAAGCTCACGACCGTCAACGGGACGGTATTCGCCGACACCGAGGGCACGAACGACCAGCAGCAGGAGAAAAAAGACGACAGCTACGAGGCCGGTCTGGAGCTGACGCTGCCCGGCAGCCTGCAAAACCGTGTGTTTTACGCAGGTCTCGAGCATTCGACCAGTTGGGGCGTGAATGTTGAGAATCAGCGCCACGGCGACGACGTTGCGGTTCCGGGCGAGGAGTTTTATCTGCGCGCGGGCTTCACCTACTACACCAGCAATGAGGAAAACAACCAGCTCTGGTTCGCAACGAACTTCCTGCGCTTCCCGGCGGCGGCCTATGAGCTGACCGGAGATTATAAGATGGACTTCCTCGACGGCGCGGACAGATCCGAGGCGACTCTGACGGTCAAATACGGCGCAAGGCCGAACGGCAAGGATTGGGACAGCTTTGACCAGATGCGCGACGCGACCGAGGATCAGCTTGAGTATTACGACTCCCTTACGGAGCTGCAAAGCGAAGGCATGACCTGCGTGGCCGTGCTGCTGTATATCAAGGGGCCGGGTCTGCCGATCGATCAGAAGCCCCACTACGGCGCCCTTATGAGCGCGAAGGTGAGCAATACGGCGGAGGTCAACAAGACCTACAGCATCGTCTCGACCTCCCGCGTCTGGACGAAGGCCATGTGCGCGAGCAGCACGGTCGAGGCGGTCAGCGCGTCCGTTAAGCCGAGCGAGGACGGCACCTATGCCACCCCGAGCTGGGAGATCTATCGGGACAACCGCGCCACGCTCCTGACGGAGAACTGTTTCACCAACGCCAAGGGCGAGCCGGAATGGCTCAACAGCGGCAATATCCCCGCGAACAACAGCGCGCATGTGCCGCAGAGCACGCAATATGAGCCGGCGACCTACGACGAGGCGCATGTGCTGCATAACCACAACTCCGACTGGGGTCACTGGGGCGACACGATGCTCATCATCGGCTATAAGACCGGCGTCTCCATGGTCGAGGCGCAGCGCGTCAACGGGCAGGAAAAGGAGACCTATGCCCTCGACCGCTCGCAGCGAGAGGCGGATTTCGTCGTGCAGCCGACGGCAAGCTTCGACAAGAGTCAGGGCACGCCGGGAGAGATGACCAATCTGACGATCACCGTCACCCTGCCGAAATACCTGAGCTACATCGAAGGCTCGTCCTATTTCGGCGGCACCTACACCCAGAGCAGCGCCAACGGCGGCACGCGCGGCACGGTCACGGGCGGCATGGAACTGGCAACGAACGTGTCCGTCAACGCCGAGACCGGCGAGACGACGCTGGTCTGGACGCTCGTCGGTGTCACCGTCGGGCAGGAGATCCCGCCGATCTATTATTCGACCTTCATCGGCAGCAAGTCGCCCGATGCGGACTGCCCGGCGGGCACGACCTCGCTCGCGCCGACCGTGACCATCTCGGGCACGGAGGACCACCGCGCCTTCACGGCCGAAAACGGCAACCTCGCCTCTGAGGGCATCACGGTCACGAAGGGCACGGCCAACGCCTTCACGAAATCGGTCAAGGCCGACACCGTCGAGGCCGACGGCACGGTCGACTATGAGATCTACAGCAGCAACAACGCCGCGCAGGCCGAGCAGGTTTACCTGCTCGACACGATGCCCTTTGACGGGCAGAACGACAGCACCTTCGCCGGGACGTACCATGTGACGGCGTGGAAGCTCGACACGACGCTCTGCGACGCGAGCAAGCTCAGCGTGTATTACACGACGGACGAGCAGTACAAGGACGCCACGACGGCGACCGTCCAGCAGGAGACGGCGCAGAGCTGGATGAAGGCGACGATCGGCGTCGACGGCACGATCACTGACATGAACAGCAAGCGCCCGACCGCATGGGCGATCATCGGCGTACTCGACTCGAACAAGGCGATCAACATCGAGCTGCAGATCCAGCTCAAGCCGGATCTGAGCGCTTTCAAGGACAACACCACCTATGTCAACACGATTTCCTCGGGCGAGCTGCGGGCAACGGCCGCGGCCAGCGTGGTCAAGCGGAGCATCTCCGGCATGGCGTGGTCGGACGACGACGCCGACGGCAGAAAGAACGAGGCGGCCGACCCCAACGACACGCGCTGCGCGGGCACGACGTTCTATACGCGCGCCGATAAGCGCGACCCGATCCTCTTCCTGAAGAAATCGCTTTATGAATACATGGCGACCTCCGAGCTGACGCACCTCAAGGTGGTCATGAGCGGCTCGCCGAATTCCGTAGATCCGATCAAGCTCTATTTCAAAACGGACGGAGCGGAGTGGGACGAGCGCAATCGCTTTGAGATCAACGGCGAGAAGCTCTCGCAGACGGAAAAGGAATATGTCTTTGACCTCGACGCGAGCGTGAACGCCAACTGGACGGGCACGATCACCGAGCTGCGCCTCGACCCGCTGGAGGGCAACGGCCTCTCCTTTAATATCAAGAGCATCACGCTCGTGAAGGCCGACGGCTCGGAGCAGGTTCTGGACTTTTGCACCAAGGGCGCGTACGAGAATTACGCCACGCTCAGCGACTCCATTTTGCCGGGCATCTCTTACCCGACCGCTGAGGATTATACGCTCCCGCAGGAGTCCATTCTCTCGACCAAGCGTCCCGGCGCGACCTTTACGGCGGCGGACGACGGCAAGGGCGACCTCATCTTCACCTTCCTTGAGACGATGTATGCCGGCCTTTCGGCCAGCGACCTCAAGGCCGTGCACGTGGTCGCCAGCGGCGCTCCCGCAACGCAAGACCCGATGAAGCTCTATTATGCGGCGGGCAACGACACGGGGCTGTCCGAGAGACGCATAATCACGGCAGACAAAGTCAACTGGGAGGAAAAAACCTTTACCTTTGACCTTTCGAGATGCTCGGATTGGACGGGCGCGATCCATGCGCTGCGTCTTGACCCGATTCAGGGCGCGAACCTGTACGTCACGCTGAAAACCATCATGCTTGACCTTGCCGACGGCACGACGCGTACCTTCGACTTCACGGTTCCGGGCGCAACCGAGCAGTTCCTGAGCGTGACCAACTCGCAGGGCGCGCCGGTCTACACGGCTGACACCGGCGTCACGCGCGACAGCGTGAAGGTCTCGCTCTACCGCAAGGGTGAGACCGGCGGCACGACGTTCGATACCGGAAACGGCACGGGAGACGCGATCCTTTACGCCAATGAGGTCATGTATCAGGGGCTGAACACCAGCGACGTCAAGAGTGTGCGCTTTGTGATGTCGGGCGATTCCGACAGCCAGAGGCCGCCCGAGCTGTTCTACATGAGCGGGAGCGACACGGGCTACAGCTGGCAAAAGGAGCTTTCGTTGGACAAAAATCTGAGCAAGGACATGAAGGAATATGTGTTCGAGATGTCGAGCTTCAGCAATTGGAAGCCCAACGAGAAGCTGACCGGCCTGCGCTTTGACCCGCTTCAGGGCAAAAACAAGACTTTCACGATCCGCAGCATCACGATCGAGCTGACGGACGGCACGCAGCGGTGCTTCGACTTCACGACGAAGGACGCTTATCAGAACTATGTCACCCTGACGAACCTGCAGCCGACGGTGTCCTATGCCGAGGCGGATGACGCCTATGTCCCCGTGACCGACAGCAGTTACCGCCCTGTTTCGACCCATCTCGGCAGGAGCATCAGCGCAAAAAATCCCGCTGCCGAGCGGGACTACACCTCCGGCAGCTATGAGTTCCGCGACCTCACCGGCGGCACCTACATGGTGCGCATGGAGAGCGGCACGACCGATCTCGGCCAATTCGACTGCGCGACCAACGCCGACTCCGTCCGCGACGCCAACGGCAAGCTGGTCGCAGCCGAGCTGCGCGGCATCGTGGTGCCCTCGACGACGGAGGACTTCTCCTCCGACGGCCACGACATCGGCTTCTACGGCAAGACCACGGTCGTTCTGAACTACGACCGCAAGGTGACGGTCAATGTGCACCGCTTCCGCACGGAGACACCGACGGTGGAAGTTGCAAGCGCCGTCGACGCGACCGTCTGGTCGAGCAAGCTCGAAAAGACCGACTCCAAGGGCAGAACCGTGACCTTTGCCGAGGTCGGCTCGGACGGGAACGTGACGATCACGCCGTATGCTCTGATCTATTCCAAGGAAAACCCGGGCGCGGCAGTCTTCTATAAGCTCACCTATCCCGACGGCACCTCCGTGATCCACGAGATCGCGCTCAAGCCTGCGGACGTGATCTATTACGAGGAGTCGAACGACGACCTTATGACCTTCACCGACGGCCAGCGCGGCAAGTGGTACAAGGTCACGGGGCAGTATCTCCACGATATTAATGCCGACGCCGCGGATTACGACGCCAACGCCAACGGCCAGTATCAGGACGCCGATTCCCACACCGACGACTGTGACAGCAAGTACAGCCAGAACGAGAACAACCTCTATTTCTCGGCCGGCACGGCGCGCATGGTCAACGTGACCGAAACGGTCAAGGACGCGTCCGTCTCTGCGGCATTCCCCTCGGTGAAGTTCGCGTTCTACGGAACGGGCTTCGAGCTGGTGAGCATGGGCACGCCCTACGGCGGCGTGATCAACGTGCAGGTTTATAAGGGCAGCGCCGACAGCGGCGATAAGCCGGTCTATACCCGCACCGTAAATACCCGCTACGGAATTTACTACGGCAAGCAGGAGAACAGCGAGACTGCGCCTCCCGTCGAGGGCAGAGAGGTCGACCGGCTCTATCAGGGCACGGCTCTGGTGAAGGACGATCTGGCCTATGGAATGTACACGGTGGTCTGCACGCCGATGTATTCGCCGTACTTTGACCCCTACGAGGTCGGCTCCTTCGACATTTTGGTCGACGGCGTTCGCATTCTGAACCCGCTCGGCGAAACGCCGGAATACGAGCGCACCAAGCTTCATGACATTCTGACCCCGAAGGTCAGCCTGTTCATCACCGAGTACGGCAAGACCGAGCTGAGCGACAAGCTCGAGCACGGCCCGACGTATGAGCTCCACTTGGCTCCGAAGCAGTCCGTCGCCGTGGCCGTCACCGCGAAGAAGGGCGCCGTGCTGCGCATGGGCGCGCAGAGCTTCACGGGCGCGGCAGGTGAGCTCAGCGTCTACTCGGTGCAGAGCTTTGCCGACGACGGCGACAAGTCGCCGATCGCACAGCGGACGCTGACCGGCACGGAGATGCACCTTCCCGTTTACACCGCTGCTGCGGATGGAACGCAGATCCTGCTCTTCAAAAACACCGGCACGACGCATATCGCGTTGACGAGCTTCGAGTATCTTCCGCAGACGGTCACGGAGCTGCGCTGCCGCCCCGAGGACACCGAGTCCGCGCTGGGGCTTGCCAACGCTCTGCTGACGCCGGAGGATCCCGCCGAGCCTGCAGGCTCCGGCTCGCTCGGCATCTCGGCAGCCTCCCTGACGCTTGCGAGCGATATTTCCGTCAACTTCTATGTTCCGAAGGAGAATCTGGAGGGGGTCGAGAATCCCTATCTGCTCTGCGTGAAGAATTTGTACGACGCAAAGGGCAATGTCACCGGAACGGAGGAAAAGAAGCTCACCCTCCGCGCCGAAAAGGACGGCCGCTACGTCTATACCTTTAACGGCATCTCGGCCATGGAAATGGGAAGCGTCGTCACCGCAACCGTGCACGGAACAAAGAACGGCGGAGACGTCAGCGGAAAGCCGATCGAATACAGCGTCAAAACCTATGCGATGAACCAGCTCAGGCGGGCAACCACGCCGGACAAGCTCAAGACGCTGCTGGCGGATATGCTGAATTACGGCGCGTCCGCGCAGACGTATTGGAACTATAACACGGCAAACCTCGTTAACCGGGACTTGACCGACGAGCAGGCCGCGTTTGCCACGCAGACCGACCCGGCTCTGTCCGACGGCTGCACGCTCGCGGATAACACCGGAACGATCCTCTTGAGCGGCGTGTCTCTGCTGCTGAAGGAAAAGGTCGCCGTCAAATATTATCTCGAGCCAAACGGCTACACCGGAAGGATGAGCGAGCTCACCCTGAAGGTCACGTTTGTTGACAAAAACGGCGACACCCAGACCGAGCTGATCTCCGGCGATCGGTTCACGCAGGCTGCGAACGGACGCTACGCGGTGGTCTTTGACAAGCTGAACCCCACGCAGCTGCGCACGCTTTGCACCGCCGAGGTCTGCGACGCCGAGGGGAACCGCCTCAGCGGCACGCTGACCTACAGCGCCGAGTCCTATGCCGCCCGAAAGCAGACCGACACCAACGCCAAGCTCGTCCAGCTTCTCAAGAATATGATGAAGTACGGCGATTCCACCGCGAAATACTTCGGCGTTTCCACAACGCAGGTGCGCGCGCCGCGTCAGGCTTACGAGATCTGCTATTCCTATTCCCTGGATCAGGCGAAGAACCTTGAGGGCATCACCTCCGGCTGGCAGGTCGATAACCGCGCCGGACTCGGAAAAGTCACAAACACAAACAACGGCGTCATCAGCGACGTGAAAACGGACGAGCATTCGCGCCTGCTCCGCTATTTCAACAACGAGACGGCAGGCCGCTTCGACCTCCGCTATGCGCTGAATTATACCGGAGGCTTTGCCGGCAACGTCGTGCGGCTGAGCGCTGAAGACGGCTCGGACACCTACTATCTGGAAACCAAGGGTGACGGCTTCTATATCAAGGGCAAAGACGGAAATGTCACAACAAAAATTGCGGATCGGTCGGTGATCGGCGATGATTCCTCCGTGCAGCTTCGCGTGATCGTGGACTTGGATCGCGGCATCAGCCGAACCATTCTCAACGGCGTTGACTGCGGAACGCATCCCCTGCTCGGAAGCTCCTTCCGGCTGCTGAGCTTTGAGACCACGGATGCGGGCACCTGCACGACGGTGGTCAAGGGCGGCTATGCCGAGGCAAACTATGCGATCTTTGAGGAGTTTACGTTCCCGACGAGTGCGATCCCGTCAGATTTTACCAATGACGGCGCGCTCTCGCTCGGCGGCGAGCATCTGCGGCTTGCAGCCAGAAAGAAAACCGCATGCAGCTTCGAGCCGCTGAGCAACAAGGTCTGCTTCACATTCTCGACCAAGCCCGAGAAGAACGACCAGTACACGAGCTGGAGCCTCTGCGCCGGGGACGATGCGGTGGTTAAGCTCGAACTGAAGGGCGGCTATCTCTTCGCCAACGGCCAGAAGATCATGAAGACCATGAAGCAGGGCGTGCTCACCAACACGCAGGAGCAGCTTCAGAACAACATGTGGCATCTGATCCGCGTCGAGGCCGACGTGGCCACGCAGAAGGCGGTCATCAAGGTGCACACCAAGCAGGTCGCAACGGTCGATTTCCTGACGAGGACGAGCTATGTCGACAGTGTCCTTTTTGACAATACCGCGAGCGCAGGCTATGTCGAGCTGGATGACATCATGGTCTATAATCTGGTCGACTATGACGTCCCCGCGCCGGTTGTCGTGAAGGACAATTACAACATCGGCATCAACGTCTGCTCCCTCTGGGCGAACGCCCACCATTGGGGCTGGGCGACGATCACGCCGCACGACGACCTCAAGCCGGTTCTGGGCTACTACGACGAAAATCTGACCGAGACGGCCGACTGGGAGATCAAGTACATGACCGAGCACGGCATTGATTTCCAGGCCTTCTGCTGGTATGCCTCCAGCGGAAACGGGGCGCTCGCGCCCACCGCCAAGCATCTCAACCGCGCCTTTGTCAACGCAAAATACAGCGACAAGATGAAGTTCTGCCTGCTCTGGGAGGCGGCGAACGGCTCGTTCCCCACAACGGTGGACGCGTTCAAGAACTACTATGTGCCGTATATCATCGAGAACTATTTCACGAACCCGAGCTACATGACCATCGACAACAAGCCCGTCATCGCGATCTTCGGCGCGAGCAAGATCAGAGAGTACTATACGGTTGATGAGAATGATAAGGAATATAAGAAAGCTGCCGAGACCATGAAGGGCATGTTCGATTACCTGCGCGCGGAGGCCAGGAAGGTCGGCTTCGAGGGCGTGATCGTGCTCGACTGCAACAGCGACAACAAAGTAACGAACCTCAAGGACTTCGGCTTTGACGGCTGGTATGCCTATAACTGGGGCACGGACTACACGCTTGAGCGGGACAAGGCCAGCAACATCAACAAGCAGAATAGCCTCGATGCCTATGCCGTTCCGACCATCAGCGTGGGCTTCAACCACGTCGGCTGGGCGCAGGAGCGTTTCCCGATGATGTCCGTCTCGGACTTCAAGGCGGCTAACGAATGGGTGCGCGACACCTATCTGCCAACCTATGCCAATCAGAGTCCAACCGAAGAGGATGACTGGCAGCAGAACTTTGCCATGATCTCCACATGGAACGAATACGGCGAGGGCACCTATATCATGCCGAGCGACGGCCTGCACGGGTTCGAGTATCTCGACGCGCTGCGCGAGGTGTATTATTCCGGCGACGGCACGCATACCGACGTGAAGCCCACCGCCGAGCAGAAGGCGCTCATCACGCATAACTATCCGCAGGATATTCGCCTTCTGCGCCGAAACGGCGAGGACACCGGCCTGCAGCCCCTGAGCGACAAGACCTATACGACGAACTTCCGTCAGGAGATGCACGGAATGACGGAGAAGGGCAACGGCGTCTTCCAGAGCACGACAGATGGTCCGTACTTCATCCTCAACGAGGAGAATTTCAAGGGCAAGGACGCGTCGGAGCTGCTGCGCGTGCGCGTGAAGGCGTCCGGCATTCCGAAGGGCCGAATCATGCAGCTCTACTACGAAACGGACAAGAACAGGCCGCGTACCGAGGCCAATTCGATCAAGCTCCAATCCACTACGGATGAGGAGCAGGAGTTCGTGTTTGCGCTTTGCACGCGGCCGACATGGACCGGAAAAATCATATCCCTGATGCTTAAACCGGTGGACAAGAACGGCGTGACCTTCACGATCAAATCCGTGACTCTTGAGTACGGCGGCAATTATCCGACCGTTTTCATCAACGGCACAAAGCTCAACAACCAGATCCAGACCGAGACGCGGAACGGGGTAGACTATGTGCCCTTTGAGCCGGGCGTCAGCATGATCCATCATGCGCTCTCGCTGTATTTCGACTGGAGCTACGAGACCAAGACCCTGACGCTCTATCGCAACAAGCATTCCTATCAGTTCGTGGTCGACAGAGATTACGCGCTGGTCGACGGGGAAAAGCAGGTTCCGCTTGGCGGGTCGGTCTATCAGCGAGACAACATCCCGATGCTGCCGATCGAGGGTCTGGCGAAGACGCTCGGCCTGCACTACACGAAGAGCGGCACGGACTACCGGATCTCCACGCAGGAGGCGTCGTACTTTGACAGCGAGGCGGACGGCATCTGGACGTTCAACCGCTCCGGAGACACGCGCGGCTGGACGCTGGGCGCGGGCACGATGAGCTTCACGAACGACGCTCTCGTGATCGAGGGCACCCCGGACTCAAAGGGCAACTACGATCCCAGACTGAGCCGAGAAAATCTGAATCTGGATTGCAGCAAATACACCCAGATCGAGGTCTGCGTGAAGTGGGATATCACGGGCAACAGCAACAAAGAGAAAGTGATGAAGATCTACTATACAACGACCGAGGATTCGAAGCTGAGCGAGAGCAAAACGGAGCGGATTGCCATTGATAAAAGCTCGAACGGCGAGTTCAAGACCCTCACCTTCAACATGGCGAATAAGAGCTCGTGGAAGGGCTTTGTCACGCAGCTGCGCTTCGACCCGTTCGACGACGCCGGCAAGACGGAGGTCAAGTATATCCGCTTCGTCGAGGCCAAGGAGAAAACGGTGCTCGTCGAGGACGATGCCGAGGGCACGGCGAAGTTCTTCGTCGACGTCAATCAGTCGATCAGCATTGTCACAGACCCGACCGCGGTCAATAACAAGTGCTACTACGTAACGTCGTCTTATCCTACTTGGCTGTATGCAAAAACAAATGCCACCTTTACGCCGGGCACGACCTATCAGATCGATTTCGATGTGATGCTTGCCTCGAACAGTCCGGTGGAGAGCACAGATCTCTTCTGCAATTTGGTGTACATGGACAAAAACGGTGAGAATCACAATGAACACTATGTTACGATCAAGAAGGACGGAGGCTGGGTGCATTTCAGTGCGCAGCAGACGGTTTCCGCAAATTCAACGGATCGAAGCAAGGATCTGTTCACGGTGTACAGCAATCCTTATCAACTTGGGGATAAAGCTGTATCGTCCTGCTTCTATTACCTTGACAATGTCAAGGTGACGGTCGTGGACAACGCGTCCAAGCAGCTGACGGCCACGAGCCTCGGTCTGACGGGCGCGGCAGCCGGTATCCCCGGCGGACAGAGCGCGGCTCCCCTGCCCCCGACCGGCGGAGCGGCGCGAGGCAGAAAGAGCCTTCTGAGCAAGTGAGGTGTCGTTGATGAAAAAGAAATATTCCAAACCCGAGCTGCGCTATGAAAGCTTCTCCTTAGCGGGGGCAACCATTGCAAGCTGCTCGGTTCAGAAAAATGCAATGCAGATCGGTCCGTGCACCGTGCCGGTCACGCCCGGCGTTGACACCGGCTGGTATCTGTTCAACACGGACTACGGCGCCTGCAATGTGCAGCCTCCGGCCGATCAGCTCTGCCCTTACGACATCTCCGGCGAGAAGTATAATCTGTTTACCTCCTGACGCGACTGCGCCGTGCAGACGCCTGTGCCGCTTCGGCGCGGAAAACGCCGGTTTTCCGCGCCGAAGCAAGGCATTGTTCCATCCATACTTACCGAGGTGTTCCATGAAAAAAATGATTGCAGGCCTGTTGTCCCTCCTGCTGCTTTTCCTTTGCGCCTGCGCGCCGGGAAAAACGCAGAGCGACCGGCCTAATACGACCCCTGCAGACGAAGCCCAAGCGCTTCCGACGATCCCCGGCTTTTCCGCGCAGGAGGGCTGGCAGACCGTTTCTCAGCGCGGGCTGGAGATTCTGGCCGTCGGCAGCTATTCCGGCAGCTTTTTTGAGGACGGAAGCGACGAGGCCGTCGAGAACGTTTCCGCGATCGTGATCCGCAATGCGGGAGCGCAGACGGCGGAATACGGCGAGATCAACGTCGGCGCGTTTTATTTTGAGTTTACCGGTCTGCCGAAGGACGCTGTGATGCTCGTGCTGGAGCACGACCGCGGCACTTATTCGGAGATGAGCGACGCGCAGGTCGCAGCCCGCGTCGACGCAGAAGACGTCCGCGAGAACTACGACGAGGCGTTCGAGGTCTATCTCGGCGACGGCGTGATCAACATCCGCAACCGCTCCGGGGCGGATTTTTCGCAGGATGTTTTTGTTTATTATAAAAACGTGCAGGACGGCGTTTTGATGGGCGGCATTACCTATCGCGCGCGCTTCGGCGGCGTTGCCGACGGCGCGATCGCGCAGAGCATCCAGAGCCACGCGACGGCGGAGCACACCGCCGTGATCTACATGACGTATGACAAATAATTTCGTGCTGCGGCTCGGAGACGTCCGCGTCGGATTTACCGGTCTGACGCTGCCGCTCCGAGCGGATTCATTTCTGCCGCAATTTTCCTGCGGCGGGACACCCGACGTGACTCTGCACATCGAGCAGGACGCAAACGCGGCATTCTCCGCGCCGGTCATTTATGAGGATTCGTTTTACCGCGTCCATGGCTCGGGCAGAGAATTCTCAGCCGAGGTCAGCGCACACGGAACGCTCAAAACGTGGGGCTATGCCGTTTTGCATTACGACGCAGTCGAGCCGCGTTTTCAGCTTCTGTCGCCAACGCACACCTGCACGCTCGATCAGGTGCTCTCGGGCATGATGATGGAGAGCCTTCTGCTTGCGCGCGGGCACGCTGTTTTGCACGCCTCGGCGATCCGGGTCGGCGGGCAGGCGATCCTGTTCACCGCGCCCTCGGGCACGGGAAAATCCACGCAGGCGGAGCTTTGGAGCAGGCATCGAGGCGCAGAGGTGCTCAACGGCGACAAGGCGCTGCTCTATTTTAAGGCCGGCAAGCCGATGGCAGGCGGCCTGCCCTATGCCGGCATGTCGGGCATATGCAAGCGGTTCGAGCTTCCCATTCGCGCGATTGTTGTTCTGCGTCAGGCAAAGGAGAACCGGCTCGCCCCGCTGCGCCCGGCAGAGGCGGTGCGGTGCCTGCTAAGCCAGCTCGTCTTGCAGCCGTGGCGCCGGGAGGATATTCAGGCGGCGCTGGAACTTGCGCTGCGCTTGGCGGAAAGCGTCCCGATCTTTCGTCTCGCCTGTCTGCCCGAGGAAAGCGCGGTTTCGTGTCTGGAAAGGAGTCTGAAATGAATCAAAGCGCAGTCCCGCAGATGCTGACCGCTCTGCACGAGCGCGGCCAGCGGCTTGGGCTTCCGATCGCGGGAACCTTTGAGCTGACGGCGCGCTGCAATTTCAACTGCAAAATGTGCTATGTTCACCTGACCGAGGAGGAGCAGCGCAAACGCGGGCGGGAATTGACGGCCGCAGAATGGATCGCCCTCGGCGAGGCTGCCGCGAAGGCGGGGACGGTGTTTCTGCTGCTGACCGGCGGAGAGCCGATCCTGCGGCCGGATTTTGCGGAGATCTATCGCGCTCTGCACAAAATGGGCATGATGATCTCCGTCAATTCCAACGGATACCTGATCGACGAGGCCATGACGGCGCTTTTTCAGCAGGAAACGCCCACTCGCGTCAATATTTCGCTCTACGGAACGGGGAACGAGACCTATCGCCGGCTTTGCGGCGTTCCCGCATATGAGCGCATTGTCAAGAACATTGCGGCGCTTCGCGGGGCGGGCGTCGAGGTGAAGCTGAATCTGTCGCTCACGCCCGATAATATCTGCGAAATGGATCAGATCGTGGCGCAGGCACGGTCTATGGGCGCGCAGATCCAGGCAACGCCGTATATGTTCCCGCCCGTCCGCCGCAGCCTCGGCAGCTTCCGGGAGCAATTCCGTATGCCGCCGGAGCAGGCGGGCGAATTTCAGGCGCGTTACAATCTGCTGACGATGAGCCGGGAGCAATTTTGCCTGCTGGCCTCTCAAATGTCGCGCGGGATCGCGCAGGGCAACGCGGCCGACTGCGCAGGAAATCCGGGAAGAGGGATGGCGTGCAGAGCGGGAGGCAGCTCCTTCTGGCTGACGTGGGACGGGAAAATGATGCCGTGCGGACAGATGCGGGAGCCTGCCTTCGACGTGAACGCCTTGGGCTTCGACGCCGCTTGGCAGGAAACGCGGCGGGCCGCCGCAATTCGTCTGCCGCAGGAATGCGCGAATTGCTCGCTGCACTTTTTGTGCCAAGCCTGCGCCGCCATGTGCTACGCAGAAACCGGGCGCTTTGACGGGAAGCCGGAGTATCTCTGCCGTCTGAACCGGAGTTATCTGGAGCACACGCTCCGGCTTTGGAGAGAACGCTACGAGGCGTCCGAGCCTCACGCCGGGGCTTGATAAAACGCTTTCCGTCTCTTTTTCCGTCTCTTTGCCGCGCCGAGGGCGCGCCGTCTTCGGAGCATCGGAAACCAGATAACGGACTAGGCGCGGCTGCAATGCAGCCGCGCCCTTTCCCCATATCGCCACAGACGCACGGCGCCGAGGCGCGCCGCGCTCGGGACGGAGGCGGAAAAGCAGGAAACCATCGCCGTCTGTTGTCTGTGTCGTGATTATCATAGCATAAAAGCTCCGTTTTGAAAAGGTATAGCAAAAAAAGTAGCAGGTTTTTTTGTTGAGTTTGCTACATTTTTGTTGCAAAAGAAGTCATTTTGTGTTATTATAAATCAAAGAAAGTTGGAATCGTTTCCTAACTTTTTCTTCATTTTCCTTCAAAATGCTAACCTTTTTGTGAGAAAGGAGGCGCTCATGTCTGATTTCTCTGAGCTTCTGAACCGCTTTGTTCGCGGCCGCGGGATCAGCGTCACGCAGCTTGCCCGCTCCTGCGGCATCCATCCGCCGACTCTGCACCAGTATATGAACGGCAAGCGCGCGCTTCACAACGACGCCGAGCTTGAGTCGCTCTCCGCTGCCCTGCAGCTCACGCCGGCTGAGTATGAGCAGCTCTCGGAGGCCTATTCCGTCCTGCAGCTCGGCCCGGAGCGCTCCGCCGAGCGCCGGAAGATCCGTTGGCTGCTGCGCTCCCTGCCCGAGATCGAGCGGCGTTACGGCTCCGTCGGCGTCACGCCGGAATTTCACCCCTATGAGATCAGCCACGACTACGCCGTCCTGCGCTCGGAAACAGAGATCCAGGCGGTGCTTTTCTCCCTGTTCGCCGACGCCCTGCAGCGCGGCGAGGAGCTGGCCGTGATGCTCCCGCCGGAAAACGAGCTGCTCTACAACCTGTTTCTGCTGCTGGGGCACTTCCCCTCCGAGTCCGTCATCCGGCACGTCATCTGCATGGAGGGCGGGCGCTGCACGGGCAAGATCACCAACATCGAACGCGCCTATTACGTCGTGCAGTACAGCACGTCCGTCGCGCGCTACACCGCCGGCTACTATTACGGCCATCCGGACGAGCGCTTTGGCAACGAGAGCCTGATGCCTGGTCTGATCCTCACGGAGAACAGCGCGCTGCGCCTTTCGCCGGATTGCCGCACCGCGATCCTCTTCCGCAACCCGGAGATCCTTCGCTGCTATCGCGAGCAGTTCCAGCGCGTGGAGCAGCTCTGTCGCCCGCTGCTGACCCATCAGGTCACGCCTCTGTCGCTCTCCACGCATCATAACGACGTCCTGCAAACCGACACCATCCTTCCGCTGTCCAGGCTGATCTCCGGCGGTCTGTGCGCCTCGGCCTTCCTCACCGACGAGATCATCCGCGAATATCTGAATCCCGAGATTCCGAATTGCCAAGAGGTGCTCGCCTCCCTGCTGGAGCTGTCCCGCACGGTGCAGGCCTACAAGCGGGCGCGCAAAACCGTCATCATTCTGAATCAGGAGAGCGTGCGCTCCTTTGCGCAAACCGGGTATCTGACGGAATATCCGAGGCTCTTCATGGCCAAGCCGCTGTCAAAGGCGCACCGCCGCATCCTCCTCGAGAAAATGCTGCAGGCCTGCGCGGAGGGCTGGTATCAGATGATCTTCCTGAAAAATTGCGTTTTCCCGGTCAAGCCGCACTGGGACGTCGGCATCATGTTCCGAAACATCCTCTCCATCTCCGTTGTGTCGGACACGCTCAGCCGCGATCTGCGGTTCAACGAGCAAGGAGTGTGCCGCGCATTCGAGGATTATTTTGACGACCTCTCCACGGGCAGATACGCCCTCTCCCCCGAGGAGACGAACGCCGCCATCCGGCAGATCATCGACGAGCTGCTTCCATGCTGAAAAATTTTCTTAGGGCAACGCCGCGCAAAAAGAGCACATAAAGTAAAAACGTCCGTTTTCAAACAAAAACGTCCCGATTTCCGTGTCATTGCGAGGCCGCAGCGCGGCCGTGGCAATCTTAAAGTTGAAGGCATGGCATCCCGTGGCGAAGCACGGGAGCACGAAGCAAAAAAGAATACTTACAACAAAGCATGAGATCCGCCGCTTCGTTCCGTTCTCTCTCTTCCTTTCAAGGCTCTGTTTCGTTCCGCGCAACCATAGTTCGTTTCGGGATGACAAATCGTTTCGTTAAAGATTGCCGCGTCGGGCGCAAAGAATGCGCCCTCCTCGCAATGACACAAAACTGGTAGGTTTTATGAAAAACCTACCAGTTTCCTAATCGGAATGCTTGAATCTGTCGCGAAAAGACGCCGACCCTAAATTGGAATGTTATAATCTGTCGCGGAGCGACACCGACTCTATATCGGAATGCTTGAATCTGTCGCGAAAAGACACCGACTCTATATCGGAATGTTATAATCTGTCGCGGAGTGACGCCGACCCTATTTGTTGACCGATTTTGACGGTTCCGGCTTTTTGACAGTCTGAAAAATAATGGCAGACACGAACGTGTCCGCCATTATTTTTTATGCTATTACAGGAAGCGGCCGACTGCCGCGATCACTTTGCCTCCTCGGGCATGGGCTTGCCGAGGCGCTTATACATGGTCTTTTTGACGGCCTTGATGATGTTTTCATAGCCGGTGCAGCGGCACAGGTGGCCGGAGAGCAGCTTGCGGAGCTGGGCGTCGGTATATTCCTTGCCGCTCTCGAGGATCTCGATCGAGCTCATCAGGAAGCCCGGCGTGCAGAAGCCGCACTGGATGGCAGCCTCCTCGATGAAGGCCTGCTGAATGTCGGACAGCTCGCCGTTCGGGCCGATGAGGCTCTCGAGCGTGCGGATCTTTTTGCCGTTTGCCCAGACGGCCAGATAGATGCAGGAGTTGAACGCCTCGCCGTCGATCAGGACGGTGCAGGCGCCGCACTCGCCGACCTCGCAGCCCTTCTTCACGGAGGTCATGCGGAAGTCGTTGCGCAGCATATCGGTCAGGCTGGCGCGGACGTCGACGATCTGCTGCACGTCCTTGCCGTTGAGGTTATATTTCACAAGACGGTACTGGTTTTCCATCAGAAGGCACCTCCTGCACGTTTTACGGATTCGATGATGCAGCGCTTGGCGCTCTCGACGGCAACGTGCTGACGCAGCGCCTTGGAGGCACGCCACGAGTCACGCGGATTGATGTCCTCGAGCACCTTCTGCGCGAAGACCTCGACGTTTTCCATGGTGACGGCCTTGCCGGTGAGGAACTCCTCAGCGTGCGGGGCGCGCATCGGGATCGGGCCGGCGACGCCATAGGCGATGCGGACGCGGTCAAAGGTCTTCTTGTCGGCCGACAGGCGCACGTTCACGGAGCAGCCGTTCGTGGCGATGTCCAGCGCGTTGCGCATGGCGTATTTGATATAGTATCCCCATGTGTTCTCATAGCTGGCCTTCGGAATGAGGATGGCGGTCTGGATCTCGCCGTCGCGAATGTCGACGACCTTCGCCTTGAGATAAAAATCCTTGATCGGGACGCGGCGCACGCCGTTCGGGCCGGTCAGCTCGACGATGGCCTCCCACGCGTGGAGCGTGGAGGCGGAGTCGGCCGAGGTGACGCCGTTGCAGGTGTTGCCGCCGATGGTGCCGATGTTGCGGATCTGCGGGCCGCCGACCATGTCGACCGCCTGCCCCAGAACGTTGATGTACTTCTGAATGATGGGGTC
>URLT01000004.1 GCA_900548795.1 uncultured Eubacteriales bacterium
GCCGGGATGCGCCAGCCGTTTTGCGTGCATTCGACGCGGACGCCGAAGCGATGCAGCGCGTCGAGCGTCATGTCCACATAGCCCGCAGATTCCAGCGGCGTCGTCAGCACAAGCTCGGAATCCGTTCCCGTCAGCGGCAGGGCAAGGAGCAGCCCGCTGATGAATTGCGAGGAAATATTGCCGGCCAGCCGGAACACGCCGCCCGTCAGCCGCCCCGTGCAGCGCACGGTGTCGGGCGTCGGGCGCGAGAGCGCGCAGCCGTGCGCCTCCAGCTCCTGCCAGAGGGGCGAGAGCGGGCGGGCGGCAAGGCGTCCGTGCAGGCGGAAGGTCGTGTCGATGCCCAGCGCGGCCGCGACCGGCAGCAGAAAGCGCAGCGTCGAGCCGCTCTCGCCGCAGTCGGCCTCGGCTCTTTCCGGGGCTTGCGCCGGCTGCACGGCGTAGCCCGTCTGCGTGCGGCGGATCGCCGCGCCGAAGGCCGTCAGGCAGCGCGCCGTGGCCTCGATGTCCTGCGAGCCCTCCGGGCAGGTCAGCGCCGTCGGCTCGTCGGCCAGCGCGGCGCAGATGAGCAGGCGGTGCGCCTGCGATTTGGACGGGATGGCGGCGATCCTGCCGCCGAGCTTATGGGGAAAAATCGTCCGTTCCATCCTCATTTCCCCCGGAATTTGCGCAGTTTATTCAAAAAATCCTCGAACGGCACCGTCTCGAGCGTGCAGTCTCCGACGCCGTGCGGCACGACCAGCGTCAGGGTGTCGCCGCGCCGCTTTTTGTCCGAGCGCATCGGTAGCGCAAGCGTCTCGGTGGGCAGGTCGGTGTCGGTCGGCAGGCCGAGCGCCGCAAAGGCCTCGCAGATCGCGTCGGCGTCGCGGGCAAACAGCCGCGCCATGATGCACGTGCCGATGGCCACGGCCTCGCCGTGCAGCACGGAAAAGCCGCTGCACGCCTCGACGGCGTGGCCGAGCGTGTGCCCGAGATTCAGAAGCTGACGGCGGCCGTTGTCGCGCTCGTCGGCGCAGACCACGTCGCGCTTGTGCCCGACGCAGGCGGCAACCACGCGTTCGCGGTCGAAGCCCAGCCCCCTTTGCCGAAAATGCTCGAACAGCTCCGGATCAAACAAAATCGCGGTCTTGAGCGCCTCGGCCGCGCCGCAGCGCAGCTCGCGCTCGGGCAGCGTGTCCAGCAGCGACAGGTCGCAGACGACCAAGCGCGGCTGATAGAACGCGCCGACGAGATTTTTCCCCGTCGGCAGGTCGACGGCCGTCTTGCCGCCGACGGAGGAATCGACCATGGCCAAAAGCGACGTCGGAAGCTGCACAAAGGGCAGCCCGCGCAGATAGGTCGCGGCGGCAAAGCCGCTCAGGTCGCCCACAACGCCGCCGCCGAGGGCGAACACGGCGTCCGTGCGCGTCAGATTTTCGCGCGCCAGCGTATGCAGCAGGTTGACATAACTTTCGATCGACTTGGAGCGCTCCCCGGCCGGCACGACCTGCCGCGCCACACGCAGACCACCCAGCGCCTTGGCCGCGCGGTCGGCATAGAGCGGCGCGACGTTGCTGTCCGAAACGAGCAGCGCCGAGCGCGCGCGGAAGCCCTCCGGCAGGAGCGCCGCCGTCTGCGGCAGCAGACCGGCGCCGATCACAACGTCATAAGGCGTCGCAGTCGGAACGGAAATGCGGTTCATCCAACCAGCTCCTTTCGTTTTTTGCCGTCCTCGAGCAGGCGGCAGAGCGTCCCGGCGTCGTTTTCCTCGAGCGCCGCGCGATATTCGTTCAGCGACGCCGTGATCGCGTCCAGCTCGGCGATCAGGTTGTCGCGGTTTTCCAAAAACAGCTCCGTCCACATCGGCGCGTTCAGCCACGCCACGCGCGTCAGGTCGCGGTAGCTCCCGGCGGAGAAGCCGCGCCGCTGCGCGGCCGTCGGGCTTTTGACATAGGCGTTGGAGACGACGTGCGCAAGCTGCGAGGTGAAGGCGATCGTGCGGTCGTGCTGCTCGGCCGTGGTGGCGCTGAACGAGCCGAATTGCAGCGGCTCGAGCCCGCGCACACGGTCGATGAGCTGCATGTCGTCCAGCCGCGGCGGCACGAGCACCATCGGCGCGCCCCTGAAGAGCGTCGCGCGGCTGTTTTTATAGCCGGACAGGTGCGTACCGGCCATCGGGTGGCCGCCGACGAACAGGAAGCCGTATCGCTCGGCCAGCGCGAAGCCCGCCTCGCAGACGAGGCGCTTCGTGCCGCAGCAGTCGACGACGACCGCCGTCTGCGGCAGCGCGGGCGCGAGCCGGCTCAGCCATTCGACCGCCGCCTCGGGGCTGACGGCGATCAGGATCAGCGCGCAGGAGGCGGCGTTCTCTGCCGTCAGCTCTCCGGCGCAGGTCTGATCGAGCCGCGCAAATTCCAGAATGGAGCGGTCGCGCTCGGCGGCCAGAACCTGCCAGCCCGCCGCGCTGTAGGCGCGCGCCAGCGAGCCGCCGATCAGCCCGAGGCCGATGATCCCGACGGTGCTC
The DNA here is from genome assembly GCA_900548795.1 of uncultured Eubacteriales bacterium. Classification (GTDB taxonomy): domain Bacteria; phylum Bacillota; class Clostridia; order Oscillospirales; family Oscillospiraceae; genus JAZOXB01. The sequence continues at coordinate 2,501 of URLT01000004.1, forward strand.
ATGCCTGCACCGCCTCGCGCACGACACGGATGCGCTTCGCCAGCTCGGCAAACTGCTCCGGCCGGAGCGACTGCGCGCCGTCGCAGAGCGCGTGCATCGGGTCGTTATGCACCTCGACCATGATGCCGTCGGCGCCGCAGGCCGTGGCCGCCAGCGCCATCGGCGGCACCAGCTTGGCGCGGCCGGTCGCGTGGCTCGGGTCGACGATCACGGGCAGATGCGTCAGCTCGTGCAGCGCCGGGACGGCCGTCAGGTCGAGCGTGTTGCGGGCGTAGGTGTCGAAGGTGCGGATGCCGCGCTCGCAGAGGATGACGTTCTGATTGCCTTCTGACATGATATATTCCGCGCTCATCAGGAACTCCTTGAGCGTGTTGGCCAGACCGCGCTTGAGCAGGATCGGCTTTTTCGTGCGTCCCAGCTCCTTGAGCAGGTCAAAATTCTGCATATTCCGCGCGCCGACCTGGATCAGGTCGACGTCCTCGAACAGGTCGAGGTAATTCGCGTTCATGATCTCGGTGACGATGGGCAGGCCGGTCGCCCGCTTGGCCTCGAGCAGCAGCCGCAGTCCCTCCTCCTTCAGCCCCTGAAAATCATAGGGCGAGGTGCGGGGCTTGAACGCGCCGCCGCGCAGCAGATTTGCGCCGGCCGCCTTGACCTGCTGCGCCACGCCGATGATCTGCTCCTCCGTCTCGACGGAGCACGGCCCGGCGATCAGGCAGAAGCTCCCGCCGCCGATCTTCACGCCGCCGACGTCGACGACCGTGTCGTCCGGGTGGAACTGCCGGTTGCACTGCTTGAACGGCTCGGTCACGCGCTTGACCGACTCGACGATCTCGAGGCTGGCCAGCAGCTCCATGTCGATGCGCGAGGTGTCGCCGATCAGGCCGAGGATGGTATAATCGTGCCCCTGCGAGACATGCACCTCCAGCGACTGATTGCGCAGCCAATCGATCAGATGCTCCATCTGCTGCGGAGTCGTTCCTTTTTTCAAAACGGTAATCATAATCGGGCCTCTTTTCCGATAAAAATAAAACCTGCTGCACGGGGGTCACTCGTGCAGCAGGAAAATCATGAAATCACCCGAAAAAATCTCACTGTTTGCAGCACGAATCGCTATTACCCATAAAGTAATAGTGAAACGTAAAAGCAAACAGGCAGGCGAACATGCTTTTGAAGATCCTTTCGGTTTTTTTGAATTATATCACGCTTCAGACGGATTTGCAAGAGGGTTTTCCGCCGTTTTTTCCAATGGGCGGATCATTTTCCGGTTCAGTCTTCCCAGCATCAGCGCGGAAAGCGCCAGCGAGACGGCCTCGGCGATCGGGAAGGAGAGCCAGATGAGGTCGATGTTCCCCTGCATCGACAGCAGGAAGGCCACCGGGATCAGCACGATGAGCTGGCGCGCCAGCGAGATATACATGCTGTAAATGCTCTTGCCCAGTCCTTGGAACGCGCCGCTGAAGATGATGCTCGTCCCGGCCAGCATGAACTGCGAGGCCAGAATGCGCAGCGCCGGTTCGCCGACGCGCAGCATCGCCTCGTCGGCGTTGAAGAAGCCGAGCAGCTGCGCCGGGAGCAGTTCGAAGATCACCACGCCGATGAGCATCAGCGTGCTCGCGGCGAGCACGCCGCAGCGGATCGTCCCGGTGATGCGCTTGGGCAGGCGCGCGCCGTAGTTATACGCGCAGATGGCCAGCAGCGCGTTGTTGATGCCGAAAACCGGCATGAAGATGAAGCTTTGCAGCTTGTAATACACGCCGAACACCGTCGTGCCCGTCTCGCCGAGGCCGAATTCCACGGCGTTGAAGCGGCCGAGCACCAGATTGAACAGGTAATACATCAGCGAGCTGATGGCGATCATCACCGTGGACGGCACGCCGATGCCGAGGATCTTCCCGATGACCGAGCCGTCCGGGCGGAAGCCCCTGAGCGCGAGCTGGACGTCAGGATTCTTCTTCAGGTTCAGCAGAATTGCCAGCAGGAAGGCCACGATCTGACCGATCACGGTCGCGACGGCCGCGCCCATGACCTCCATGCGCGGCAGGCCGAAGAGGCCGAAGATCAAAATCGGGTCAAGGATGATGTTGATGATCGCGCCCGTGCCCTGCGTGACCATCGTGAAGGCCGTGCGCCCGGTCGATTGCAGCAGCCGCTCGAACAGAACCTCGCCGAAGATGCCGAACGAGGCAATCGTGATCACGCGGATATAATCCACGCCGTATTGGATGACCTCGGCATTTTCGGACATGGATCTCATAAACGGTTCGGCGCAGAAGATGCCAAACAGCGCCGCGAGCACCGTGCCGCAGGCCGCAAGCACAATGCCGTTGAGCGCCGCGCGGTTGACCTGCTGCTGATCCTTCGCGCCCAGCGCGCGGGAGAGCAGCGCGTTGACGCCGACGGCAATGCCGGTGGCAAGGCCGATCATGATGTTCTGCACCGGGAAGGCAAGGCCGACGGCCGTCAGCGCGTTGTTGTTCGTGTCGGAAATGCGCGAGACGAAGGCGCTGTCGACCACGTTGTAAAGCGCCTGCACCAGCATGGAAAGCGCCATCGGCAGCGCCATGGTCAAAAGCAGCCGCCCGACGGGCATTATGCCCATTTTGTTCTCTTTTAAGCTCATTTTGAGGAAATTCTTCTTTCTTTTCAGAATCAATCTATAAAAATGCATATAAACTCATATATTATACAGGCTTTCCGGCTAAAAAGCAAGTATTTTTTCAATACGCCCGCTCCCCCGCCGTGTCATTACGAAGCGTGCAAAAAACAGGAACCGGCGCAAGCTGCGCCGGTTCCCGAATGCTTCTGCGCGGGCGTGAAGCCCTGCGCTCAAAGGGTCGCGTGGATCAATAGATCGCGCTGTAAAACACGCCGGAGAGCACGAGGCACAGCGCAACGCCGATCAGCGCGAGGATACCGGTCACTCTGCCGCCAGTTGCAATGCCGCTGCCCTTATAGACGCCCGGCTCCGCGCGGAGGCCGCGCTTGGCCTTGACGCTGAAGAGCACGGCCATCAGACCGAGCGCAAAGGCGACCACGCCGTTGAAAATGGCAAGGAAGCCGAGGACGTTAAAGGTCATCTCCATCGCTCTCCACATCTCGTCGGCCGTGATATACCCGCCCATCAGCCCGAAGTCCAGCGTGCCCTCCTGCAGAGCCAACGGAACGGACCAGAACGAGATGGTGAAGAGGAAGGTGGCAAAATTCGTCAGCATACCGATGATGCCGGTGACGAGCGAGGCGACGCTGCCGCGGACGTTGCGCTTCGGGGCAAGGGACTGCGGCTCGGCATAGGGGTTGGCCGCGGGCGGCGCGCCGTAGGGCTGGCCGTAGTAATACGGCGCGTTGACCGGCGGATAGCCCGGATCCTGCTGCGGCGGGAACTGCTGCCCGAGGTTCTCGGGCTGCGCCGGCGTCTGCGGGATCTCGGGCTGAGCCGGCGTCTGCGGGATCTCGGGCTGAGCCGGCGTCTGCGGAGGCTCCGGCTGGGTCAGCGGAGCGCCGCAGGCGGTGCAGAACTTGCTGCTATCCGGATTTTCTGCGTTACATTTTGGGCAAAACATTTCATTTTCCTCCTTATTGTTGAATTATTGAACATATTTCTGCGTCAGCACGTCGACCATGCCGCGCGTGGTCAGGCGCAGCGCGGGGATGACGGGCAGCGACATGAACGAAAGGGTCATAAAGGGGTCGACGCCCCGGTTGACGCCGAGGGAGAAGGCCGTCTCCTTCGCCGCCTCCAGCGCGGCGTTCACCTCTGTCAGCTCGGATTGGCTCATCAGCCCCGCGATCTCCAGCACGACCTCGCCGCGCACCGCGCCGTCCTCGACGACCACGATGCCGCCGCGATTTTCCACCACGCGGTTGACCGCCGCCGCCAGATCGGCGTCGTTCGTGCCGACGGCGATGATGTTGTGAGAATCGTGAGAGATGGACGTGGCCACCGCGCCGCGCTTGAGGCCGTAGCCCTGCAGGAAGCCCAGACCGATGTGGCCGGTGTGCTTATGGCGCTCGACGACGGCGATCTTGAGCAGGTCACGCTCCGGATCGACGGCGTCGGCAAAGCCGTTGTTGGTCGAGACGATCTCGCCGGGCACCATGCCGATCACGGCGTGGCGCTTGCCGTCGGAAAAATCCTCGGGGCGCAGGCGCGCCACGCGGAAGGTGTCGCGCGCCTCGGCGCTCAGCTCCTGCGACGGCTCGGAGGCCGAGAACGGGCAGACCGCGCCGTTTTCATAGATGATGCGTCCGTCCTTGACGACCGTCTGCACCTCAAAATGCTCGAACGAGTCGATCACCGCGAAGTCCGCGCGGTAGCCGGGCGCGATCGCGCCGTGCTCCGTCAGGCCGAAGTACTGCGCGGTGTTCCGCGTGGCCGCCGTGACCGCCGTGATGGGGTCGACGCCGCGCGCAATCGCTTTTTTGATGATATAGTCGATGTGACCCAGCTTCAGCAGGTCGACGGGGTGCTTGTCGTCGGTGCAGAGCATACAGCGCTCCGCCCCCGGCTGCTTGAGCAGCTCGACCAGCGCCTCGAGATTTTTGGCGGCCGTGCCGTCCCGGATCATGATATACTGACCGGCGCGCAGCTTCTGCCGGGCGTCGTCGAGCGCGAAGCACTCGTGGTCGGAGCGGACGCCTGCCGCCGCATAGGCCTGCAGCTCGCCGCCGCAAAGCCCCGGCGCGTGGCCGTCGATCCGCTTGCCGTGCAGCCGCGCCGCGGCCAGCTTGGCCAGAACCGCCTCGTCCGCAGCGCAGACGCCGACGTAGTTCATCATCTCGGCCAGCCCCAGCACGCGCGGGTGGGCATAGAAGCGGTCAATGGCGAACCAGTCCAGCTCCGCGCCCGACTCGTCAAGCGGCGTGGCCGGAACGCAGCTCGGGAGCATAAAAAACACGTCGATCGGCAGGCGCTCCGTCGCCTCGAGCATGTATTCGATGCCGTCTGTGCCCATGACGTTCGTGATCTCGTGCGGGTCGGTGACCACCGCCGTGGTGCCGTGCGGCACGACCGCCCGCGCAAACTCACGCGGAACGGACAGCGACGATTCGATGTGGATGTGCGCATCTAAAAAGCCCGGACAGACGAGCTTGCCGGAGACGTCCAGCTCCCGCTCCCCCTCGTAGTGCCCGATGCCCGCGACCCGGCCGCACGCGACGGCGATGTCGCCCGAGCAAAGCTCGTGGGTGAACACGTTGACATAGCGCGCGTTTTTGAGCACCAGCTCGGCGCGTCTGCGCCCGGTCGCCGTGTCGACCAAGAGCCGCTCCTCCTCGATTTTTTGCCGGAGTGCAACGTGGTTTGATCCCAGTTTCCCAGCCATGCTTGCTGTCTCCTTTCCCTTCTCGCCTGTTTTTTTCAGTATATCATAAAAGCGCCCGTTTTTCCAGCACCAAAGTGAATAAAATATTCCGACGTGTTTTTTTCGGTTGCTCAGAGCGTCCGCGCGTGGTATAATAGACCCGCTCGGGCGCAGCCGCGCCCGGCTCGGGAGGCGATCATGAAAACACTGTTACATATCTGCTGCGCGCCCTGCGCCAACATGTGCATCGACGCGCTGCGTCAGGAGGGCGCCGAGCTGACCGGCTTCTGGTACAATCCGAACATCCATCCCTTCACGGAATACCGCGCGCGGCGCAACTGCCTGCGCGAATATGCCGCGTCGGTCGGGCTGCCGCTGCTCGAGCGCGACGAATACGCCCTGCGTCCCTTCGTCCGCGCCGTGGCGGACGATCTGTCCGGCCGCTGCGTCAGGTGCTATGAGCTCCGCCTGTTCGCCGCCGCCGAGGCCGCCGCCGCGGGCGGCTTCGACAGCTTCACCTCGTCGCTCTTCATCAGCCCCTATCAGCAGCACGAGCTGATGCGCGAGGTGGCCGAGCGCGCCGCCGAGGAATTTCACGTGCGGTTCCTCTACCGCGACTTCCGGCCGCTGTTCCGCGCCGGGCAGGAGCGCGCCCGCGAGTTGGGGCTTTATATCCAGAAATACTGCGGGTGCGTCTTCTCCGAGGAGGAGCGCTATCTCAAGCCAAGCAAGCGCATTCCATAAAAAGCATCCCTGTGCCAAGCTCGGGCACAGGGATGTTTTTTACTGCTCAGCCGGGGGCGATCGCTTCGGAGGCTTCTTGGGAAGCTCTGATTAAATCGGCTGCGGCGCTCAGCGGGTCTTTTGCCCCAACTTTTCGGTTTGAAAATCTTGAAATACACAAAGTATTCCTGCAATTTCCAAACCTCAATTTGGAACAAAATCCCTCGCTGACCACTCTTGCGATTGAATCAGAGCTTCCCTTGCTTTGCTATTTGCTTTTGCGGCGCGCGCCGAAGAGCAGCATCCCGATCACGACCGAGAACGGCACAGCGAGAATGACGCCGATCGAGCTTGACAGCGCCTGCACCATCTCCACGGACAGGAAGGTCGTGGACATGAGCTGCACCCACGACGGCTCCATGGAGGTGTAGTAAATGATCATGGCAAACGAGCCGCCGACGAGCGCGAGGATCAGGGTGTTGGTCATCGTGCCGACCATATCGCGGCCGATGTTCATGCCGGATTTGAAGAGCTGCCGCCGGGTCAGGCTCGGGTTGACGGCGATCAGCTCGTTCATGGCCGAGCTGATGCTCATGGCGACGTCGTTGACCGCGCCGAGCGCCGCCAGCAGGATGCCGCCGACGAGCAGATCGGCCAGACGAATCGCGTGCGCCGGATCCTGCGTCTGCCGGAGCTGGAGCAGCGGCTCGACCGTCGGCACGGCGACATACATTTTATAGCCGTCGATGCGCAAGAGCCAACAGGCAAGCTTGCCGAACAGCATGGCCAGCGCCACGCCCGCGATCGTGCCGAAAATGGCGCAGACGGTCTTGCGGTTGACGCCGCCGAGCACGACGAAGGTGATGACCGTGACGAACGAGCACAGCGCCAGCACCGTCGGGAGCGTCGGCCAGCCGTTGAGCAGCAGCGGGATCAGGATCACGAACACGCAGAGGATCGTCAGTCCCAGCCCCAGCAGGGACTTCGCGCCGACCTTGCCGCCGACCAGAATGGTCACGAGCAGGAACAGCAGAACGATCACGGCCAGCGGCACGGTGCGGTCATAATCCTGCAAGACGACGTTTTCGACCTTGCCGTCCGTGAGGGAGAACGCAACGGTGACCGTGTCGCCCTCCTTCAAAACCGTGCCGTAAAGATAGCTCAGGTTGTTCGTCAGCGAGAATTCCTGCCCCTTATAGTCGCCGGTGGTCAGCCGAACCGTCAGCTCCTGCTTGCCGACCGGGACGTCTTCCATCTGCTGGTCGCCCCGATAGGCGCCGCCGGTGATTTCGACGACCTTCGCCTTTTCATAGATCACGCCGGAGCGTTCGGCCGACTGCGGGGTAGCTTGCGTCTTCTGCGCCTGCGCATAGCCGCCGAGGAAGATCAGGCCGCACAGCAGCAGGATGAGCGCCGAGCGCATCATATTCAGCGAGCTGCGCTTCTTCTGCTCCAGCGGAGAGGCCGGGGCGGGCGCAGTCTGCCTGCCGGATCTTTTCGGCTCGGCCGGCAGCTCCTGCGCGGCGAGTCTGCGGTCGCGCAGCGCCAGCAGCGCCAGCGTCACGCCGCCGAGGGCGACGCAGACGCTGCACAGCAGCGCGAGAATATGGAAGGTTTCGGCCGCGCAGCTCACCGCGGTCAGCGCAACGCCCCCGAGGGCAAACGCCGCGCCCATGATCAGATAGGCCAAGGTGCGGCCGGCAATTTTTTGTTTCATGTCGGTTCCTCCTGTCAGAAGCCCGCGATTTGTTCGTCCATCGCGGCAAAAAAGCGGGAGAGATGAATGCCGTCGGCCAGCGCGTGGTGCGCCGTCAGGTTCACCGGCAGCAGGCTGCGGCCGTTCTGCTCCGTGATGCCGCCGAAGCTGATGCGGACGTTGCTGTCCGGCGGCTCGGGCACGGGCAGCGACAGCGACGAGAACGGCAGCCACGGCAGCGCCGTCACGAAGAAGAGCTGCGCCGCGTCGGCGCCGTCGGTCAGCAAGGCGGCGCGCTTGGCGCGCTCCGTCTCCGCCTGCGCATAGGGCAGAAATTCGCCGAACGGCTTTTCGCAGTCGAGCGTGCAGTAGCAATAGCTCCCGTTCGGCAGGGCGACGGTATGCGAGCTGAGGCAGCGGTCATATTCGACCACGCGCTCGCCCTCGAAGCGCCGCCGAAGCTCGGGCACGGCGTTGGCCGCGCGGACGGCGCACCAGAGATAGCTCAGGAACAGCGGCGTGCCGCGCTCGCGCAGACGCGTGATGTCCACCGGCACGGTGACGGAGACATAGGGGTTGCGAAAATTGCGGAAGTAATCAAACTGCGCCCTGCGCGGGTCGTTCGACAGGTCGAGCAGCCGCTTCATTGCAGACAGCCCGCGGCTCTGCGCAGGCGCTCCTCCGTGCGCTCGGCGCCGAGCAGCTGCATGACGGTGTAGAGGTCGGGCGAGCTGCTCCGGCCGGTCACGGCCACGCGCAGGAAGCCCGAGACATCCGCGACCGAGCCGGGATAGGCCTCCGGGCTTGCGCGATATGCCTTCATATCCGCAGCGAAGCCGATCTCGGCCGTGACGGCCTTGACCTTGTCGAACCACGCGTTTGCGTCGTCGGCCGGGTCATAGACGGCGAGGAATTTTTCCAGCGCGGAGCGGACGACCGCCGGGTCAAACCGCGCGTCAAAGCCCTCGGAGGCAAACAGCTCGTCATAGAAGAAGCTCATATACGGCCGGACGTCCTTCCACGTGGCCAGATCCTTGCGGGGCTTCTTGCCGCCGCGGCCGATGGACAAAATGGCCTTGGCATAGTCCGGGTCGCGGCGCAGCAGCGCGGCGAATTCCGGGTCGAACTCGTCGGCGTATTCCAGCGCCAGCGTATAGACCGTCCCGGCGTCGAGCTTGGCGATCTCGTTCTTTGAGACGTCGCAGAGCTTGGCATAGTCGAACAGTGCGCCGGCCGGATTGAGCTTTTTATAGGAGAATTTGAAGCTGTCGCTGTCGGCCGTCGGATTGGCGCGCCGCCAGTCCTCGTAGTTCGAGTTCAGCAGCGTCATGACGTATTCATAGACCGCGCGGACCGGGAAGCCCTCGGCCTTGTAATAGGTCAGCGCCAGCTCCGGATCCTTGCGCTTGGAGAGCTTGCGCTTGGACGTGCCGTCCATCTTCATCAGCGGGCCGATGTGGACGTATTTCGGGATCTTGAAGCCCAGCGCCCGGAAGAGCTGCAAATGGAACGGCAGGCTCGGCAGCCATTCGTCGCCGCGCACCACATGGGTCGTGCGCATCAGGTGATCGTCCACCGCGTGGGCAAAATGGTAGGTCGGAATGCCGTCGGATTTGAGCAGCACCTGATCGATGTCGTTCTCCGTGACCGTCAGCGTGCCCTTGACCAGATCGTTATATTTGAATTTGTTCTCGATCGAGCCGGTCGAGCGGAAGCGCAGCACCCACGGCTTTCCGGCGTCCAGCGCCGCCTGAATGTCCTCGAGCGGGCGGTCGCGCCAGACGGCATAGCTGCCGTAATAGCCGAAGTTGACCTTCTTTTCCTCCTGCTCGGCGCGCATGGCCGTCAGCTCCTCCTCCGTGCAGAAGCACGGGTAGGCGTCGCCCTGCTCAACGAGCTTTTTGGCATAGACGTGATAGATCGCCGCGCGCCGGCGCTGGCGGTACGGGCCGTAGGCGCCGTTGTCGCCGTCGATCGTCGCGCCCTCGTCAAAGACGATGCCGTAATGCTGCAGGGTGTTGATGAGCACCTCGACCGCGCCGGGCACCTCGCGCTTGGCGTCGGTGTCCTCCACGCGCAGGAAGAGCACGCCGCCGGACTGATGCGCCATGCGCTCGGCGACCAGCCCCTGAACCAGATTTCCGAGATGCACGAAGCCCGTCGGAGACGGCGCCATGCGCGTCACGACCGCGCCCTCGGGCAGCTCGCGCTGCGGATAGCGCGCCTCAAGCGCGTCCGGCGTCTCGGTCACGTCCGGGAAGAGTAAATTTGCAAGAGCAATGGTATCCATAAGCCTCCACCTCATGATTCAACTCAAAATTCGTCAGTTTATTATACCACCAAAAGTCGATCTCTGTCAATGACGGAAATGGCGCGACCCGCAGGAGGCCGCGCCATGCCGTTCTTGATGCTATTGCTCGGGAAAGCGCACCGTCACGGTCGTTCCCACGCCCGGCTTGCTCTCGAGCCGGATGACGCCGCGATGATACTGCACGGCGTGCTTGACGATGGACAGCCCCAGCCCGGTGCCGCCGGAGGCCTTTGAGCGGCTCTTGTCGACGCGGTAGAAGCGCTCAAAAACGTGCTCCTGCTGCTCCGGGGCGATGCCGATGCCGTCGTCGGCCACGCGGACGACCGCCTCCCTGCCCTCCGTTCCGACCGTGATGCGGACGCCGCCGCCCGCGCGGTTGTATTTCACGGCGTTGTCCGCCAGATTATAGACGATCTCGTAGAGCAGGCGGTGCACGCCGCTTATCCGCGCGCCGCTTCCCTCCGCGCTCAGGCTGACGCGCTTCTCCGCCGCCGCAGGCGAAAGATTCGTGCAGACCTCCTGCGCGATGTCGAGCAGATCGACCGTCTCGACCGGCAGAGCGACGTCCTCGTCGAGCTGAGACAGGCGGATGATGTCGTCAATGAGCGCGACCAGCCGCGCCGCCTCCTGCCGGATGTGGCCGATGAAGCGCGGCATGTCCTCGGGCTTCACCATGCCGTTTTCGATCAGCTCGGCGCTGCCGATGATGCCCTGCAGGGGCGTTTTCAGCTCGTGCGAGACGTTCGCCGTGAATTCGCGGCGGCTGCGCTCGGCGTGCTCCTGCTCCGTCACGTCGAAGGTCAGGATCACCGCGCCCAGCGGCTCGCCTGCCGACTCGATGCGGCTGATGTCAAACTGGTATTCCCGGCCGCCGCGCTCGGCGCGCACCTCGCTGTGCCCGCCGTCATAGGCCGCGCGGATCGCCATGCTGAGATCGTGGCTGCGGTCGACGCTGACGAAATCCCTGCCGACCGCGCCCGCGTCCGTTCCGAAGACCTGCTGCGCTGCGGGATTGATGCTCAGAACCGTCTCCTCGTTGTCGAGCAGGACGAGTCCCTCGTTCATATTCGCCGTGATCTGCATGAATTCGTCCGTGCGCTGCTGCAATTTGGAGAGCTGATGCCGGATCTCCTGATGCTGATGCTCGATGCGGTTGAGCAGGGGCGAAAGCTCGGGATACGTCTCGTTTTCCAGCGGCTTTTCCAGATCCAGCTCGTTGAGCGGCTCGACAATGTGGTGCGACAGCCGTCTGGCAAGCACCGCCGAGAACACGAGCGCCAGCAGCAGCACGAGCAGGATCGGCTGCAAAATTCCAAGCAGCACGGCGCCGACCGTTGCGTAGCGCACGGAGATGCGCAGCACCGTGCCGTCGTCCAGCCGCTCGGCGTAGTAGCTCGTTTTTTCCGTGAGCGTTTTGGAATAGCGCGTGCTCTCGCCGCGCCCGGTCTTCAGCGCCTCCTGCACCTCCTCGCGCCCGGCGTGGTTTTCCATCGTCTCGGCGGCGGCCTGCGTGTCGCAGAGCACGGTGCCGTCGGCGGCGACCCACGTCAGGCGGTAGCCGTCGGTCTTGATCTGCTTGAGATAGTCCTTGCCGTAGCGCTCCACCGAGACGGACGCCAGCTCCAGCTCATCGGTGAGCTGCCGCTCCTGAATGCTGCCGTAGTATTCATAAAACACCGCCAGCAGCAGCACGGCGCTGACGAGCAGCACCGCCGCGGCAACGGCGAAGCTCGATCGAAAAATTTTACCTGTCATTTCCGACCTCCAATCGATAGCCCACGCCGCGCACGGTGCGGATTCTCTCGCCCGCGCTGCCGAGCTTCTGGCGCAGGGTGCGGATGTGCATATCCACCGTGCGCGATTCCACGCAGTAATCCATGCCCCAGACCTCGCTGAACAGGCGGTCGCGCGTGAAGGCGACGCCCGGATTGCGCAGGAAGAGGCACAAAAGCTCAAATTCCTTGTACGTCAGCGTCACGCCGACACCCTTCACGCTGACGCGATGCTCCTGAAGATCGACCGTGATGTCGCCGGCCGAAAGGAGCTGCTTCGGCGTTTTCGGCTTGCAGCGCCGCAGCACCGCCCGCACGCAGGAGACGAACTCCATCACGCCGAAGGGCTTGGTGAGGTAATAATCCGCGCCGAGATCCAGCCCCTGAATTTTGTCGTATTCCGCGCCCTTGGCCGTCGCCATCACGACGGGCAGGTCGCTCAGCTCCGGATCGGCGCGCAGCCGCCGCAGCAGCTCGATGCCGTCGATACCCGGCAGCATCACGTCCAGAACGACCAGCTCCGGGCGCTCCGTTTGCAGCGCCTGCCAGAAGGCTGCGCCGTCTGCAAAGCCGTGCGCCTCCAGCCCCGTCGAGCGCAGGGCGTACACCTCAATATCGCGAATGCTGGCATCGTCCTCGACACACCAGATCATGCTTTACCCCTCCCGGTGAACGCCGGTCACGGAGAAGATCACCCACTGTGCGATGTTCACGGCGTGATCCCCGATGCGTTCAAAATATTTGGCGACGATCATCAGGTCAATGGCATATTCGCCGTCGAGCGGATTTTCCGCGATCTTGCGGATCAGCTCCTGCTTGACCTCGTCGAAGCACCGGTCGACGGTATCGTCGTCTCCGATGACCTTCTCAGCCAACATTATATCATGTTTTACGAATGCATCAACACTTTCCGTGACCATTTTAATGGTCGCGGACGCCATTTTTTCGATCAGCGGGTCGCGCCCCTCGGCATGACCCTCCAAAAAGCCGACGATCTCGGCAATGTCCTCGGCCTGATCGCCGATGCGCTCCATATCGGTTATCATTTTCAGCGCGGCGGAGATCTGGCGCAGGTCGCGCGCCACGGGCTGCTGCTGCAGCAGCAGCTTCAGGCAGAGCGACTCGATCTCGCGCTCCTTGCGGTCGATCTCGCTGTCGAGCGGCGCGACCTGCGCGGCCAGACGGCGGTCGGCGGCGCCGAGCGCCTTGGCGGCCTTGGCGATGGCCTCCTCGCACAGCGCGCCCATTTCGATCAGCTCCCGGTTGAGCAGCGCGAGCTGCTCGTCAAATCGACTTCTCATCAGCCGAACCTCCCTGTGATATAATCCTCCGTCCGCTTGTCGGCCGGGGCGGAGAAGAGCTTCTCCGTGCCGTCGCATTCGATCAGCTCGCCGAGCAGGAAGAACGCCGTCCGGTCGGAGATGCGCACGGCCTGCTGCATATTGTGCGTGACGATGACGATGGTGTACGTTTTCTTCAGCTCGGCAGCCAGCTCCTCGATCTTCGAGGTGGAGATCGGGTCGAGCGCGCTCGTCGGCTCGTCCATGAGCAGCACCCTCGGCTCGACGGCCAGCGCCCGCGCGATGCACAGGCGCTGCTGCTGCCCGCCGGAGAGGCCGAGCGCGTTTTTCCTGAGCCGATCCTTGACCTCGTCCCAGATCGCCGCGCCGCGCAGCGACCGCTCGACGAGGTCGTCGAGCTTGGCGCGGTTGCGCACGCCGTGGGTGCGCGGGCCGTAGGCAACGTTGTCATAGATGCTCATGGGGAAGGGGTTCGGCTTTTGAAACACCATGCCGATGGCGCGGCGCAGCTCGTTGACGTCGACGCCCGGTGCATAAATATCCTGCCCGTCGTAGCGCACCTCGCCGGTGATCTTCACACCGGGGATCAGGTCGTTCATGCGGTCGAGCGTCTTCAGAAAGGTCGACTTGCCGCAGCCGGACGGGCCGATGAGCGCCGTGATGCTCTTTTCGGGGATATCCAGATTGATGTCGTGCAGCGCCTGATGCGCGCCGTACCAGAGGTTCAGGTTTTTCACCGAGATCAAATCGTTCATAAGCGCTTCTTCCTCTTGAAATAGCTGCCGACGAGGGTCGCAGCGAGATTGATGAGCAGGGTCAGGAGTATCAGCAGCGCGGCGATCGCGAAGGCCACGCCGAATTCGCCCTGCTCCTTGGCGTAAAAGTACAGCGCGACGGTCAGCGTCGAGCCGGCGCTCGTCAGGCCGTCGAAGATGCCGTTGACCGCATGGGCAAAGCCCGCCGTGAACAGCAGCGCCGCCGATTCGCCGAGGATGCGTCCGACCGACAAAATGCAGCCGGTCAGGATGCCGTCGACGCAGCCGGGCAGGACGAGCGTGCGGATCGTGCGCCACTTGCCCGCTCCGAGGCCGAAGGCGCCCTCGCGGTAGCTCTGCGGCACGGTCTTGAGGCTCTCCTGCGTCGTGCGCATGACGGTCGGCAGGTTCATGATGACGAGCGTCAGCGCGCCGGCCAGCAGCGAGGTCTGCATCCCCAGAAACTGGCAGAAGAACAGCATCCCGACAAGGCCGTAGATGATCGAAGGGATGCCGGAGAGCGTCTCGGCAGCGTATTCGATGGCCGCGATGAGGCGGCGGTTCGTGGCATATTCGGTCAGATAGACCGCCGCGCCCACGCCGAGCGGCAGGACGACCACGAGCGTCGCCATCACGATATAGAGCGTGTTGAGCAGGTCGGGCAGGATGCCGATCTCGCCCGTGAGATAGCTCGGCGCGGTGGACAGCAGCCTCCACGAGAGGTTCGGCAGCCCCTTGGCCAGCACATAGATCACGAGGAAGAGCGCCAGCGCCGCGCTCAGCCCGGCGGCCAGACCCATCAGCGCCCGCATCACGACCGCGTAGCATGTTCTTTTTCGACTTGTTTTCTGCATCCTTACCGCCCCTTATCGCGTTTCAGGAAGAAATTCAGCGTCGCGTTGATGAGCATGATGAACAGGAACAGCACCAGCGCAATGGAAAACAGCGCCTGCCGCTGCAATCCGCCGGAATAGGACATTTCGCTTGCAATGGCCGTGGTCAGGAAGCGCACGCTGCGGAACAGGCCGGGCATATTCGCCACGTTGCCGGAGACCATCATCACGGCCATGGCCTCGCCGATGGCGCGGCCGACGCCGAGCACGACGGCGGCGGCGATGCCGCTCTTGGCCGCCGGGACGGACACGCGGAAATACGTCTCGATCGGCGTGGCGCCGAGGGCGAGCGAGGCGTCCTCGTATTCCGCGGGGACGGCCTCAAGCGCCGTGACGGACACCTTGATGATCGACGGCAGGATCATGATTGCCAGCACGATCATCGCTGCCAGCAGGCTCGCGCCGTCGGCGAGGCCGAACAGCCTGCGGATGCCGGGCACAAGGATCAGCATACCCACGAGGCCGTAAACGACCGACGGGATGCCCGCCAGCAGGCTGACGGCGGCCTCCATCACGCTTTTGACGCGCTTGGGCGCGAGCTTCGCCAGATAGACCGCCGTCAGGAAGCCGACCGGCACGCCCAGCACGATCGCGCCCGCCGTGCCGTAGACGCTCGTCAGCAGGAAGGGCAGGATGCCGTACTGCGGCCGGGCGGCCGTGGCCGCCCATGTCTTTCCGAACAGAAACCTCGTCAGGCCGATCTCGCCGATGGCCGGAATGCCCGCGACGATCAGATAGATCGAGATCAGCAGCACGCAGCCGACCGTGATGAGACCGAGCACGAGGAAGACCCCGTGGACGGCGTTCTCAAACGCGCGCTTTTTCATTGCGTCAGCCGTTCGCCGCGACGGCGCCGGCCTGCGCGATCAGCGGAGCGGCCTCCTTGGACGTGGCGTAGTCGAAGAATTTCTGCGCCTCCTCGCTCAGCGCCGTGCCGGTCTTGGTGACAAGGACGAACGGACGCTGGATGACGTAGCTGCCGTCGAGCACGGTCTGCTCGCTCGGGGCGACGCCGCCGACGGTCAGCGCCTTGACGGTGTCCTTGAGGGCGGCCAGAGAGGCGTAGCCGATGGCGTTCGGGTTCTGCGAGACGGTCGTGATGACGTCGCCGGTGGAGGTCAGCTCCTGACGGTATTGGCATTTTTCCTTCGCATCGGTGATGGACTCGAAGCCGTCGCGCGTGCCGCTGCCGGCCTCGCGGCCGATCAGGACGATCTCGCCGTCGTTGCCGCCGACGTCCTTCCAGTTCGTGATCTCGCCGGTGTAGATCTTTGCGATCGTCTCAAGGTCGAGATCCGCGACGGGGTTTTCCGGGTTGACGATCATGGCGATGCCGTCGTAGGCCAGCACCGTCTCGGTCAGGCCGGAGGCCTTCTCCTCGTCCTTCAGCGCGCGGCTGGACAGGCCGATGTCGCAGCGCCCCTCGCTGACAGCCTGAATGCCGGAGCCGGAGCCGGTCGGGTTATAGGTGAAGCTCACGCCGTCGTTTTGCTGCATGAAGGCCTCGCCCAGCGCGCCGATGACCTTTTCCATGGAGGTCGAGCCGTCGGTCGAGACGGCCTTGGCGGATTTTGCGCCGCAGCCGGTCAGCAGCGCCGCAAGGACGCCGGCCGCCGCACACAGGCCGATGAGTTTCTTTGTCAGCTTTTTCATAATTTTTAACTCCTTTCATTCCTTCAGCCGAGCCGGATCGCCCGGCTTTCTTTTTTCGTCCTTATCATAGCCCGCCCATGTAAAAACCGAAATCCGCCTTGTGTAAAAAGAACGTAAAATTTGCGGCCGTGGACGTCCTCCGGCGCACGGCTCCGGCCGTCCCCTCACCCCGCGCACCGTCTTATGCAGGATCTGACGCCGTTTCGCCTCATTTTGCCTTCCCCGGCGCCTGACCACGACGCAAAAACGCCCCCTGTCTGCGTGACAGGGGGCGTTTGCTATGATAGCCGAATTGGATGAACCGCCCGAAGGCCTTTCATTCGGCTATCGGGACGGCGCGTCAGATCTCCATGATGACCGGCAGAATCATCGGGTTGCGCTTGGTGTTGCGGAACAGGAACTGTCCCAGATCGTTTTTAATGGTCGTTTTGACGGTCGCCCAGTCGGAGATGCGGCGGGCGCGGCAATTCTCGAGCGAGCGCGAGGTGATCATGCGCATGGCCTCCATCAGATCCTCGTTGTCCTTCTGATAGACGAAGCCGCGCGTGATGATGTCCGGGCCGGAGAGCACGGAGCCGTCCTCGCTCGAAAGATTCACGCACACGACGATCATGCCGTCCTGCGCAAGATGCTTGCGGTCGCGCAGGACAACGCTGCCGACGTCGCCGACGCCGGTGCCGTCGACCAGAATTTTTCCGGCCGGAACGGTGTCGCCCAGTCTGCACGTCTTTCGGGTGCAGTCGATGACTCTGCCGAGGTCGGCAATGAGGATATTTTTCGGGTTCATGCCCATTTCGCGCGCCAGCGCGGCGTGCTTTTGCAGGTGGCGCTGCTCGCCGTGCACGGGGATGAAGTAGCGCGGCTTGGTCAGCGCGTGGATGATCTTCAGCTCCTCCTGACAGGCGTGGCCGGAGACATGCAGCCCCTCGAGCCGGTCATAGATGACCTCCGCGCCCTTGCGGTAAAGCTCGTTGATGATGCGCGAGACGGATTTCTCGTTGCCCGGAATGGCCGAGGCCGAGATGAGGATCTTGTCGCCGGGCTGGATCTCGATCTGCTTGTGGCCGGAGAAGGCCATGCGGTACAGCGCGGACATGTTCTCGCCCTGCGAGCCGGTCGAGACGATGACAATTTTGTCCTTGGGCAGCGATTTGATCTGGTTGATGTCGACCAGCGTGCCCTCCGGGATGTGCAGATAGCCCAGCTCCGTGGCGACCTTGAGAATGTTCTCCATGCTGCGCCCGGTCACGGCGACCTTGCGGCCGTAGCGGTGCGCAAGGGAGAACACGGTCTGGATGCGGTGCATATTCGAGGCGAAGGTCGTCACGATGATGCGGCTGCGGCAGCGCATAAAGTGCCGGTCGAGGTTGTTGAAGACGACCGATTCCGACGGTGTGTAGCCCTGCCGCTCGACGTTCGTCGAGTCCATCAGAAGGGCATAGACGCCCTCCTTGCCCAGCATCCCGAAGCGCCCGAGGTCGGTCATGCCGTCCTCGGCGGTGGGGTCGATCTTAAAGTCGCCGGTCATGATGACCGTTCCGACCGGCGTGCGGATGGCGAAGGCGACCGCGTCGGCGATCGAGTGGTTCACGTGGATGAACTCGACCGTGAAGCAGCCTGCCTTGACCACGTCGCCGGGGTGGTGCGTGACCATTTTTGTTTTTTCGAGCAGGCCGTGCTCCTCGAGCTTGAGCTTGATGAGCCCGAGCGTCAGCGGCGTGGCGTGCACGGGCGCGTTGACCGCCTGCAGAACGTAGGGCAGCGCGCCGATGTGATCCTCGTGGCCGTGCGTGATGAAAAATCCGCGCAGCTTGTTCTGATTTTTTGCAAGATAGGTAACGTCGGGGATGACCAGATCCACGCCGTACATATCGTCCTCCGGGAAACCGAGCCCGCAGTCGACGACGATCATGTCCTTGCCGTATTCCAGCACGGTCATGTTCTTGCCGATCTCGTTCAGGCCGCCCAGCGGAATGATTCTAAGTTTATCTGCCAATGTAACAACTCCTTTGCGCGGAAAAGCCCGCAATGGCCGGGCTTTTCCGGGATCTCGGCCGCGCGGCGCCGCTTTGAAGCGGGCGGCGCGGGCGGCGAAATATGTAATATCGTATTGATCGGTTTTTGGGGGAAGTCGGCGCGCCGCTTCTGCCCGGTCTGCGCGGCGCCGCGATGCGGCCGAGGCCTGCGCGCCGGAAATGCGAGGCCGTCCGAAAAGAAAAACAGGAGGGCAAAACCCGCCGGAAATTTGCCCTGCCGATCATCCCGTACACTTTAGTATATCACAGATTTTGGGGAAAGTATACAACTTTTTGTAAACACTGTGTGATTCATCGCCGTTTCATGCCTAAAATTGGAGCGGAACGGGAAATTTTTGCATAATTTTCAGCGCGCGGCGCATCCTATCCGCGAACGTACCGGGGCGCGCCCCGGGAATTCAGGATTTTTCACGGAGGAATCACAATGAAACATCTTCTTCGATTCGCGCTGCTTCTTCTGACCGTGAGCGCGGCGCTCGGCGGGCTTTGCTTTGCTGCCGACGGCGAGACGCTCTACACCGACGCCTACTGCTTCTCCGAGGCGGATTTCGACGCGCCGCAGCTCTCCGAGCTCAACGGCATCCTTGTCACGGCCGTGCCCGAGCCGGCGCTCGCGCAGGTTCGCCTCGGCAGCCGACTGCTCCGCGCCGGGGACGTTTTGCCCGTCGGCGACCTGTCGCGTCTGCGTCTGCTCCCGGCCTGCGCCGAAAGCTGCGACGCCGTTTTCCGCTATCAGCCCATCTGCGGCCACGCGCTGGGCGAGGAGGTCGCCCTGACCGTGCGCATCCAATCCGGCCGGAACGAGCGCCCCACGGCGGAGAATTATGAGCTCGAGACCTATAAAAACATCGCCAACGACGGCCGGCTGACCGGCGTCGACCCGGAGCAGGCATCGCTGACCTTCCGGCTGGTCGACCCGCCCAAGCGCGGCACGGTCGAGCTGAATTCGGACGGCACCTTTGTCTATACGCCCGCGAAAAACAAGGTCGGCGAGGACAGCTTCACCTTTACCGTCAGCGACGAGGCCGGGAACGTCTCCGCTCCGGCGACGGTGCGCGTGCGCATCCTCAAGCCGACCGAAGAGATGACCTATGCCGACGTTCTCTCGACGGACGCCTTTGAGGCGGCGTGGATGCTGGAGCAGGGGCTTGACGGTGGACGGAGCATCGGCGGCGTGAGCTGCTTCTGCCCGGAGGACACGGTCAGCCGCGCCGATTTTCTGGTCATGCTGATGAAGCTCAGCGCCATCCGTCCGGACGAGAGCGGAATGACCGGCTTCTGCGACACGGACAGCCTGCCCGAGTGGCAGCGGCAATATCTCGCCGCCGCCTTCCGCAGAGCGCTGGTGCGCGGCGAGCGCAGCGGCGAGGCGCTGTGCTTCCGGCCGAATGACGCCGTCACGCCGCAGGAGGCGGCGGTCATGGTGCAAAGCGTCCTGCGTCTGCCCGTGAGCGCGGCGTCTCTGCCCGAGACGCTCCCGGTCTGGTCGGCCGACTCCGTGCAGGCGCTGCGCGAGGCAGGGCTGAGCCTGCGCACCGACGACGTGCCGCTGCGCCGCGTTGAGGTCGCCAAGCTGCTCTATCAAGCCCGTCAGCTTCTGCAGACCGGCGCCCGATAAGCGGCCGGCCCGCGTAAAAATGACCCGCCCCGGCCGATGTCGTGCGCTTGATGACATTGGCCGCCTCGGCGGATCATTTTTTTGCTATGCAAAAGCATCGCAGAATAAAGGAACCTCTGATTCCTCTCCCCTGCGGGGCGACCGGACGGGAAGCCCAAGGGCTTCCTGCACCCGGCGCTTGCGCATTTTCGTGGCGCAGGGCGCTCACGCATGAAGCCTTATGCGCCGAGGCGAAAGGGGTGGCGCTCCGGCTCAGAGCCCCAAGCCCTTTTGCAGGTTCACGACGAAGTCCTGCACGTTCGTGACGATGCCGCGGGCGGAGAGGCTTCCGCGGTCGGCAAGCTTATTAACGACGAATTCCGACACGTCGACGCAGTAGAAATAGATCTGCCGCACGGTGCCGTCGGGCAGGACGCGATAGGACGGCGTCATGTTGCCCGTGGCGATCGTGTGCAGCATGGTGGCCATGCAGATGACGGTCGTTGCGCCGCGGATCTGGTTGCGCATGGCGTCCTGCGCCTCGTAGACGTTGCCGTAGACCGGGGGAAGCGGGCCGTCGTCGCGGATGGAGCCGCCGAGGACATAGGGAACGCCGCATTTCTCACAGCTATAAATAATGCCATTATCGATATGTTCATTATCGATAAATTTCCGGATGCTGCCGTGGTATCGGACGCGGTTGATGAGGTCGAGGTGGTTATAGTGCCCGTTGGGCATGGATTTTTGGGTATAAATATCCTGCCCGAGGGCGGTTTTGAGGTAAGCGCCCTCGAGATCGTGAGTGGCGAGGGCGTTGCCGGCCAAGACGGCGTGGACGTAGCCGTTTTCGATCAGCTTCGACATGGCGCGCCGGGCGTCGGCGTCGAAGGCAAAGGCCGGACCCATGACCCAGACGATCTTGCCGTGGTCGCGCTCGTATTTCAGCAGCTCGTAAAGCTCGTCGTAATCGCGGGAAAACGCGGTTTCGCGGCTGCGGTTCTGACGGAAGGCGAAGGCGTCCTTTTGCTCCGTCTCCTCGCGGAAGCCGTCGGTGTGCATGAAGATGCCGTCCTCGCAATTCTCGGTGCGGCCGGTGACGACGAGGTCGCCCTTTTTCAGCAGGCGGAACTCGCGCACGACGATTTTATCGGCCTCATACACCGCGACGCAGTCCATGCGGCTTTCCTCGGCCAGCAGCCAGCGGCCGCCGATATGGAAATATTCCGGGAAGATGCTCATGGCGTGGTAATGCTCCGGCGCGACGCCGTCGAACGGCGCGGGCACGAGCTTGGCCTCCGGCGCGGTGCGGAATTTTTCCTCCGAGAAATCCGGCGCGGCATACTTTTTCAGCTCAAACATTTTTGTTGGCTCCCTTCCTTCCTTTTTTCTTAATTCTGCCAATACTCTCCGACAGGAACGATCCATGACCGAGGCGTTTCCTGTTTCCCTACCTTTTATCAAGGCAATGGGCTTCCGGCTGATTGCGGCCGGTCAAGGCTGCGCGAGCACGAGCACGAGCACGTCGTCCGTCTCTCCGGGCTGCTCGTCGAGCGGCTCGAGGCCGGACGCATCGAGCAGGTCGCGCAGCCGCGCATATTCCGCGCTGTCGAGGCGGTAGCAGCGCCACGCCTCCTCGTGCGAAAGCTCCGGCCAAACCGCTTGCCAAAGCGCGGCGTCCTCCGTCGGCTCGCAGGTCTGCAGCAGCGCCGCGACGTCCTGCGGCAGCGGCTCCTCCAGCACCAGCGAGGCCTGCTCCGTGTTCCGGTCAAGCTGAGCATACAGGGTCGGTGTGAGATCCACGCCTGTGACCGCCTCGGGAGCGGGCAGCGAAAGCTCCTCGCCCGTGTCGATGAAAACAGCCGACTTCTCCGCCTCGTTCGGCTCGCGGAGCGCGGCAGTCTCCGTCTGCGCGGCTTTGTTGTCGCGGGTCTGCCGGTCATGCGGCAGCGGCAGCACGCCGCTTGCCACCAGCGTCAGCATTGCGGCGGCGGCAGCGGCGCCGGCGACTGCGGGAAGCCAGCGGCGCGGAGTGCCTTTTCTGCGCGAGGCGCGCACCTGCTGCATCGCGGCGGCGTGTACGCGCTCCGGCATGGGCGGGATCTGCTCCAGCGCGCTCTGCTGCTCCTGAAGCTGCTCCAGAATCGCGCGGCAATGCGCGCACCGGCTCAGGTGCGCCTGCAGCGTCGCCTCCTCCTGCTCGGTCAGCGCGCCGTCCAGATGGGCGCTGAGCAGGGATAAATATTCTTCACATTGCATTTCCGCAGCCTCCCTTCAACTGTATGACGCGTCTCATGGGCGGAAGTTCCCGACTGCGGAAAGTTTTTTCCGCAGCGCCTCGCGCGCCCGCGCCAGCCGGGATTTGACCGTGCCCTCCGGGACGGACAGGATCTCGGCCATCTGCGCATAGTTCAGCTCGCGGTCGACCCGCAGCGCCAGAAGCCGGCGCTGCTCCGGCTCGAGCGCGGCCAGCGCTTTCTGCAGCCGCTCCTGCTCCTCCGAGGCCAGAACGGCCTCCTCGGGCGTTGGCGCGGGGTCGCGCGGCTCCGGAAGGGACGGCTCACCGTCGTCCTCGCGCTCAAGCGGGACGGTGGGGCGGCGCTTCTTGCTCCGCAAAAAATCGAGGCAGAGGTTCGTGGTCAGGCGATAGAGCCATGTGGAGAAGGACGAGCGGAAGCGGAAATCCGGCAGCTTCTGCCAAACGCGCACGAGCGCCTCCTGCGTCAGGTCGGCGGCGTCCTCCTCATTGGCGGTCATGCGGTAGCACAGCCGCCAAATCGCGCTCTCATAGCGCCGAAGAAGCTGCTCAAAGGCCTCGCAGTCGCCCTTTGCAGCCAGTTGGATCAGCCTCTGTTCGTCGATGTTGCTCACCTCAAATCCCGTTGAATCTCCCGCACCAGCTTTTCGGCCTCGTCCGTTGACGAGAGCTGGGAAATGCGGTTTTTGTAAAATCCGCTGTGCGCCACGCCGCGCAGGTACCACGCCAGATGCTTGCGCGCCTCGAGGCAGGCGATGTGCTCGCCCTTGCTCGCGCAGGCAAGGCGGATCTGATGCAGCGCGACCTCCATGCGCTCGCGCAGCGGCGGCAGCGGCGGGATCGGCTCGTCCCGCAGCGCGGCGTTGAGCCGCGAGAAGATCCACGGGTCGCCGAACGCCCCGCGCCCGACCAGAAACAGGCTCGCGCCGCTGTGGGCGCGGCAGCGCAGGATGTCCTCCGGCGTGCAGAGATCGCCGTTGGCGACGACCGGGATCGACACCGCCCGCACGACCTCGCCGATCGCGTCCCAATCGGCGCGGCCGGAATAGAGCATCGAGCGCGTGCGGCCGTGGACGGCAAGGGCGTCGGCGCCGCTCTCCTCGAGCGCGTGCGCCAGCTCCGCGGCGTTGCGGCTGCTTTTGTCCCAGCCGAGGCGGAGCTTCGCCGTGACGGGGACGTCGACGGCCTTTTTGACCGCCGCAAGAATGGACGCCGCCAGCGGCACGTCCTTCATCAGGGCGCAGCCGTCGCCGTTATTAACGATCTTGGGCATGGGACAGCCCATATTGATGTCGAGAAAGTCGCAGCCGCTGAGCTCGAGCGCCAGCACTGCCGCGCGCGCCATAAGCTCCGGGTCGTTGCCGAAGATCTGCGCGCCGCAGAGGCTGCCCGGGTTTTTCCCGAGCAGGGAGCGCGTTTTTTTATCCTGATAGACCAGCGCGCGCGACGAGACCATCTCCGTGACCGTGACGGCCGCGCCCAGCTCGGCGCAGACCGTGCGGAAGGCAAGATCCGTCACGCCCGCCATCGGCGCGAGAAAGACCGCGCCGGAAATCGGTTTTCCGAGAAACTCCAAGCATTTCCTCCAAATTCGGAAAGCGACGGGCGCGCAAAGCGCCGCCGCAGATCGTCGGTTTACATAATTCCAAGCTCCTGCGCCTTGGCGCGGATGGACAGCAGGTCGGAGAAGGCCTCCGGCCGCTTGGCCGCGTCGCGCAGCAGCGCGGAGGGGTGATAGATCGCGGTGAGCCAGAGGCCGTCGCGGAGCACCCATTGCCCGTGCTCGCGCGTGATGCGGTAGTCCTCGCGGATGAGCCGCATGGCGGCGATGCGCCCGAGGCAGACGAGCATTCTCGGCTGCAAGAGGCGAAGCTGCGCGCGCAGGTGGCCGATGCAGGCCTCCTGCTCCTGCGGCAGCGGATCGCGGTTCTGGGGCGGGCGGCACTTGACGATGTTGGCGATATAGGCGTTCTGCCGGCTCAGGTCGATGATGCCGAGCATATCGTCCAGCAGCTTCCCGGCCGGGCCGACGAACGGCTCGCCCTGCAGATCCTCCTGACGCCCCGGCCCCTCGCCGACAAAGACGATCGGGCTGGGCACGGGGCCGACGCCGAAGACGACCTTCGTGCGCGTGCGCGAGAGCGGGCAGGCCGTGCAGACAAGGCAGGCGCGTCTGAGCGCCTCCATATCAGCCATTGCGGCGTCTCCTCTCGGCGGCGCGGCGGCGGCGCTCGGCGCGGCGCTTTTTCTCGCGGCGGACGTTGATCGCGCGGGCAAGGAACAGCAGGAGCACGAAGCACAGCAGGAGCGTCAGCGGAACGGTCAGGAACCAATAGCGCAGGAACCACGATGTCCTGCCCCCGGCGGTCTTGTCGGCAAGCTGCTCGACCGGGCTGGCCGTGCGGCGCTCGACGGCCGTCAGCGTGACGAGGTCGGCGCTGGCGAGGATCCTGCCGTGGTAGACGGCGTTCACCGTGCCGACGACCTCTCCGGCGCTCAGGGGCGCGGCAAGCGCGCGGCTGTAGCTCGTCTCGATCTTGATCTCCTCGGCCGGGACCTCGATCGGCAGGACGGCCACGGCATCCTCCGCCGCGCGCACGACGACGCTGTCGCGCCCGTCGGCGTCCGTGACCTTGGGCTGGTCGAGCATGGCCGTGTCGGTCAAAACCTGCCGGAAGCCGTAGGTCTCGAAGCCCATCTCATAAAGGCGCTTGCTCACAACGAAGCGCATGTCGATCTCGCTGCCGTCATAGGCGGTGCGGGTCGGGCAGCCGCAGGCGACGCACATCAGCTCCATCTCGCCGTTGTTGGCCGTGGAGATCAGGCAGCCGCCGGCCGCCGAGGTGTAGCCCGTCTTGATGCCGCGGGCAAGGTTATAATAATAATCCGTCGTCTCGCGCTGGCTGGTCAGGGCGTTGGTCGTGTGCAGCTCGCGCGCCGGGGAGAGGTTCGTCTCCGGCACGACGTGCGAGACGGTCGTGGCAAGCTGCCGGAAGGTCTCGTTGCTCCACGCCCAGCGCGCCAGAATGCTCAGATCGCGCACGGTGGTGTAGTGCTCCCAATCGTGCAGGCCGTGCGCATTCATGAAATGCGTGCCGGTCATGCCCAGCTTCTGCGCCTTCTGGTTCATCAGCTCGACAAAGGTCGCCTTGTCGCCCGCGATGTACTCGGCCACGACGTTGCAGGCCTCGTTGGCCGAGGAGACCATCACGCAGTAGAGCACCTCCTCGAGCGGGAGCGTCTCGCCCTGAAGCAGGCCGGCGGTGCTGCCGTATTCGCTCAGCCCCTCCAGCGCCGAGGCCGAGACGGTCAGGTTGTCCTCCATGTCGCCGTTTTCGAGGGCAAGCATACAGGTCATGATCTTGGTCAGGCTGGCCGGATAGACCTTGTCGTCGATGTTGAACTGATAGAGGATCGCGCCCGTGCTCAGCTCGAGCAGCAGGCCGGCGCTGCCGTCAAAGGAAAAATCCGGCTCATAGCCGAAATCGTAGAGCTTGCCCGGCGTTTCCGCCGAGACGCCGGGGCCGTAAACGACCGGCTGGATCGTCTCGCCGTCCTCGTTCGTCAGCGCCGCGCTCGTCTCGGCAGTTGGGACCGACACGGCCTCCGACGCGCCCTCCGACGCGCCCTCGGAGGCGGCGGTCGACGCGCTCGGGTCGTTCGAAGGGGCTTCGCCGACGAAGCCCTCCGGGACCTTCGTCTCCTCCTCGGCGAAGGCAAGCGGCGCCAGACTGCCGAGCAGCAGCGTCAGCATCAGCAGCAGAGCAAAAATTCTTCTCATAAAAATATCCTCCAAAGGCGCCGCAGGGATTGCCCAGCCCGGCACGCGTGTGTTATAATGTAGTTAATACTAGAATCTGTTAAAAAGCTTGAAGAGCTTTTTATAGCGCCAACGGCGCGTCAGATTCTGCATGAGACGGCGCAGCGTGCATTTGCACGATGCGAGTGTGCGTAGCACACGGGATTCTTGATTCAATATTTGAAGCAAGAATCAGTATTAGTATCTCTATTATAAGCAGAAAACCCGTTGATGTCAACGGACGAAGCGAGGAAATGCGGATGAAAC
Organism: uncultured Eubacteriales bacterium; assembly: GCA_900548795.1. Taxonomy (GTDB): domain Bacteria; phylum Bacillota; class Clostridia; order Oscillospirales; family Oscillospiraceae; genus JAZOXB01. The sequence goes on from URLT01000004.1 coordinate 28,861, forward strand.
GGCTTTCGCGCGCGCTGCCCTATGCGCTTTTGACGCTGCTGTTCGCGCTCGGCTGCCTGCTGCTGCGCTTCGGGGCGCCGCCGGAGCAGACCGTCCGCACGGAGCGCCCCGCCGTCGCGCAGGAGGCGGCGCTGACCGGCGCAGAGCGGCACACGTCGCCGCCGCCCGAGCACCGGATCGAGCTGAACACCGCCGACGTGTCGGAGCTGACGTTGCTTCCGGGCATCGGCCGCACGCTTGCGCAGCGCATCGTCGACTACCGCGCCTCGTGCGGCGGCTTCTCCGACCCGCGCGAGCTGCTGAACGTCACCGGCATCGGAGAAAAAAAGCTGGAGCAGCTGCTCGACTATGTCACCGTGGAGGAACAATATGAAAATTCTGGTCGTGGACGATGAGGAAGTCATCGTCAAGGGAATCAAATTCAATTTGCAAAACGACGGCTATGAGGTCGTCACGGGCAGCGACGGCAAGCAGGCCGTGGAGCTGGCGCATGACCCGGAGGTCAAGCTGATCGTGCTCGACGTCATGATGCCGGAGCTGGACGGGCTGGAGGCCTGCCGCCGCATCCGCGAGTTTTCGGATGTGCCGGTCATCATGCTGACGGCGCGCACGCAGGACATGGACAAGCTCATGGGCTTCGAGCACGGCGCGGACGACTATTTGACCAAGCCGTTCAACATCCTCGAGCTGAAGGCGCGCATCCGCGTGCTGCTCCGGCGCAGCGGCGCGCTCGAGAGCCAGCGCAGCCGCATCACCGTCGGGGAGCTGACGGTCGACACGCAGGAGCGCAACGTCTATAAAAACGGCGTCGTGGCCGACCTGACCGCACGCGAATTCGACATGGTCGAGCTGCTCGTGCGCAATCCGAACCGCGTCTATTCGCGAGAGAATCTGCTCGACCTGATCTGGGGCTACGACGCCTACCGCAGCGACATCCGCACGGTCGACGTGCACATCCGCCGCATCCGCGAAAAGCTCGAGACCGTCCCGGCCGAGCCGGCTTATTTCATGACCAAGTGGGGAGTTGGGTACTATTTCAAAGCATAAGATCCGGCTGTCGCTGCTTCCGGCAAGCTCGCAGCTTCGCAACGCCGTGTCCTACATTCTGTTCACGGCGGCCGCCCTGTTTCTTTTGAATATTTACGCGTCAAACACCCTGCGCAGCATCACCTTTCAGTCCAAGCAGGACTATCTGGCCGACAAGGCGCAGACCGTCTCGGCGGCGCTGCTGCCGCTCGACGAGCTGTCCGCCTCAAAGACGGAGCAGACCGTTGCCGCGCTGAAAAATCTGCATGCGACGCGCATCGTCGTCACCGACGGCGGCGGCACGGCGCTGTATGACTCGCTGACCACGGGCAACGCCGCGGGCAAGCTCCTGCTCTTCCCCGAGATCGCCACGGCGCTCGAGGGCAAGGACGTGTTTTACAGCCGCTATGCCGACGGCGCGGTCGAGAGCCGCTGCGCCCGCTGCCTGATGCGCGGCGGGCAGGTGCTCGGCGCGGTCTATCTGATGGACTACGACACCGATCAGGGCGCGTTCATCTCCACGCTTCAGGTGAACGTTCTGCGCATTTCTCTGGCCATTGAGCTGGGCATCATCCTGATGGCCTTCGTGTTCTCGGCGGCCTTCTCGCGGCGTCTGCGGCGCATTCTCTTCTCCGTGCACAAAATGCGCAACGGCGACTACTCCGCCAAGATCCGCCTGAACGGCCACGACGAGCTCAATCAGCTCAGCCGCGAGTTCAACGAGCTGGCCGACCGCCTGACCGAGTCGGAGGCGCGGCGGCGGCAGTTCGTCTCCGACGCGTCGCACGAGCTGAAAACGCCGCTGGCGTCGATCAAGCTGCTGGCGGATTCCATCCTGCAAAACAGCATGGATCCCGACACCGAGCGCGAATTCATCGGCGACATTGCCCGCGAGGCCGACCGTCTCGGGCGGCTTTCCCAGAAGCTGCTGATGCTGACCAAGCTGGACAGCCACACCGTCGAGGAGCGAGAGATCCTCGACGCGGCGCCGGTCGCGCGCAAGGTCGTGCGGATGCTGCGTCCGCTGGCTGCGCTGCGCCGCATCGCCGTCGAGAGCGACATTGCCGACGGCTGCACGCTGATGACCGTGGAGGACGATCTGTATCAGATCGTGTTCAATCTGGTCGAAAATGCCATCAAATATAACCGCGACGGCGGCAGCGTGCTGCTGGCGCTGTCGCGCGAGGGCGAGACGGTCGTGCTGACCGTTGCGGATCGGGGCGTCGGCATCCCGCCGGAATCGATGGAGCATATCTTCGAGCGCTTTTACCGCGTGGATAAGGCGCGCTCCCGCGCCGCGGGCGGCGCAGGTCTGGGGCTGTCCATCGTGCACGACATGGTCGAGCGCAATTTCGGCACGATCGCCGTCGCGGCGCGCGAGGGCGGCGGCACGGTGTTCACCGTCTGCTTCCCGCTGTTTGAAACGGAAGAGGAGGTGGAGGAATGAACCGCCGGCTTTTGGCGCTGCTGCTTGCGGCGCTGCTGCTGCTGACCGCCTGCGCCGGCTCCGAGACGCCCGAGCGCGAGGACGGAGGGCTGCTGCTCTACTATCCGAGCGCGTCGGCCGAGGACGGCGGCGCAGTGCTCCGCTCCGTGTCCGCCGGAGCGCTTCCCGACACGCCGCAGGGCGTGGTCGCGGCCTATCTGGCCTCCGCGCCCCCGGACGGCGCGCGCGCGCCCGTCCCCGACGCGTGGACGCTGCACGCCGTCGCGCAGGAGAGCGACACCCTGCTTGTGAGCTTCTCCGGCGAGCCGGTCTCGGCGCTGGAGCGCTCGATCAGCCTCTGCTGCCTTGCCAAAACGCTGCTTCAGCTCCGCGGCGTGCGCCGCGTGAGCATCACCGACCCGTCCGGCGAGGCCGCGCGTGTCTTTGCCGACGGCGACATCCAGCTCACGGACACCGGAATGCTCCCCCAGCAGGAGACGGTCACGCTCTACCTGCCCGACGAGCGGCTTCGCTATCTCAACCGCGAGACGCGCACGGTCGAGGCCATGGCCGCCTCGGAAAAGCCGCGCTTCATCGTCGAGCAGCTCCTGAGCAGCGCCTGCATTCCCGAGGGCACGCGGCTTTTGAGCATTTCCGTCGAAAACGGCATCTGCACGGTCGACCTCTCGTCGGAATTTTCCGAGGGGCTTCAGGGCGGCTTTTTTGCAGAGCGCATGGCCGTCTACGCGCTGGTCGACTCGCTGACGGAGCTCAGCGAGATCTCCAGCGTGGATCTCTGGGTGGCCGGCGCGCCCGTGCAGACCCTGCACCGCATGGATCTGACGCGCGGCGTCACGCGCGACGAGAGCGTGATCGCGCCCGTCTCAAAGGAGGGGCTGCTCGACGCGACGCTCTATGTCTGCTGCGATTCGACCGAGCTGCTGCTGCCCGTTCCGATGCTTCTGGCGCGGGATCCGGATCGCTCGCAGGTCGAAACGGTGCTCGAGGCGCTGCTGGAGCTGCCCGAAAAAAACGGCATCCGCTCGTGCATCCCGGCCGGGACGAAGCTGCTTTCCACCCGCATGGAGGGCAGCAACTGCATCGTCGACCTGACGGCGGAATTTGTCGACGGCTGTCCGAACGCGGCCGCCGAGGTGCGCGCCGTGCGCGCGGTGATCGCCTCGCTGTGCAAGCTGCGCGGCGTGTCGGGCGTGGAGATCTTGGTCGAGGGGCTTGCCCCCGTCTACCGCGACCCTCTGCTTTCCACGGTGCGCGTGCCGCACGCCGGGTGGATCTGCGAATAAATTTCCGAAAAATCGGTGCAGCGTCGGTCTTTCGACACGCCGCGCCGAGAAAATGAACTATACTGAACGCACACGGACAAGCCGTCCGTGTGCGTTTGGTTTTTGGAGGAAGCAATATGAAGCTGACAAGTTACGTTCAGGAACGCCGGCTGACCGTGGCGCTGACCGGCGAGATCGACCACCACACCGCGCGCGAGCTGATGCAGGCGATCTCGGAAAAGATCGACCTGTACCTGCCCCTGCGGTGCGTGCTGGATTTTCGCGACGTGCGGTTCATGGACTCGAGCGGCATCGCCGTCGTGCTGCACACCCTGCGGCGAATGAAGCTGCTGCAGGGGCGCGTGATTCTGCAAAACATCCCGGCGCAGCCCTACAAGGTGCTCCGCGCGGCCGGGATCGAGAAGCTCACCGAGGTCAGAGAGGAGTGCCCGCAATGAAACGATCGGAAAATTACATGGAGCTGAAATTTCCAAGCCGCTCGGCCAACGAGGCCTTTGCCCGCGCCGCCGTGGCAAGCTTCGCCGCGCAGCTTGACCCGACGCTCGACGAGCTGGGCGACATCAAGACCGCCGTCAGCGAGGCGGTCACAAACTGCATCGTGCATGCCTATCCGGACTGCATCGGCACGGTCACGCTCCGCGCGCGGCTGCTGCCGCAGCGCGTGCTCGAGCTGACGGTCAAGGATCGCGGCGTCGGCATCGCCGACGTGGCGCAGGCCTGCAAGCCGATGTTCACGACCGGCGGCGCCGAGCGCAGCGGCATGGGCATCACGATCATGGAGAGCTTTATGACGGAGTTTCGCATCACCTCCGCGCCCGGCAAGGGAACGACCGTGCACATGAAGCGCAAGATCGTCTGCCGCGGGGACAAGCCTTGACCGCCGAGCAAGCCGAGCTTCTGCTTCGTGCCTCGGGCGGCGACCGCGCGGCCTGCGCGGAGCTGGTCGAGCGCAACACCGGTCTGATCTGGTCGGTCGCGCGGCGCTATTTCGGCCGGGGCGTCGATTCCGACGACCTCTATCAGCTCGGCTGTCTGGGCTTTCTCAAGGCGGTCAACGGCTTTGACCCGGCCTACGGGACGCAGTTTTCCACCTATGCCGTGCCGAAGATCGCCGGGGAGATCCGGCGCTTTCTGCGCGACGACGGCACGGTGAAGGTCAGCCGCAGCCTCAAGGAGCGCGCCGCCCTGCTCCGCGCCGCGCGCCAGCGCCTGATCGGCACGCTCGGGCGCGAGCCGAGCCTCAGTGAGCTGAGCGCCGAGACGGGGCTGCAGCCCGAGGAGATCGCCACGGCCGAGGCCGCGACCGGCGCGGCCGACTCCATTCAGCGCCGCATGGGAGACGACGGCCCGGCGCTCGAGGAGCTGCTCTCCGGCGGCTCGCCGGAGGAGGAGCTGCTGGATCGGCTCGCCCTGCGCGAGGCCGTCGCCGCGCTGCCCGAGCGGGAGCGAACAGTCATCGAGCTGCGCTATCATCACTGCCTCACGCAGGATCGCGCGGCGCGGCTCCTCGGCGTCTCGCAGGTGCAGATCTCGCGCATCGAGAAAAAGGCGCTCGCCGCCCTGCGCGCGCACTTTTCCGTCGAGTGACCCGCAAGGGCAGGCGCGGCCTTTTGTCTGCGTCCAACGAGCGCGGCGGCGGACGCCCTGCCGGCGCAAACGGGAACGCGCCGAAGCACAGCCGGAGCGTAACGAAACCGCCAAAACGATTCGGTCAAGGCAAAAACGCCCCATTTACCGGACAAGTATGGCATGACACTTGTCTGGTAAATGGGGCGCAGCTCACAGCCGGGAGCGGCTGTATTTTGTTTTCAAACCGATCCGTTGGGGCAAAAGGCCCGCTGAGCACCGCAGCCGATTGATTCCGAGGTTCCCTAGCTTATCCTTATTCCGCTCCGCAGTCAGGCGTCTCTTCGTCCGACGGACTGATTTTTGCATTGCGATACGTCTGCGTTGTCTTCAAAATACGCCCCGTCATCCGACGTCGGCGCGACCTCCCAGCGAAACAGATCGCCGCCTCTTATGAAATAAGCAAATAGCGCCGCAAGGGCAACCCACCCAAGAAGCGTGACGATCAATTCCCAATGCTTTGAATCAAAACCGATCAGGAAGCCCACAAGCAGCGTCATGCACTGCAACACCGGCAAAAGCAAAAAGAAGACGAGCCGAAATAAAACCGGGTGCTTGACCTCGATCATCCGACCGGTTTTCAGATCCGGCTGTCGAGTATTAAAGGATACCCATTTTTCTCTTGAAAAAGAAAGAACACAGGGATTTTCGGGGATATACTGTCTTTTCATGAAAGCGCGCCTCCTTTTTGTGCTCGCCGTTTTCTTCCCTCGGTTATATTATAACGCATACTGCGACGCGTGTCAATGCCGCTCTGCATAAAACGCTCCCTCCGCGCGGTGCGCGGAGGGAGCGTTTATGGAACCTCTGAATAAATCGGCTGCGGCGGTCAGCGGGTCTTTTGCCCCAACTTGTCGGTTTGAAAATTTTGAAATACGTAAAGGATTCCTGCAATTTTCAAACCTTAATTTGGAAACAAAATCCCTCGCTGACCGCTCTTGCAATTTAATCAGAGGTTCCTTTTAATTCGGTTCAGTCAGGCATTGACGCGCTTGGCAATCAATACATGCCGCCCATGCCGCCGGCTGCGCCTGCCGCTGCTGCGGCGGCCGCATCGCCTGCGGGGTCGGGCTTGTCGGTGACGATCGACTCGGTCGTCAGGACGCAGGCGCCGATGGAGGCGGCGTTCTCGAGCGCGGTGCGCGTGACCTTGGTCGGGTCGACGATGCCGCTCGGGATCATATCGCAATAGGTCGCATGATAGGCGTCGTAGCCATAGCCGACCTTGCGGCTGTTCTTGATCTTCTCAAAGACGACGGAGCCGTCGACACCGGCGTTCTCGGCGATCTGGCGGATCGGGGCCTGCAGCGCCTTGGCGATGATGGACGCGCCGGTCTTTTCGTCTCCGCTGAGCTTTGCAACGAGCTTCTCGACCGCCGGGATGGCGTTGACGAACGCCGTGCCGCCGCCTGCGACGATGCCTTCCTCAACGGCCGCGCGGGTCGCGTTGAGGGCGTCCTCGACGCGGAGCTTCTGCTCCTTCATGGCGACCTCAGTCTGCGCGCCGACGCGGATGACCGCGACGCCGCCGGACAGCTTGGCAAGACGCTCCTGCAGCTTCTCGCGGTCGTAGTCGGAGGTGGTGACGCTGATGGCGGACTTGATCTCGTGGATGCGCTCCTGAATGGCGGCCGGGTCGCCGCAGCCGTCGACGATGACGGTGTTGTCCTTGTTGACCTTCATCTGGCGGGCACGGCCGAGGTCGGACAGCTGCACGTCGGCGAGGTTCATGTTCAGCTCGGAGGCAACATAGGTGCCGCCGGTCAGGATGGCGATGTCGCGGAGCATCTCCTTGCGGCGGTCGCCGAAGCCGGGCGCCTTGACGCAGACGCAGTTGAAGCTGCCGCGCAGACGGTTGACCAGCAGGGTCGACAGGGCGTCGCCCTCGACGTCCTCAGCGATGATGACGAGCTTCTGGCCGCCCTTGACGATCTGCTCCAGGATGGGCAGGATGTCCTGAATGGCGGAGATCTTCTTGTCGGTGATGAGGATATACGGGTCGTCGACGACGGCCTCCATCTTGTCGGTGTCGGTGACCATATAGGGGGAGATGTAGCCGCGGTCGAACTGCATACCCTCGACGACGTCCAGGCCGGTCTCGGCGGTCTTGGATTCCTCGATGGTGATGACGCCGGAGGCGCTGACCTTCTCCATGGCCTCGGCGATCAGCTTGCCGATCTCCTCGTCGCCGCTGGAGACCGTGCCGACGCGCGCGATGTCCGCGCTGCCGTTGACGGCCTGCGAATTTTCCTTAATGGCCTCGATGGCAGTGTCGACCGCCTTCTGCATACCCTTGCGCATGACCATCGGGTTTGCGCCGGCGGAGACGTTCTTCAGGCCCTCGCGGACGATGGCCTGCGCCAGCAGGGTCGCGGTGGTCGTGCCGTCGCCGGCGACGTCGTTGGTCTTGGTCGCGACCTCGCGGACGAGCTGCGCGCCCATGTTCTCAAACGGATCCTCCAGCTCCACGTCCTTGGCGATCGTGACGCCGTCGTTCGTGATGAGCGGAGCACCGTACTTCTTGCCGAGCACGACGTTGCGGCCCTTCGGGCCGAGCGTGACCTTCACGGTGTTTGCAAGCTGGTCAATGCCGCTTTGCAGCTTCTTGCGGGCGTCTTCGCCGAATTCAATCATTTTTGCCATAGTAATCTGCCTCCTGAATTATTCTACAACCGCGAGAATGTCGCTCTGGCGAACGATGGAATAATCGACGCCGTCGAGCTTGACCTCGGTGCCGGAGTATTTCGCCACGACCACGCGGTCGCCGACACGAACTTCCATCTTCACTTCATTGCCGTCCACCATGCCGCCGGGGCCAACCGCGACGACCTCGGAGAGCACGGGCTTTTCCTTGTTCGCAGTGGAAAGAATGATGCCGGAAGCGGTGGTCTCCATCGCCTCAACGGGCTTGAGCAGAACACGGTCTGCAAGGGGCTTCAGTTTCATAGCGTACCTCCAAAACATGTCAGATGGTTTCCCATCGTGGTTTACCGGTTTTATTAGCACTCAATCGCTCTGAGTGCTAACATCTTATATAATAACCATTTCTTGCCGAATGTCAAGGGGCAAATGTGAATTTTTTGTAGACATTTTTCGACTCCTGCGCCGAAGCGCCGCTCAATCGGGCAGTCCACGGCGCTTCTGTCGCCTGACGCGGTTGATGTGCCGCTCAAAATCGCCGCTGTTGAGCAGCTCCGTCAGGACGAACTGCTCGAAGGTCGGCACGGTGCAGGAATATTCCCCCAGCCGCGCCGAAAACACGTCGACCAGACGGCGCGGCAGCACCATGTAGCCCACGCGCAGCGACGGCGAGATCGTCTTGGAAAACGTGTTCAGATAGATCACGTTGTCGCCCCCGGCCATGGAAAACAGCGTCTCGGCGGGCTTCGAGGCGACGGAAAACTCGGAGTCATAGTCCGACTCGATCAGAAAGTGCGCGCCGCCCTCCGCCCAGCGGATGTATTCGTGGCGCTTCGTGGCCGAGGCCGTCACGCCGGTCGGAAAGCTGCGGTAGGGCGTGGTGTGCAGCACGTCGGCGCGCGTGGCGGCCAGCGCGGCGCTGTCAATGCCGTCGTCGGAGAGCGGAAGCCGCTCGTAGCGCACGCCTGCCGTGCGGTAGACCAGCTCGATCTTCTCATACGACGGCGACTCGATCGCGTAGGTCTTGTCCCGCCCGAGCAGGTCGACGAGCAGACCGCACAGATACTCCGCGCCCGAGCCGATGTAGATCTGCCCAAGCTCGGCCGAGATGCCGCGGTTGCGCGCCAGATATTGCCGCAGCGCCTCGCGCAGCTCGAGGCACCCGGCGTTCGGCGGGCGCTCGAGAATGCGCTCGCCGTAGTCGCTGAGCACGCGCCGCATCGTCCGGCTGAGCACCGAGAGCGGAAAGCGCGACCGCGCCGGCTCTGCCGGAGCCGGATGCGCCGGACGCTGCGCCCCCGGCGCGGCCGCGAAGCCGTCCGCAGGGCGGAAGATTACAAAGTAGCCGCTGCGCTCGCGCCCCTCGGCGTAGCCCTCCTCGCAGAGCAGCTCATAGGCGTGCTCGACCGTGACCGTGCTCACGCCCGTCTCGTCGGCCAGCAGCCGCTTCGACGGCAGCCGGCTGCCGCAGGCAAACGCCCCGGCCAAAATGTCCGCGCGGAGCTGCCGGTAGAGCTGCAAATAGACCGGCCGCGCCTGTTTGTCGATCATGTAGTTCATCTGGTCTTATAATTTTCTCCCGTTCTGACTATTTTATATTATCAATTTCATTGTATAATAATCCCATCAAAAATGCAAGGGAGAACCACACAATGCAAGCAAAAACCCGCAAAACCACGGTCTGGCTCTGCACCACAGCCATGCTCATGGCGCTGAACATCGCGCTGAGCTCCTTCGGCGTGCCCGTTCCGGGCGGCCACCTCTATCTGAATGACATCGTCATCTGCGCCGCGGCCCTCCTGCTCGACCCGGTCGGCGCCTTCCTCGTCGGCGGCGTGGGCGCCTTCCTCGGCGATCTGTTCTTTTATCCGACGCCGATGTTCGTCTCGCTCGTCACCCACGGCCTGCAGGCCGTCGTCATTTCGCTTCTGGCGCGGCACGCCTTCAAAAAGCACCCGGCCGTCGCCTCCGTTGTCGGCGCTGCGGCCGGCGCGGTCATCATGATCGTCGGCTATTCCCTCGGCCGCGCGTTTATCTACGCCACGCCCGAGGCAGCGCTCCTGAAGCTCCCCTATCAGATCCTTCAGGCCGCCGTCGGCGCGATCGTCGGCACGCTGCTCGTCTGGAAATGCGGCCTGCGAAAGCTGTATTGCGAGAAGCTTATGCGCTGACCGCATCAAAAAAGAAAACCCGAAGCATAACCAGAAACAGCACCCCATCTGTTAGACAGGATACGATCTAACAGATGGGGTGCTGTTCCTTTGGATTTCTGCTTTTTCCTATGGAGTCTCTGAACAAATCGGCTGCGGCAGAGCCTTCCTTGATGCTTTTGCACGCAGAGAGGCGCTCGCGCGTTCGGCGCGCGCCGGGCAAGCCGGCGGTTTCTCAGGACAGCTCGATCATGTTCGTATAGAGCCGGTAATAACGGCCGCGCAGCTCGAGCAGATCGTCGTGGCTGCCGCGCTCGACGACGCGCCCGTTCTCCAGCACGAGAATAGCGTCGGCGTTGCGGACGGTGGACAGGCGGTGCGCGATGACAAAGACCGTGCGCCCGCGCATCAGCCCGTCGAGGCCGCGCTCGATGAGCTTCTCCGTGCGCGTGTCGACGGACGAGGTCGCCTCGTCGAGGATCAGCACCGGCGCCTCGGAGACGGCAGCGCGGGCGATGGCCAAAAGCTGCCGCTGCCCCTGAGAGAGGTTCGCGCCGTCGGAGCGGAGCATCGTGTCGTAGCCCTTGGGCAGATGCGAGATGAAATAATGCGCGTTGGCGATCTTCGCGGCGCGGATGCAGTCCTCGTCCGACGCGTCGAGGCGGCCGTAACGGATGTTCTCCATGACCGTGCCGGTGAACAGATGCGTGTCCTGCAAAACCGTGCCGAGCGAGCGGCGCAGGTCGTCCTTGCGGATGTGACGCACGTCGATGCCGTCATAGGTGATTTTTCCGCCCTGAATGTCGTAAAAGCGGTTGATGAGGTTCGTGATGGTCGTCTTGCCCGCGCCGGTC
>URLT01000005.1 GCA_900548795.1 uncultured Eubacteriales bacterium
CAGACGGAGCGCCTCATCGCCGCGCTCCCCGAGGGCACGCGCGGGGCGCAGGCCGAGCCGCCGCGCTATGAGCGGCGCGACTGCGCGATCGAGATCCCGGCGGACGTCGGCTTCTCCGCCCTCGGCGGGAATCTCTATGCCTCCGGCGCGCGCTTCACGGGCGCGTGCGACGCGCTGTCCTCCCTTGCCTCGTATGTCTATCTCTGGAACCGCATCCGTGTGCAGGGCGGCGCCTATGGCGCGGGGATGGGGATCCTCGCCCGCGGCGACGTGTTCTGCTATTCCTATCGCGACCCCGACCTCGCGGCCTCCCGCGAGGCCTACCGCGGCATGGCGGACTTCCTTGCCGACTTCCTGCGGCAGGGTGAGCCGCTCGACGGCTTCCTCATCGGCGCGCTGAACGCAGCCGATCCGCTCATCAGCCCGTCCGAGGCCTGCATGTTGGCCTGCAGACGCCACCTCAACGGCACCACGTGGGAAAAGCTGGCGCAGTGGCGGCGCGAGCTGCTGCACACCACGGCCGACGACCTGCTTGCCCTGAATGAGCAGGTTCGCGCCGTCCTTGAGCACGGCTGCTTCTGCGCCGTCGGGAGCGCCCGCGCCGTATCCTTCGTTTCAAGCTGATCCCGAATTCAGAGGCTCCCTAGTATCATAAGATACATCGTCGCACAAATGCTCACCGGGAGGGTCTGCAGCTCGCAGACCCTCCCGGTGCGCGTTTCCCTCAGCGGTTCAGAAGCCGCGCAGGGAGCGGACGGTGCACCCGCATGGCGCCCTTCGGGCAGAACTCCTGGCAGCAGAAGCAGCGGATGCAGGCTTTTTTGTTGATGACGGCGCGCCGCTCGACAATGCGGATCGCGTGCGCCGGGCAGATGGTTTGGCACAGGCCGCAGCCGACGCATTCCTTTTTCGCAAGGCGCGGCTCGCTGCGCAGAGCGCGCCGCGCGACGCCGCTGAACAGCCGGCCGAGCCTGCCCGGCAGGAGCGTCTCGAATTGCAGGCCGCGTCCGCGCTCGATGCGCTTGAAATCCGGCACGCAGAGCGCGTCGAGGTCGCCCGCGATCTCGTCGGGCGTGTCGTCCAGCAGGCCGAATTTCCGCGCGGCCTGAAGCGTCGGCACGGCCATCGGATCAAGGCCGATCAGCCGCGCGCAGACGCGGTCGAGCCGGTGGCAGTCCGTCCCGGCCAGCAGCGCGCCGACGCGGCGCGGCGTCCCGGCGGTCGGGCCGTTGCCCTCCATGGCGGTGACGGCGTCGACCAGATAGAGCCGGGGCTTGAAATAGCGGTTCAGATCGACGATCATCCCGGCAAAATCCAACGGGTCGGGATAGCGGAAGTGGTACTCCGGCTTCGTCGTGCCCGGCACGGCGCCGAACAGGTTCTTCGTCGCGGCGGAGAGCGACATCATGCCGTGGCTTTTCAGCTTGCAGAAGCTGATGATCGCGTCGGCGTCGTCGAGATAGGCGGTGTAGGCAAAGCGCCGCGCCACAAAGGCCTCCGGAAAGGAGGCCTCTTTTTGGTCAAAATTGCGGTTCAGCTCGGCGCCTGCGGCCTCGGCCTCGCGCATCCCGGTCACGCGGTAGACGTGCTCGAGCACGGAGGACGTGAAGCGGTTGCCAGGGCTGTCGCCGATCACGACGGACGCGCCGCGCTGCCTGAGCAGCCGCGTCAGCGCCGCGAGAAGCGTGGGGTGGGTCGTGGCGGCGGCATCGGGGCGCATGGCTGCGACGAGGTTCGCCTTGATGACCACGCGCATCCCGGGGCGCACCCAGTCCAAGCCGCCCAGCGGCGCCAGCACCTCGGTCAGCGCGCGCTCACAGACCTCCGGGGTATAGGCAGCGCAGGCGGCGACGGATACGTCGGGCATCAGCCTTCGAGCAGAAGCTCGGCGATCTGCACGGCGTTCGTGGCCGCGCCCTTGCGCACCTGGTCGCCGCAGCACCACAGGCACAGGCCGTTTTCGTCGGTCAGGTCGGGGCGAATGCGCCCGACAAAGACGAGATCCTGATCGGACGTGTCGAGCGGCATCGGATATTGCTTCTCGGCAAGCTCGTCGACCAGCCGGCAGCCGGGGGCGGCGGCGATGGCCGCGCGCGCCTCGTCCACGGAGACAGGCCGGTCAAAATGCAGGCTGACGGAGATGGAGTGACTGCGCACGACCGGCACGCGCACGCAGGTGCAGGAGACCTTCAGCTCCGGCAGGTGCATGATCTTGCGCCCCTCGTTCTGCATCTTCATCTCCTCGCTCGTGTAGCCCTCGAATTGCTCGCTGCCGATCTGCGGGATCAGGTTATAGGCGATCTGATAGGGGAAGACCTTCGGCTGCACGGGCTTGCCGGCGCGCAGCGCCTCGACCTCCTCTGCCAGCTCCAGCGGGCCGCCCGCGCCCGCGCCGGACACGGCCTGATACGTCGAGGCGGTCATGGCGCGGATCGGGCTCAGCGCGTTGAGCGCGTTGACGGCCGTGACCGTGATGATGGTCGAGCAGTTCGGGTTGGAGATGATGCCGCGGTGCAGCCGGACGTCTGCGGGGTTGATCTCCGGGACGACGAGCGGGACGCTCGGATCCATGCGGAAGGCCGACGAATTGTCGACGAACACCGCGCCGGCCTTAACGATGGCCGGGGCGAAGCGCTTGGCGACGTCGTTCTCGGCCGCGCCGAGGACAATATCCATGCCCCGGAAGGCGGCGTCGCAGGCCTCCTCCACGGTGATGGGGCTGCCGTTCCACTCGAGCACCGTTCCGGCGCTGCGCGCGCTGGCCAGCAGGTGCAGCTCCCCGACCGGGAAGCGGCGCTCCGCCAAAAGCTTCATCATTTCTCTGCCGACGGCGCCGGTCGCGCCGAGAATTGCAACGTTATATTTTTTCATACGGAATTCCTCACTTTACAAAAGCGTCATACAGGATGCGGATGGTCGGGGCGTAGTCCTCGTCGTCCACGCCGACGAGAATGTTCAGCTCATCCGGCCCCTGCGAGATCATGCGGATGTTGATGCCCTGCTGGCCGAGCGCGGCGAAGATCTTGCCGGAGGTGCCGGCGCGGCGCGCCATTTTGCGGCCGACGGCGGCGACGATGGCAATGTTTTCGATGATGACCAGATGATCCGGCCGCACCGTGCGGCGCAGATCGTCGATCAGCGAATATTGCCGCGGGCGGAGCTTCTCGCCGGGAACGACGAGGCTGATGCAGTCGATGCCGGTCGGCGTGTAGCAGACGGGCACGTTGTTTTCCTCGAAGACCTGCATGATCTGCCGCAGCGTGCCGACGGCGCCGCTCATGCCCTTTTTCGAAATGGTGACAATGGAAAAATCCTTTTTGCCCGCGATGCCCGTGATGAAGCGCGGGGTGTTGCGCGGGTCGTTGAACTCGTCGGAGATCAGCGTGCCGGGGTTGGACGGGTCGTTCGTGTTGCGGATGTTGAGCGGGATGTTTTTCTCGCGCACCGGGAAGACGGTCATTTCGTGCAGCACCTGCGCGCCGCTGTAGGAGAGCTGGCGCAGCTCGCTGTAGGTCGCGCGCTCGATGGTCTTGGGGTGGTCAACGATGCGCGGATCGGCCATCAGGATGCCGGAGACGTCCGTCCAGTTTTCGTAGACCTCGGCGTTCAGGGCGGCGGCGGCCAGCGCGCCGGTGATGTCCGAGCCGCCGCGCGTCAGCGTGCGGATCTTGCCGTCGGGCATCACGCCGTAAAAGCCGGGGATGACAGCGCAGCCGTCCTCGAGGCAGTCGCGCAGGGCGGCGTAGGACTTCTCCTGATCGACCGTGCCGTCGTAGCGGAAATAGAGCCAGCGCGTCGCGTCGATGAAGGGGAAGCCGAGAAAATCGGCCATGAGCCGCGCGGAAAAATACTCGCCGCGCGAGACCAGCTCCTCGCAGGAGATGCCGCTCTCCATTTTCTGGTGCAGCGCGTCGAACTCGGACTCGAGGTCGGTCTTGAGCCCCAGTTCGTCGCGAATGGCGCAGTAGCGCTCGCGGATCTTGTTGAAAATATCCTCATAGGACACGCCGTACTGCAGGTGGGCGTGGCAGAGATAGAGCAGATCGGTGATCTTGTTGTCGTCGTGCGTGCGCTTGCCGGCGGCGGAGACGACCACGACGCGGCGCGCCGGGTCGGCGTGCACGATGTCGGCGATCTTGCGGTATTGCGCGGCGTCCGCCATCGACGTGCCGCCGAATTTCAGAACTTTCATTGGGAAGAACTCCTTATTTAATTATCGCAGGGAGGCAAAGAAGCACTCCGGGTCGACCGCGCGGCGGGCTTTAGCCCACGCGTGCAGCTCCGTGACGGAGACGGGCGTTGTGATGACGGCGCGGTCGAGCACCTTTTCGATGTGCGCCTTGAGCCACGCGTCGACGCCGTTCGTGCGGACGTAATACTGCCGCACCACGCTGCGGTTATCCACCGCGGTCGGCTCGAGCCGGTCGGTGTAGAACCCCGTCCAGCCGCGCGAAACGTCCACGCAGTCCTGCAAGACATTATATGCCGTGGGGTAGCGCCCGGCGCCCTGCCCGTAAAAGCTCTGCTTGCCGATGCGCTCGCCGGTCAGGGAGATGAGATTGTTGTTCGTCGGAATGGCCGACTCGGGCATGGACGGGGTCATGAGCGTCGGCTCGATATAGGCAACGACGCTGCGCTCGAGCTTGCGCGAGGCGGCGAAGAGCTTGCAGACGCGCCCCATGCGGCGGAAGGCCGCGATGTCGCCGTCGGTGATCTGCTCAATGCCGCAGACGTCGACGTCGTTTTCGTCGATCACGCGGCCGTAGGCGATGTTCGACGAGATGACGAGCTTGCGCCGGATGTCCGCGCCGCTGACGTCGCTCGACGGGTCGCGCTCGGCATAGCCCAGCTCCTGCGCCTCGCGCAGCGCCTCGGCGTAGCCGACGTCGGTCGTGTGCATCCGGTCGAGGATGAAATTCGTCGTGCCGTTCATGATGCCGCTGATGTGGATGACCGGCTCCTGCTCGATCGTCCGCGCCAGCGTGGTCAGCCACGGGATGCCGCCGCCGGCCGCCGCCGTGCAGCGCAGGGCGACGTGCTTTTCTTCGGCCAGCTCGACCAGCTCGCGGTAGTGCGCCGCGATGAGCAGCTTGTTGGCCGTGATGACGTTTTTGCCGGCCTCGAGGCTCGCCTTGACCCATTCATAGGCCGGGTGCAGGCCGCCGATGACCTCGACGACCGTGTCGACCGTCTCGTCGGCAAGGATCTGCTCCATATTCTGCGCGACCGGACAGGCGATGCCGTCAAAGAGCACCAGCGAGAGCACGTAGGCCAGTTCCATGTCGTCTCGCTCGATGAGGTAGTCATAAACGCCGCGGCCGACCGTTCCGAGCCCGAGCAGCGCGATGCGCAGCTTTGTTTTTCCCATGGTTTTTCCCCCTTTTTTCAAAAGCATTTGTCTCTGTGAGAAAAACACTTGCATTTTTCTGAAAAACAGTATATCATAGGAGCTAGAAAATTGCAAGACGGGACAGGTGGTTTTTTTATGATTTATCAGAGTGCCAGAAACGCGGCGCTGACCGCAACGGCGACGCAGGCCGTCCTGCGCGGGCTTGCGCCGGACGGCGGGCTTTACGTCCCCGACCGCTTCGAGCCGTTTCCGTGGCGGGAGATGCTCACGCGCGACACCTTCGGCATGGCCGAGGGGATCTTGAGCGCGCTGCTGCCGGAGTTTGAGGATATGCACGGGCTGGTGCGGCGCGCCTACGCCGGGAAATTCGAGACGGACGAGCTGACGCCGCTCGTGCCGGTCGGCGGGCGATATGTGCTCGAGCTGTTCCGCGGGCCGACGTCGGCCTTCAAGGACGTCGCGCTGTCGATGCTGCCGCAGCTCATCACGGCCGCGCGCCGTCAGGAGGGCGTGCGCGACGAGATCGTGATCCTCACGGCGACCTCCGGCGACACCGGCAAGGCCGCGCTCGCGGGCTTCCGGGATGTTCCGGGCACGCGCATCCTCGTGTTCTATCCGGACGCCGGCGTCTCGGCCGTGCAGAAGGCGCAGATGGTCACGCAGGAGGGCGCAAACGTCTGCGTCTGCGCCGTGCGCGGGAATTTTGACGACACGCAGACCGGCGTGAAGCAGATCTTCGCCGCCGGTGCGCCGGAAAACAGCGGCGTGCGCCTCTCGTCGGCCAACTCGATCAACATCGGGCGGCTGGCGCCGCAGGTGGTCTATTATTTCAAGGCCTACGCCGACCTGCTCCGGGCGGGCAGGGTCGCGTGCGGCGAGCCGGTCGACTTCGTCGTGCCGACGGGCAACTTCGGCGACATTTTGGCCGGATATTTCGCCAAGCGCATGGGTCTGCCCGTCGGGCGGCTCGTCTGCGCCAGCAACCGCAACGACGTGCTGACGGACTTCCTGCGCACGGGCGTCTATGACCGCCGCCGCCCGTTTTATAAGACCCTCTCGCCGTCGATGGACATCCTCGTCTCGAGCAACCTCGAGCGCCTGCTCTATCTGCTCTGCGGCGACTGCGGGGAGGTCGCGGGCTATATGCGCGCGCTCCGCGACGACGGCTGCTACACCGTCTCGCCCGCGCTGCTCGGGAAGCTCCACGCCGAATTTGCCTGCGGCTGCTGCTCCGACGAGGAGACGAAGCAGACCATCGGCAGGGTCTGGCGCGAGGAGGGCTACCTCATGGACACGCACACCGCCGTCGCGTGGCACGTCGCCGAGCAATACCAAAGCGACGCGCCCGTCGTGGTGCTCTCGACGGCCTCGGCCTATAAATTCCCGGCAGCGGTGCTCTCGGCCGTCGGCGGCGACGCCTCGGGCGACGAGTTTGACGTCATGGAGCGCCTGCACGCGCTGACCGGCGTGCCCGTGCCGAAGGCGCTGGCCGAGCTGCGCACGAAGCCCGTGCGCCATCACGCCGTGATCGACCGCGAGGAGATGCCGGCCTTTGTGAACGCGCATCTGAAGGGATAAAATTCGATGAAATTCTACAAATACTGC
This sequence comes from uncultured Eubacteriales bacterium, assembly GCA_900548795.1. Lineage (GTDB taxonomy): Bacteria > Bacillota > Clostridia > Oscillospirales > Oscillospiraceae > JAZOXB01. The sequence continues at coordinate 6,956 of URLT01000005.1, forward strand.
GGGGCAGGGAACGACTTCGTCCTGCTGGAAAATTTTAACGGCGCGCTCAAGCCCGCGCAGCTTCCCGAGCTGGCGCGCAGGCTCTGCGACCGGCACTTCGGCGTCGGCGCGGACGGCCTGATGGTCGTCGAGCCGCCGCGCGCCGGGGGAGACTGCTCCCTGCGCTTTCTCAACGCCGACGGCTCGCTTGCCGAGATGTGCGGCAACGGGGCGCGCTGCCTCTGCCGCCACTGCTTCGACCGGGGGCTCTCCGGCGACGCGCCGCGGCTCGAGACGGACGCCGGCTTGGTCGTCGGCCGCCGCCTCGCGGCCGACCGCTACCGCCTGCGCCTGAACCGCCCGAGCGAATTTCGGCAGGGGTTGGCGCTTCCGGCGGCGTCGCCCGCGCCGAACGGCGTGGATTACGTCGTGCTCGGCGAGAACGGCATTCCCCACGCCGTCGTGCCGCTGGACGCGGCGCGCCTCGACGGCGACCGGGACAGTCTGCGGGCGTTCGCCCGGGCGCTGCGGCACGACGCGGCCTTCCCCAAGGGCGCGAACGTCAACCTCTGCGCCGTGACCGCGCCGGACACCGTGCGCCTTGTGACCTTTGAGCGCGGCGTGGAGGATTTCACGCTGGCCTGCGGCACGGGCGTCGGCTCGACCGTTTTCGCGCTGACCAAGCGCGGCCTCGTCAGCGGACGCGGCGTCCGCGTCCTGACCGACGGCGGCACGCTCCTTGCCGACACCGACGGTGTCGACCTCGACCTGACCGGCCCGGCGCAGCGCAGCTTCGTCGGCGAATTCGACGATCCGCTCTATTTATTATAAGGAGGACGAGCTTCGATGAGCATCCAAGCCGTGACCCACGCCGTCAACATCCGCCGCGAGGGCAAGACGGTCGTCATTCTGGATCAGACGCTCCTGCCGAACCGCACGGAGTACCTCACGCTTTCCGAGCCGGGCGAGCTTTGGGAGGCGATCCACGCGCTGCGCATCCGCGGCGCGCCCGCCATCGGCATTTTCGCGGCCTATTCCATGGCCGTGCTGGCCGCCGGGATCGACGCGCCCGATTTCGACGGCTTTTACCGCGAATATCGCCGTCTTTCGGACTATCTCAACGGCTCCCGCCCGACGGCGGTGAATCTTTCGCACATGCTTCGGCGCATGGACGGCGTCGTGCTGGCGCACCGGGACGCGCCGCGCGCGGCGCTGCTGGCCGCGCTCGACCGCGAGGCGGCCGCGATCCATCAGGAAGACATGGACATGTGCCGCGCGATTTCGGAATACGGCCTGTCGCTGCTGCACGACGGGGACAACGTCCTGACGCACTGCAACGCAGGGCCGCTGGCCACCTCGCGCTACGGCACGGCGCAGGGGCCGTTTTATCTGGCGCAGGAGCGCGGCGTCAGGCTGCACGTCTGGGTCGACGAGACGCGCCCGCTTTTGCAGGGCGCGCGCCTGACGAGCTACGAGCTGACGCGCGCGGGCGTGGACTGCACGCTCATCTGCGACAACATGGCCAACCTCGTCATGCGGCAGGGCAGGGTGCAGGCGGTGTTCTTCGGCTGCGACCGCATCGCCCGCAACGGCGACGTCGCCAACAAGATCGGCTCGTCCGGTCTGGCCGTGCTGGCGCATCACTACGGCATCCCGGTCTATTCCCTCGGCCCGTCGACCACGATCGACTTTTCCTGCCCCGACGGCGACCACATCCCCATCGAGGAGCGCCGCCCGGATGAGATCAAGGAGCTGTTTTATGAGCAGCCCATGGCGCTGCCGGAGGTCAGGTGCTACAACCCGAGCTTCGACGTGACCGACCACAGCCTGCTCAGCGGCATCGTCACCGAGCGCGGCATCGTGCGCCCGCCGTTCGACGAGGGCTTCCGCAGGCTCTTCCCGGAGGCGATGGGCACATGAGCTATCAGAATTCCAACGAGGCCAGACAGGCCATTTTGGAGGCCGGACGCCGCCTCTATCAGCGCGGCTATGTCGCCGCCAACGACGGCAACATCTCCGCCCGCATGGCCGACGGCACAATCTGGGCGACGCCGACCGGCGTCTCGAAGGGCTTCATGACGCCGGAAATGCTTGTGCGCCTGACGCCGGAGGGCGCGGTCGTCGAGGGCACGTGGCGCGTCTCGAGCGAGATCGCCATGCATCTTGCGATCTACCGCGAAAATCCGGCGCTGGGCGGCGTCGTTCATTCTCACGCCCCGGCCGCGACGGCCTATGCCTCGCTGGGCAAGCCCTTTGATCTGGCCATTTCGCTCGAGACGGCGGTGCAGCTCGGCGTGATCCCCTGCGCGCCCTATGCCGTCACCGGCTCGCCGGAGCTGGCCGAGGCCGCCGCGCAGTTCTGCCGGGAGTATCACGGCGCGTTTTTGGAGCATCACGGCGCGGTCACATGGGGCGCGGACGTGATGCAGGCGCTGTTCCGCACGGAGAGTCTGGAGCACACGGTCACGATGTACGAGCATATGCTCGCCCTCGGCACGCCGCGGCTGCTCACCGAGCGCCAGCTCGGGGAGCTGGAGGCCGTGCGCAGGCGCTTCGGCATCACCGGCGGCGGCCATCCGAGAGGAAGATGACCCCAAATCAACCGAGAGGATAACCAACCAAACGGCATGACAACAACCGAAGCAGCACGCAAGCGCCAAGGGAGAAGCTCCCGCGCTTGCGTGCTGTTTTCAAATGTGCAATATTTTTTCGTTTCCGAATGCACGATGTTCTTCTTTTTTCGCTCCGGGATGCCATGCTTCGACTTAAAGATTGCCGCGTCGGGCGCAAAAATGCGCCCTCCTCGCAATGACATAAAAATGGTAGGTTTTCTGCGGAAAACCTACCATTTTTGCAATCAAACGATTTGAATTTGTCCCTGCTCGGCCGAAGGCCGAATTTCACCGCGCAGCCTACAGCACCTTCGACAAAAAGCTCTGCAGACGCGGGCTTTGCGGGCTTCCGAAGAGCGCCTCGGGCGTGTTTTCCTCGACGATCTGTCCCTCGTCCATGAACAGCACGCGGTCGGCGACCTCGCGGGCGAAGCCCATCTCATGCGTCACGACGACCATCGTCATGCCGTTCTCGGCCAGCTTTTTCATCACGTCGAGCACCTCGCCGACCATCTCCGGGTCGAGCGCCGAGGTCGGCTCGTCGAAGAGCATGACCTCCGGCTCCATGCACAGCGCCCGCACGATCGCGATGCGCTGCTTCTGCCCGCCGGAGAGGCGGTCGGGATATTCCCCGGCGCGGTCGGCCAGCCCGACGCGCTCGAGCAGCTCCATGGCCTTCGCCTCGGCCTCGGCGCGGGGCGTTTTTTTCAGCAGCGTCGGCGCAAGCGTGAGGTTGCGCAGGACGGTCATGTTCGGAAAAAGGTTGAATTGCTGGAACACCATGCCCATCTTCTGCCGCTGCCGGTCAAGATCGACCTTTTTGGCGGTCAGCTCGACGCCGTCGAGGAAGATTTTTCCGCTGTCCGGCTGCTCCATGCGGTTCAGGCAGCGCAGGAAGGTCGATTTTCCGCTCCCGGACGGGCCGATGATGCACACGACGTCGCCCCGGCCGATCTCGGCCGAGACGCCGCGCAGCACCTCGACGCCGTCGAAGCGCTTATGCAGCTCTTGAACGCTTAGCACCCCTGTGCAGCCTCCTTTCCAGCCGGTTCAGCAGCGCCGTCATGCCCACGACGAGCGCCAGATAGGTCAGCGCCACGACCATCAGCGGGTTGAACGCGTCATAGGTATTGTTCCGGATCAGGTTCCCGGCGCGGGTCAGATCCTGCACGGCGACATAGCCCGCGACGGCCGTCTCCTTGAGCAGGGCGATCATTTCGTTGCCGATCGCCGGCAGAATGTTTTTCATCGCCTGCGGCAGAATGACGTGCACCGTCGTCTGCACGCGCGAAAGCCCCAGCGACCGCCCGGCCTCCATCTGGCCGACGTCAACGGCGTTGATGCCGCCGCGCATCAGCTCGGCCATGTATGCGCCGGAGTTGATGCCGAAGGTGACGATGCCGACCGTGATGCCGTCGGCGGATTTCATAATGACAAAATAGAAGATCAGCAGCACCACGACCACCGGGATGCCTCGAATGACCGTCACGTACAGGTCGCAGAGCCTGCAGACCGGCTTGAGCCAGCGGTTGCCCTCGCCGCAGTATTTCACGACCGCGATCAGCGAGCCGATCACGATGCTGATGCACAGCGCGCCGAGCGTGATGATGAGCGTGTTGCCCAGACCCGTCAGCAGGAGGCGGTAGCGATCCTCCTCGAGGAAGGTCTCGGCCAGCTTTGCGCCCCATGTGCGGAAAAATTCCGCGATCGACCCAAAAAGCTCGCTCATCCGCGCTCACCCGCCGTAGGCAACGTCGTACTTTTCAAAAATACGCTGAACCGTTCCGTCGGCCTTTAGCTCCGCGAGCGCCTGATTCACGGCCTGCACAAGGGTGTCGCTGCCCTTTTTGAACGCGAAGGCATACGGCTCCTCGGTCATCGCCTCGTCGAGGACGACCAGCCCCTGCTGCTCGGCGAGCGCCGCGGCGACCTCGCTGTCGACGACCCACGCGTCGGCCTTGCCGCTCGTCAGCGCCGCGACGGCGTCGTTGTTCGAGGTGAAGGAGAGCAGCTCATAGCCGCCGTCCATGCAGACGGATTCGGCCGTCGTGCCGGTCTGCACGGCGATGGTCTTGCCGGTCAGGTCGTCCTTCGACGCGATCTCGCTGCCCGGCTGCACGACGATCTTCTGCGCGGCCGTGAAAAACACGTCGGAGAAATCAACGTTCTTCTTGCGCTTCTCGTCGACCGTGATGCCCGCCATGCCGACGTGATATTTGCCGGACTGGATGCCGGGGATGATCGAGTCGAAATCGACCTGCTCGATCCGGAGCGTGACGCCGAGCTTCTCGGCGACGGCCTGCATCAGCTCGATCTCCACGCCGACCGGCTCGCCGTGCTCCAGATATTCAAACGGCGGGAAATCCGGGCTGGTCGCGCCGACCAGAACGCCCTGCTCCTGCACGGCCTTGAGCGAGTCGGACGCGCCGCCGCAGGCCGTCAGCGCCGTCAGCAGCAGCAACAGCGCCGCCGCAAGGATCCATATCTTTCCAAAGCTTTTCATGATTGCTTCCCCCTGTTCGATTTGCATGTTTATTTGTTTTCACTGCATGATTATACACATATTTTGCAAATTGTCAAGAGATTTTTTCATATTCATTCAAATTTAGCCGCCTCGTATGCACGGACGCCGGACTTGGGCGAACGCGCCCTCCGGCGATACGCCGCGCCGAAGGTGCGCCGACCTCTGCGCCGACTCTGCAATGACGCAGACCACCGGTTTTTCCGCAAAACCTACCAATTTTGTCATTGCGAGGAGCAAAGCGACGCGGCAATCTTTAAGGTGCGACGCGGGATGCCGTAACGACAGAAGCAGCCGGTTCCCCCTGCGACAAAAATCATCAGTTCCCACTGTGACAGAATCCGTTGGTTTTTCCGCAAAACCTACCAATTTTGTCATTGCGAGGAGCGAAGCGACGCGGCAATCTTTAAGGTGCGACGCGGGATGCCGTAACGACAGAAGCGACACGCAAGCGCCGAGGGAGAAGCTCGCGTGCCGTTCAATACTTTTTACGTTATTATTGGGTCTTGTCCATTTTTGTTTTCGAATGCATGTATTCTTTTTTCGTTCCGGGATCCCATGCTGCTCACTTAAAGATTGCCGCGTCGGGCTTGCGCCCTCCTCGCAATGACATGTGGGGGAGTGGGACGGGTCATGGAACGCGGCTCGTCAGCGCCCCTCCTCGCAATGACAAAATCGGGTGCGGCATATTTGGGCGCGGGCAGGTTTTGCTTGACTTTTCCGGTGCGCTGCGCTAGAATAATTCACACAAATATGAAAAATATGATTTTTTAAGGAGGGAGCGGCATGGCCTCTGGCAAGCATCTGCTGGGCAAGGCACGGGGGCGGCACATCTTCGGCACGGTCAAGGTCGGCGAGCGCGGGCAGATCGTGATCCCGCGCGACGCGCGGGCGCTGTTCGGCATCTGTCCGGGCGACACGCTGCTGATCCTCGGCGACGAGCGCAACGGCATTCTCATCACGCGGCCGGAGGTGCTCAGCGACGCGGCCGATCAGGTTTTCAACAAATTGGAGGAAAAAGAAAAATGACGGAACAATATCTCCGCATGGGCGTTTCCCCTGCGGTCTACGGCTACGGGCAGCGCGTGCTCGAGACGCTGCGCGGGCGCTTCGATGCGCTCGACGAGACGGCGGAATATAACCAGTGCAAGGTCATCGCCGCGATGCAGAAGCACCGCGTCAGCGCGGCCTGCTTCGCCGCGACCACGGGCTACGGCTATGACGACGTCGGCCGGGAGAATCTCGAGCGCGTCTATGCCGACGTGTTCGGCACCGAGGCCGCCCTTGTCCGCCCGCAGATCACCTGCGGCACGCACGCGCTGACGGTCGCGCTGTCGGCGAACCTGCTGCCCGGCGACGAGCTGCTCTCGCCGGTCGGCAGGCCCTATGACACGCTCGAGGAGGTCATCGGCATCCGCCCGTCGGTCTGCTCGCTGAAGGAATACGGCGTGAGCTACCGGCAGGTCGACCTGCTGCCCGACGGCAGCTTCGACTATGACGCGATCGCCGCCGCCGTCACGGAGAAGACCAAGCTGGCCACCATTCAGCGCAGCAAGGGCTACGCCATGCGCCCGACCTTCTCCGTCCGGCAGATCGGCGAGCTGGTCGCCTTCCTCAAGCGCATCAAGCCGGACATCATCTGCATGGTCGACAATTGCTACGGCGAATTTGTCGAGAAGCTCGAGCCGAGCGACGTCGGCGCCGATCTGGTCGTCGGCAGCCTCATCAAGAATCCCGGCGGCGGCCTTGCGCCGATCGGCGGCTATATCTGCGGGCGGCGCGATTTGGTCGAGCGCTGCGCCTACCGGCTCTCCGCGCCCGGCTTAGGGCAGGAGGTCGGCGCGAACCTCGGCCTGATGCCCGCGTTTTATCAGGGGCTGTTCCTTGCCCCGACGGTCGTCAGCGGCGCGCTCAAGGGCGCAATCTTCGCGGCGAATCTCTATGAGCGCCTCGGCTTCCGCGTGCTCCCGAACGGCACGGAGGAGCGCCACGACATCATTCAGGCCGTCGAGCTGGGCAGCCGCGAGGGCATGATCGCCTTCTGCAAGGGCATTCAGGCCGCCGCGCCGGTCGACAGCTTCGCCGACCCGATGCCGTGGGACATGCCCGGCTATGACGATCAGGTCATCATGGCCGCCGGCACGTTCGTGCAGGGCTCGTCGATCGAGCTTTCGGCCGACGGGCCGATCCGCCCGCCCTACGCCGTCTATTTTCAGGGCGGCCTGACGTGGTATCATGCCAAGCTCGGCATCCTGCTCTCGCTGCAAAAGCTTGTGGAGGCGGGGCTGGCAAATCTTCTTGAGGAGGAACAGAAATGAACTGGTTTCTTGCATCTCTGATCGCGCTGCTCTTCTGGAGCGGCTCCGACCTCTTCTCAAAAATCGGCTGCTGCGGCGAAAAGGACAAGACCGCGCATCTGAAAATGGTCGTCGCCGTCGGCGTCGTGATGGGTCTGCACGCCGCTTATGAGATCTTCCTCGGCGGCGTCGAGATCTCCCTGCACGTCATCTGGACGTATCTGCCCGTCTCCCTGCTCTATATCGTCTCCATGACCATCGGCTACATCGGCCTGCGCTATATCGAGCTGTCCGTCTCGTCGCCGATCTGCAACTCGTCCGGCGCGCTGGTCGCCGTGCTGACCGTGATCTTCGGCGGCATGGCCGCTCTGCGCGAGCTTTCGCCGCTGGTGCTGGCGGCGGTCGTGCTGGTCTGCGTGGGCGTGATCGGGCTGGGCGTGGTCGAGTCGCGCGAGGACGACGATTTGCGCGCGCGCCGTCAGGAGCACGCCAACCGCAAATACGCCAAGAGCTGGCTGGCCATTGCCCTGCCGGTGGGCTATTGCCTGCTCGACGCGGCCGGGACGTTTGCCGACTCGCTCGTTTTGCAGAAGATCAACGAGGATTCCGCCAACGTCGCCTACGAGCTGACCTTCCTCGCGGCGGGCCTGATCTATCTGCTGATCCGCCGCGAAAAATTCTCCTTCCGCGAGGAGCTGCCGAAGTATGTCGGCGCGACCTGCGAGACGGTCGGCCAGTTCTTCTATATTCAGGCGCTGGCCGACGAGGCGCACGTTATGTATTCCGCGCCGATCATCGCGGCCTACTGCGTGCTGTCCACCGTCTGGGGGCGCGTCTTCCTGCGCGAGAAGCTGTCATGGAAGCACTATCTCATGATCGGTCTGACGGTCATCGGCATCGTCTTCCTCGGCATCTGCGACGTGTGATCTCCCATGCACCGGGCTTCGGCTCGGTGCATTTTGCATAATTTCCGGCAAGAAAACTGTGACATTCGCCAAAAATGAAGAAAGAGGATTGACAAATGCCGCCGCCGGCATTACGTTAATCCCGAATACTGGGGAAGCGCCGCTTCCCCGAAAACGGAGGAATGCAGCATGAAGCAAAAGGTGACGGTTTTCGGCAGCGCGGTCGTCGATCTGATGGCGCGCACGCCGCATCTGCCCGCTCCGGGCGAGACGGTTCGCGGCAGCGTTTTCCGCCAGAGCTCCGGCGGCAAGGGTCTGAATCAGGCGGTCGCGGCCGGCAAGGCGGGCGGCGACGTGACCATGGTCATGAAGCTCGGGCGCGATTCCCTCGCCGAGGTGCCGCTGGCCGCAATGCGCGAGGCGGGTCTGCCGACCGATTATGTTTTTTATCACGACACCGTTTCGACCGGCGTCTCGCTCATCAGCGTCGACGAGGGCACGAGCCAGAACGAGATCGTGATCGTCCCCGGCGCGTGCGCGACCTTCACCGCGCAGGACGTCGCCGCCGCGGCCGCGCGGATCTGCGACTCGGCCTATCTGCTCCTGCAGCTCGAGATCAATCAGGACGCCAACGAGGCCGTCGCGCGGCTGGCGAAGGAGCACGGCGTGCGCGTGATCCTCAACACCGCGCCCTGCCAGCCCCTCAGCGACGAATTCCTCTCCGGGGTCTATCTGGTCACGCCGAACGAGGTCGAGGCCGAGGCGTTGACCGGCATCGCGGTCAAGGATCAGCAGAGCGCCGACCGCGCCGCGCAGGTGCTGTTTGCAAAGGGCGTGCAGAACGTGCTCATCACGCTGGGCAGCCGCGGGGTTTATCTGAACACCGAGGGGCGCTCGGAGATCATCCCGGCCTATCGCGTCGAGGCCGTCGACACCACCGGCGCGGGCGACGCCTTCAACGGCGGCCTGCTGACCGCGCTCTCCGAGGGCAAGTCGCTGCGCGAGGCCGCGCGCTTCGGCAACGCGCTTGCGGCGCTCTCCGTGCAGCGCATGGGCGCAGCGCCGTCCATGCCGACCCGCGCCGAGATCGAGGCCTTCCTCGCCGCGCACGGCGCCTGACCCGGACGCCGGCGCCCGGCCGAGCCTGCCTGTCCGCGGGAGGCTCCTTCCATACGGATCCCGGATCAAAAGAAAGGCTGTTGATCCGGGATCCCGCGCGCTTTGCATACTCGCCTGCCGGCGCACGCTGCGCCGGTTCATGTAGGATTTGACGCCCCTCGGCGCGATCAGCCGGAGCGCTTTTGATCAAATTTTCGCACAAAGCCCGATTTTTGTCTTGACAAGAACGAAAAAATGCGGTAATATAATACCCGCACATGCGTGTGCTACTGTGGCTCAGTTGGTAGAGCAGCTGATTCGTAATCAGCAGGTCGCCGGTTCGAGTCCGGCCAGTAGCTCCAAAAAAGACCGCCTTTGGCGGTCTTTTTTTCAGCCTGTCAAATGATTGGTTAGAAAATCTTGAAATATGTAAGGGATTCCTTCTTGCTTCGTGCTCCCGTGCTTCGCCACGGGATGCCATACCCATCACTTTAAGATTGCCACGGCCGCGATGCGGCCTCGCAATGACACGAAAAATGAGACGTTTTTCGGTCTTTTCCGCTCAGAAAGTGCCGAAAAAGTGCAAACAAGCGCCGCGCAAACGAACAATTTGCGCGGCGCTTGGTTTGCTGTTTTTTGTTTGTCATACGGATTCTTGATTCAAATATTGAATCAGAGGTTCCCAAGAATCCCGTGTGCTACGCACACTCGCAGCGTGCGAATGCACGCTGCGCGCTGCAGCCGATTGATCGGCAGCCCGTTCGCAACCGGCAAAAGAAGAACCGGAGGGGGCGGCGGGGATCATTTGGTGATGAACTGATTATAGTAGCGCAGGATCATGGTGGCAAGCTCGGCGCGGGTGATGAGGCTGCCGGGGCGGGCGGTGCCGTCCGTATAGCCGCGGACGATCTGCGTCTCGACCGCCCAGACCATGGCGTCGCGGGCATAGAGCGAGACCTGATCGAAGTCCTTGCAGGCCTTGACGGCCTCGCCGGGCGCTGTCGCGGGCGAGCCGCTCATGCGGTAGAGCAGGGTGGCGAATTCCTCGCGGGTGATCGGGTTTTCCGGGCGGAAGCTGCCGTCCTCATAGCCGCGCACGACGTCGCGCTGCTTTGCCCAGCGCACGGCGGGCATATACCACGCGTCGGCCTCGGTGTCGGTGAAGCCGTCGCCCTCGGCGGGCGCGCTGTCCCCGGAGAGGGAGAAGAGCACCTTGGTCGACTCGGCGCGCGTAGCGCTGTCGTCCGGGTGGAAGCTGCCGTCCGGCATCCCGTCGAAGAGCCGCTCGTTCGTGGCCTGCATGATGTTGTCAAAATACCAGTCGTCCGGCCGGACGTCGCTGTATTCCTTGGCGGCGATCGGCTCGAAGGTCTCGCCGTTCCACGCTGCGAACGCCTCGCTCAGGAAGGCGTCGCGCTGGCGGAGGAAGGCAACGACGTCGTCGACGCGGTCGCTCCAATAGCCGGCCGTGCTGCCCCAGACGAGCGCGTTGGCTGCCGCAGAGGGCGCAAGCTCGGCGCGCAGCTCGGCCACGGAGGCCAGCGCCGTGCCCTTTTCGGAGAGCAGCTGCCCGATGATCGGGTGCATCCGGTTCTCATAGACCTCGCGGACGGCGACGCGGAAATCGCCGTACTGATAGAGCTGCAGAACCAGCGGATGCAGCAGCGAATAGAAGCCGGTGGGCGTCTCGCCGCCCGTTCCGAGGCAGAGGTCATAGTCCCAAATCGGCCCCATTTTCATCACGCCGCTGCCGGCGTCCTTATACAGGAAGGCCGAGGAGCGGAAGGTGTCGAGATTTTTCGTCACCTCGTTGACCAGATAGCACTGCGCGACGCTCTCGAGGTCAACATACTGCTCGAGCGTCTTGCCCGTGACGGGGTTCGTGCCCTTGCCGTAGATGGCGTCCTCGTATTCCTGATAGTAGGTCGCGATGTATTCCATAGCGGCGGCGCTGCAATATTCCGGGCTTTTGACCACAACATATTGATTGTGCGTGGTGCGGAAATAGCACTTCTCGGCCTGCGCGCGCGCCATGGTGTCCATCTCGAGCAGGTAGCCGCCGGAATAATCCTCCGGGGTGTTGAGCCCCTGGCAATAGACATAGGTCGCGCCGTTGGCGGTGACGCCGCTGGCGACGCTCAATGCGTCGAAATCGGTCACGTCCGGGTTGGCCGTCTCAAAATCGTCCTCGAGCTTGTGGATATCCACGCGCCCCTTGTTGATCTCGACCTTCTCGCTGAGCAGGTAAGCGCCGCGGTATTCGCCGTCATAGTAGAGGTTCACCGGGCGGCACTGCACGGCGCAGGCCAGACCGGACTGCCCGGCCATGGTATAGACGATCTGGTTGCGCAGCAGTGATGCGTCGGCGGCGTTGGCCAGAAGCACCCACGTCTTGTTCACGTTGTCGGCCTGACCGGTCTGCAGCAGGTCGGCCTTTTTCTTCAGCTTGATCTGATAGGGCTTCTTGTCCTGCTGCCATGTGGAGTTGCCGCGCCCCTTGATCTGCGTCAGGACGCCGTCATAGACCGTTTCGCCAGAGGCGTCGAGCATCAGCATGGTGCCGGTGGCCTTGTTGGCCTTGGTGGGGCTGGACTCGACCCATTGCCGGCCGTGGTTGACCGGATCGTCGCTCTTGAGATACATGCTGGCGATGCCGTCGGCGCAGAGCACCGTCACGCGGCGCTCATGGGCGTAGCCGTCGGCCGCCGCGCGGAAGGTCAGCGCGTAGGACGCGCCCTCGCCGCAGAGCGCCGGAAGGTCGAGCGTGCAGCCGTCGGTCAGCTCGGCCGTCGCCAGCGCGCCGGAGACGGTGAACGCGGCGGAGGCGTTCCCCGGCGTGAAGTGGACCGTCAGCGCCTTGCAGGCCGCCTGAGACGGCAAAACGAGCGTTTCGCCCTCGGAAGTGGTCTGCGGAGACAGCCGCGTGGAATCCGTCTCGGCCGAGAGCGCAAAGGAGAGATCGGAAAACTCGGCCGGCTCCCCGACCGCGAAGCACTCTGCGCCCGCAGTGAGCAGCAGCGCGGCCAACAGCAGCGCAAGCCCCCGTTGAATCGTTTTTTTCATGGTGTGTTTCTCTTTCCCGGCAAATTGCCGTATGTTGGGATCGGGCGCAGGGCGCCCTTGTCTTGGAACGCTCCGGAGCAACGCCGCCGGCTGAGCGCCTCAGACGATTGAATCAGAGCCTCCTTGTATTATAGCATGGCTTTGGAGAAAACGCAACGCGTTTCTGCGGCGTTTTCGCCGGAAGAGTTACAAAAGTGTCAAAGAAAGACAAATTTTGATGTTGACAGTCCGGTTCAGGTGTGCTATTCTAGTGCCGGACACAAGATATTGTGTCCAATAGAAAAGCATATCACAAGATATTCACAGCTTATGCACAGAGGGGGCGAAGCAATGCAGATCGGCGGGTTACAGAAGCTGACGCTGCTGGATTTTCCGGGGCGCGTGGCCTGCACGGTTTTCCTGCAGGGCTGCGACCTGCGCTGCCCCTTTTGCCATAACGCGAGCCTGCTGCGCGGCGTGCCGGGGCTGTCGGAGGACGAGCTGCTCGACTTTTTACGCCGCCGCAGAGGCCTGCTCGACGGCGTGGCCGTGACCGGCGGCGAGCCGCTGCTTGCGCCGGAGCTTCCGGAGCTGCTGGGCAAGCTCCGCGCCATGGGCTTTGCCGTCAAGCTCGACACGAACGGCACGCATCCGGCCGCGCTGCGGGCGGTGCTGGAGGCCGGGCTGGTCGACTACGTGGCGATGGACATCAAAAATTCGCCGGAAAAATACGCCGCGACCTGCGGCCGGGACGGCGTGCTGCCGGCCGTGCGCGAGAGCGCGGCGCTCCTGATGCAGGGGCGCGTGCCCTATGAATTCCGCACGACGGTGGTCGACGAGCTGCATGAGCCGGAGGATTTTTTGGCCATCGGCGCATGGCTGCGCGGCGCGCAGAGATACTATTTGCAGCAATTTGTCGACAGCGGCGACGTGCTGGAGGCGGGGCTTCACGCCGTCTCCGAGGAGAAGCGCAGCCGCTGCCTTGCTGCGGCAAGGGAATGGATCCCGCAGACGGAGCTGCGCGGGGTCTGAAAAAAGAGGAGGAGCATTATGTACCAGGTTATCAAACGAAACGACAAAACGGTCAGCTTTGACCTGAAAAAAATCAGTCAGGCGATCCGCAAGGCGTTCGACGCCCAGAATAAGCAATATAACGACGAGACGATCGATTTTCTGGCGCTGAAGGTCACGGCGGATTTCGAGCCGAAGATCAAGGACGGCAAAATCGCCGTGGAGGACATTCAGGACAGCGTCGAGTCCGTGCTGATCCGCGCGGGCTACGATGACGTTGCCAAGGCCTATATCCTCTACCGCCGTCAGCGCGAAAAAATGCGCAACATGCGCTCGACGCTGCTGGACTACAAGGCGCTTGTCGACAGCTATGTCAAGGTGCAGGATTGGCGCGTGAAGGAAAATTCCACCGTCACCTATTCCGTCGGCGGTCTGATCCTCTCAAACTCCGGCGCGATCACGGCCAACTACTGGCTCAGCGAGATCTATGACGACGAGATCGCGCAGGCGCACAAGAACTGCGACCTGCACATCCATGATATGTCCATGCTCACGGGCTACTGCGCGGGCTGGTCGCTGCGGCAGCTCATTCAGGAGGGGCTGGGCGGCGTGCCCGGCAAGATCACCTCCGCCCCGGCCAAGCATTTGGCCTCCCTGTGCAACCAGATGGTCAACTTCCTCGGCATCATGCAGAACGAATGGGCCGGCGCGCAGGCCTTCTCCTCCTTCGACACCTACCTTGCGCCCTTCGTCAAGGTCGACGACCTGAGCTACGATCAGGTGAAAAAATGCGTCGAGTCCTTCATCTACGGCGTCAACACGCCGTCGCGCTGGGGCACGCAGGCGCCGTTCTCGAACATCACGCTCGACTGGACCGTTCCGGACGACATGGCCGAGCTTCCGGCGATCGTCGGCGGCCGCGAGATGCCCTTCAAATATAAGGACTGCAAGCGGGAGATGGACATGGTCAACCGCGCCTTCATCGAGGTCATGATCGAGGGCGACGCCAACGGCCGCGGCTTCCAGTACCCCATCCCGACCTATTCCATCACGAAGGATTTCGACTGGTCGGAGACCGAGAACAACCGCCTGCTCTTTGAGATGACGGCCAAATACGGCACGCCGTATTTCTCCAACTACGTCAACAGCGACATGCAGCCGAGCGACGTGCGCTCGATGTGCTGCCGCCTGCGTCTCGACCTGCGCGAGCTGCGCAAGAAGTCCGGCGGCTATTTCGGCTCGGGCGAGTCGACCGGCTCGGTCGGTGTCGTGACGATCAACATGCCGAAGATCGCCTATCTTTCCAAGGACAAGGCCGAGTTCTATCAGCGGCTCGACCGCCTGATGGACATCGCGGCGCGTTCGCTGAAGATCAAGCGCGACGTCATCACCCGCCTGATGAACGAGGGGCTGTATCCTTATACGAAGCGCTATCTTGGCACGTTTGCGAACCATTTCTCGACCATCGGCCTGATCGGCATGAACGAGGTCGGCCTGAACGCCAAATGGCTGCGCATGGACATGACCCATAAGGAGACGCAGGACTTCTCCGTCGAGGTGCTCAACCACATGCGCGAGCGTCTGAGCGACTATCAGGAGCAGTACGGCGACCTGTATAACCTCGAGGCGACGCCTGCCGAGTCGACGACCTACCGTCTGGCCAAGCACGACAAAAAGGATTACCCCGACATCATCACCGCCGCCAAGGACAACGGCACGCCGTATTACACGAACTCCTCGCACCTGCCCGTCGGCTACACCGAGGATATTTTCTCCGCGCTGGACATTCAGGACCGCCTGCAGACGCTCTACACCTCCGGCACGGTCTTCCACGCCTTCCTCGGCGAGAAGCTGCCGGATTGGCGCGCGGCGGCCAACCTCGTGCGCAAGATCGCGGACAATTATAAGCTGCCGTATTACACGATCTCTCCGACCTATTCCGTCTGCCCCGACCACGGCTATCTGAGCGGGGAGCAGTACACCTGCCCGAAATGCGGCCGCACGACCGAGGTCTACAGCCGCATCACCGGCTACTACCGCCCCGTGCAGAACTGGAACGACGGCAAGGCGCAGGAGTTCAAGGATCGCAAGGTCTATGACGTCGGCGCATCGCTGGCGCACCGCTTCGGCGAGCAGCCCGACCGGCGCCCCGAGCCGACGTCGGCCGACTGCAAAAACGGCCGCCTCGTGCTCTTCACGACGGCGACCTGCCCGAAGTGCGTCATGGCGAAGAAATTTTTGGCGGACGCCGCGCTGAGCTATGACACCGTGCTCGTCGACATCGACCCGGACGCCGCGCGCCGCTTCGGCGTCAAGCAGGCGCCGACGCTGCTCGTGCTCGACGGCGAGACCGTGCTCAAGCGCGTGGAAAATCCGTCGAACATCCGTGCCTTTGCGGAGGCGAACCGTTGAGCCGCCGCTGCGACATACTGGTCGTTGGCGCAGGCCCTGCGGGTCTGACGGCGGCGATTTACGCCCGCAGAGCCGGGAAATCCGTCCTCGTGCTCGAAAAGGACACCTTCGGCGGGCAGATCACCTATTCGCCGAAGCTGGAAAATTATCCCGGCTTTGAGGAGATCTCCGGCAACGAGCTTGCCCAGCGGATGCTCGAGCAGGCGATGAAGCTCGGCGCGGACGTCGACATGGACACCGTCGTCTCCGTGGAGGCCGGCGCGCAGGGCAAGCGGGTCGTCGGCGAGGCCGGCGTCTATGAGGCCGACGCGGTCATCATCGCCGCCGGTGCGCGGCACCGCCGGCTGCATCTGCCCGGCGAGGAGGCGCGCATCGGCAACGGCGTGTCCTTCTGCGCGGTCTGCGACGGCGCGTTCTACCGCGGACGCTCCGTGGCGCTGGTCGGCGGCGGCAACACCGCCCTGCAGGAGGCGCTGCTGCTCAGCGAGCTTTGCCGCAGCGTGACGGTCGTGCAGAATCTGCCCTTCCTGACCGGCGAGCAGCGGCTCATCGAGGCGCTGCATGAGCGGGAAAACGTCGAAATCCGCTTTTCGACCGTTGTGACGGCCTATCTCGGCGGCGAGATGCTGACCGGCGTGCGCCTGAAGAACACCGAGACGGGCGCGGAGAGCGAGCTGCCCGTCGACGGCGTCTTCCTTGCCGTCGGCACCGAGCCGGACAACGCGCCCTATGCCGCCGTCGCGACGCTCGACGAGCAGGGCTACCTGATCTCCGGCGAGGACTGCAGAACCGCGACCGACGGCGTGTTCGTCGCCGGGGACTGCCGCACAAAGGCCTTTCGGCAGGTCGCCACGGCCATCGCCGACGGCGCCGCCGCCGCGCTTTCTGCCTGCCGCTACCTTGACGACCGATGACCGCGCTTGCGATTGAATCAGAGGTTCCATAACGGAAAAACGACAGGGTACAACCAGCACCCGTAAAAAATCGAAAAGCCCACTCCTTCCCCGGCGGAAGGAGCGGGCTTTACATTTTTTTAACAATATTTTCGCTTCGGGCTATTGACAAACGCGGCACTTGGTTGTATAGTTGGTTTAGCACTCAGGGATATGGAGTGCTAAGAACAAACAAACGACATGGGAGGTGCGGGCAATGGAGCTTTCCGAGCGAAAGCAAAAAATTCTCAAGGCGATCGTGGATCTTTATATCCGCTCCGCCGAGCCGGTCGGCTCGAAGACCATTGCCGCGCTGCCGGGCATGGATTTTTCCTCGGCGACCATCCGCAACGAGATGGCCGAGCTGACGAATCTGGGCTTTCTCGAGCAGCCGCACACCTCCGCCGGGCGCATTCCCTCCCCGGCCGGCTATCGGTTTTACATCGACCGGCTGATGCAGGATTACAGCCTGAGCGTGGACGAGACGAAGTCCATCAATCAGGCCATGGAGCTGCGGATGCAGGAGTTCGACCGCGCCATGAGCCAGGTCGGCAAGCTGGTCAGCAAGCTGACGAATCTGCCCGCCTACGCGCTGACGTCTCACAACGAGGGCGTGCGCGTGCGGCGCTTCGAGCTGCTGCCGGCAAATCCCGGAAGCTTCATCCTCGTGGTTATGACGACGGATGAAACGGTGAAAAATAAACTCATCAAGCTGCCGCTTCGCGTCAGCGAATCGGATCTGAAGCTGCTCTCCGCGGTTCTGAACGCGAGCTTGGCGGAGCTTCCGCCGGAGCAGTTCACGCCCGAGCTGATCGACCGCGTCAGCCGCAGCGCCGGCGCGGCCGCGGGGCTTGTGCCTGTGGTCGTGGATTTCGCCACGCATGTGCTCGAGGAGTGCAGCCGCGGCGAGGTCTATGTGACCGGCCAGAACCGCCTGCTGTCCCAGCCGGAATATCAGGAGCTGAGCAAGGCGCAGGAGGTGCTCGGCGCGCTGGACGAGGAGACGATCTCGAACCTGCCCGCCAAGCTTGACCCGAACAGCCCCGTGCAGATCTTAGTCGGCCCGGAAAACGTCGCCGAGGAGCTGAAAAACACCTCCGTGGTCGTCACCCGCTTCGACATCGGCGACGGGATGCAGGGCATGATCGGCGTGGTCGGGCCGCAGCGCATGGACTACGCGCAGATCACCGCCCGCCTGAGCTATTTTGCCGAGGGTCTGGGCAGGATGTTCGGCAAGCAGGAGCTTCCGGAGCGTCAGCCGGCGCCCGAGGCTCCCAAGAAGGAGGAATAAGCATTGTCCGAAAAAGAGCAGACGACGACCCAAGCGGTCGAGGAGCAAGAAAAAACGATCCCCGCCGAGGCGCCGAAGGCCGAGCAGCCCGAGGCTCCCAAGAGCGAGAAGAAAGAGAAGAAGGCCAAGAAGCCTTCCGAGGCCGAGCAGCTCAAGGAGCAGCTTGCCAAGGAGCACGATCAGTTCCTGCGGCTTGCCGCGGAATACGACAACTTCCGCAAGCGCTCCCAGCGCGAGAAGGACGGCATCTACCGCGACGCCGTCTCGGACACGGTGAAAAAGCTGCTGCCGGTCTATGACAATTTGCAGCGCGCGCTGCTGAGCGAAACGTCCGACGAGGCGTACAAAAAGGGCGTCGAGATGACCATGAACGAGCTGAAGAAGATCTTCACCGGGCTGGGCGTCGAGGCCTTCGGCGAGAAGGGCGACCCGTTTGATCCGGAGCGCCACAACGCCGTGATGCACGTTGAGGACGAATCGCTCGGGGAGAACGTCATTGCGGACGTTTTCCAAACCGGCTTCACACTGGGCGACAAGGTCATCCGCTTTGCGATGGTCCGCGTGGCAAACTGAATTCGTAACATATTTCACATTCATATAGGAGGATTTTCATCATGGGAAAAATCATCGGTATTGATCTTGGTACAACCAATTCCTGCGTCGCCGTTATGGAAGGCGGCGAGCCGGTCGTCATTGCAAACGCCGAGGGCGGCAGAACCACCCCGTCGGTCGTCGCGTTCTCGAAGAATAACGAGCGCATGGTCGGTCAGGTCGCAAAGCGTCAGGCCGTCACGAACGCCGACCGCACCGTTTCTTCCATCAAGCGCCACATGGGCACCGACTATAAGGTCACCATTGACGACAAGAAATACACCCCGCAGGAGATCTCCGCAATGATCCTGCGCAAGCTGAAGGCGGACGCCGAGGCCTATCTGGGTCAGCCCGTCACCGAGGCGGTCATCACCGTTCCGGCATACTTCAACGACGCGCAGCGTCAGGCCACCAAGGACGCCGGCCGCATCGCCGGTCTGGACGTCAAGCGCATCATCAACGAGCCGACGGCCGCCGCGCTGGCCTATGGCGTCGACAAGGAAAACGAGCAGAAGATCATGGTCTATGACCTCGGCGGCGGCACCTTCGACGTCTCCATCCTCGACATCGGCGACGGCATCGTCGAGGTCAAGGCGACCAACGGCGACACGCATCTCGGCGGCGACGACTTTGACCAGTGCGTCATGGACTATCTCGTCTCCGAGTTCAAGAAGGCCGAGGGCATCGACCTCTCCGGCGACAAGGTCGCCATGCAGCGCCTCAAGGAGGCTGCCGAGAAGGCGAAGATCGAGCTGTCCGGCGTGACCTCCACCAACGTCAACCTGCCGTATATCACCGCCGACGCCACCGGCCCGAAGCACCTCGACGTCACGCTCACCCGCGCGAAGTTCAACGAGCTGACCGCGAAGCTCGTCGAGCGCACGATGGGGCCTGTCCGTCAGGCGCTCGCGGACGCCGGTCTGAAGGCCAGCGATCTGAGCAAGGTTCTGCTCGTCGGCGGCTCGACCCGTATCCCCGCCGTGCAGGAGGCCGTGAAGGGCATCACCGGCAAGGAAGGCTTCAAGGGCATCAACCCCGACGAATGCGTCGCGGTGGGCGCTGCCATTCAGGGCGGCGTGCTCGGCGGCGACGTCAAGGGCGTCGTGCTGCTCGACGTGACCCCGCTGTCTCTGGGTCTTGAGACGATGGGCGGCGTGTTCACCCGCCTGATCGACCGCAACACGACCATTCCGACCAAGAAGAGCCAGGTCTTCTCGACCGCGGCCGACAACCAGACGAGCGTCGAGATCCACGTTCTGCAGGGCGAGCGCGAAATGGCCGCCTATAACAAGACCCTCGGCAAGTTCCAGCTCGACGGCATCGCTCCGGCTCCGCGCGGCGTGCCGCAGATCGAGGTCAGCTTTGACATCGACGCCAACGGCATCGTGAACGTCAGCGCCAAGGATCTCGGCACCGGCAAGGAGCAGCACATCACCATCACTGCCTCCTCCAACCTGTCCAAGGAGGACATCGACAAGGCCGTCAAGGAGGCCGAGCAGTACGCCGCCGAGGACAAGGCGCGCAAGGACGAGGTCGACACGCATAACGCCGCCGACCAGCTCATCTATCAGACCGAAAAGACCCTGAACGAGCTGGGCGACAAGGTCGACGCAGCCGACAAGGCCTCCATCGAGAGCGCCGTCAGCGACCTGAAGGAGAAGAACAAGGGCAGCGACGTCGCAGCCATCAAGGCCTCGACCGAGGCGCTGCAAAAGGCCTTCTATGCCGTCAGCGAGAAGCTCTATCAGAACGCCGCTCCGCAGCAGGGGCAGCCGCAGCAGGGCGCCGCGAACAACGGCAGCAACCCCGACGAGCCGATCGACGCGGACTACGAGGAAGTCAAGGACTGATTTTTCGGAACACCGGATCGAAAAAGGGCGCCTCAAAAGCGCCCTTTTTCGGCCGTCCGGTTCGACCGCGCCTGCGGCCGGATGAAGCCTGTCCGCTTATGCGAACATGCTTCATCTGTCCGAAGGACAATATTTGATTTTTTTCAACACATATCCCCACTGAGAGGGTGACTTTTTATGGCTAACGAAAACAAACGAGATTATTATGAGGTGCTGGGCGTCGCCAAGGACGCGTCGGACGCCGACATCAAGCGCGCCTACCGCAAGCTGGCGGCGCAGTATCACCCCGACGTGAACCACGACCCCGGCGCGGAAGAAAAATTTAAGGAGATCAACGAGGCCAACGAGGTGCTCTCCGACCCGGAGAAGCGCAAGCGCTACGACCAGTTCGGCTTCGCGGGCGTCGACCCCAGCTTCAACGCCGGCGCGGGCGGCAGTCCGTTCGGCGGCGGCGGCTTCGGCGGCTTCGGAGACTTCGGCGATCTGGGCGATCTGTTCGGCAGCTTCTTCGGCGGCGGCGGCCGCTCGGCGAAGCGCAGCCCGAACGCCCCGATCCGCGGCGAGGACATCAGCGTTTCCGTCGATCTGACCTTTGAGGAGGCCGTCTTCGGCACGGAGAAGGAGATCGGCGCCTCGCGCATCGAGAACTGCGACCAGTGCCACGGCACGGGCGCGGCTGCGGGCAGCTCCGCCGAGACCTGTCTGCGCTGCCACGGCTCCGGCACCGTCCGCACCCAGCAGAATTTCATGGGCATGGTCATGCAGTCCGACAGCGTCTGTCCCGATTGCCGGGGCAGCGGCAAGGTCATCAAGAATCCCTGCCCGCGCTGCAAGGGCAAGGGCAAGGTGCGCCGCGCGTTCAAGACGCGCGTCCACTTCCCGGCGGGCATCGACGACGGCCAGACCCTGCGCGTGCGCGGCGAGGGCTGCGACGGCTTCAACAACGGCGGCCGCGGCGACCTGCTCGTCACGGTGCGCGTGCGCAGACATCCGATCCTGACGCGTCAGGGGCAGGATCTTTACTGCGAGATGCCCATCACCTTCGCGCAGGCCGCCCTCGGCGCCGAGCTGGAGGTTCCGACGATCGACGGCAAGGTGCGCTACACCATTGCCGAGGGCACGCAGACCGGCACGACCTTCCGCCTGCGCGGCAAGGGCGTTCCGTTCGTCAACGACAAGGGACGCCGCGGCGACCAGTTTGTGACGGTCGTCGTCGAGACGCCGACGCGCCTGACGCGCGAGCAGAAGGAGCTTCTGCGGCAGTTCGACCAATCCGCTGAGGAGAGCAACCAGCCGAAAAAGAAGAAGTTTTTTGATTTCTTCAAAAAATAACCGCCGCGGTGCAATGCCCCGAACGCTGCCGAGCAGCATTCGCGGAGCCTTGCACCATGCGCGCCGCCCCGCGCGGCGCAGCGTGCAATCGCACGATGCGGGTGTGCGCAGCACACGGGATTCTATCCAGAATCAGTATGAAAAACAGCAAAAAAACAAAGCGAAGGGGCTTGCCGCCTGCGAGGAACAGACGGCAAGCCCCTTTTTTAGCAGCTTAGACAGATTACATTACAAATACTTGCCAAACCGCTTGGGTTGCGTTATTTCTCCGCTGCGGGGAGGGCGCCGACGCGAACCATCAGCGCGGCGGCCTCGGCGCGTGTCGCGTTGTCCTTCGGACGGATGGCGCCGGTGTCGTCTCCGCGGACGACCTCGACGGCGGCAGCCCATTCAACGGCCGCTCTCGCGTAGCCGGAAACCGCGGCGGAATCATGGAATTTATCGTTCAGGTCGACCTTCTTGTCGAGGTCGGCCTTCTTTGCGTAGGCGGCGTAGCGGAACAGCATGGTCGCGATCTGCTCGCGGGTGATGTTCTCGTGCGGGGCGAACTCGGTCTGCGTCACGCCGTTGGTGATGCCGGCCTTGACGCCCCAGTTGACGGCGTCGCAGTAATACGCGGTCGGCCTCACGTCGGTGAAGGTGCTCGTTGCGTCCTCGACCTTCTTCTCGCCGTCAAGACGGTAGAGCATGGTGATGAACTGCGCGCGGGTGACCATTCCCTCCGGCTCGAAGGTCGTTTCGCTCGTGCCGTTGATCACGCCTGCGTGATACATCGTGAGCATGTCGGCATAGAACCAGTCGCTCTTGCTGACGTCGGTGAAGGGCTGCTCGATGATCTTGATGCGGACCTCGTTCAGGTCGACCTTAACGGGGTTTTCCTTGGTGGATTTTTCAAAATAAGCCTGCAGCGCGTGGCGCATATAGGTCTTGTTGACGTGGGTGATGATGCGCACGTCCTCGGCGATGCCGGCTTCCTTGTTGAGCACGTTGAGCATCGTGTAGCCGTCGCCGCCGCCGGCGATGAAGCTGTTGATGACGACCTTATAGCGCTTGGACGGGTCAAGCGGAGTGCCGTCCTTGAATTTCACGTCGGAAACGCGCTTGCCGGGCTCCTTGGTCAGGTCGGCGGTGTAGGTGATGCCCGCGGGCTGCGCGAACTTGCCGTGCAGGCTGGGCAGCGCGCTGACGCCGTTCTCCAGAGCGGCCAGAACGGCCTCGCCCGGAGCCTCCACAAGCATCATGTCGTTGTCAAACGGCAGGACGGAGTTGCAGACCTTGAGCGTGACCTCGCCCTCCGGGATGGACGAGCGCATACCGCCGCCGTTGACGAGGCAGATGTCGGGCTCGTAGTCGGCGAAGAAGTCGAGCAGGGCGTCGGTGACCAGATTGGCGATCGGGGAGTTCTGAGCGCGGACGAGCTGCGTCGACCACTCGAGCTGCTGGGCGCTGTAGCCGACGACCTCCTCGAGCGCCTTGCCGACCTCGGCGTTATAGTCGTCGATGATCTTCTTGACGGCGGCGTCTTCCTTGTATGCGTCGGTCAGGAAGATCTGGTTATAGACGACGCCGGTCATTTTTCCGTTGTAAACGACCACGTTGATCTGGTTGAGGGCTTCGCCGTGCTTGCTGGGGTTGATGAGATACTGGGTGTCGTTGACGATGGTCGGCCGGCCGGCGATGTCGTTGCCGCCGCCAATGGAGATGTCGACCGCCTTGTTGTCGGTCACGAGCTGCGTGTTCTTGCTGTGCAGGTGGGACAGCGCGACGACGACGTCGCACTTTTCCTCGTCCTTGAGCTTGCCGACCAGCTCGGTGGCCTTGGCGAGGTCGTTGTCCCACTCGATGTCGCGGGTGTTGGTGTAGAGGGTGGTCTCGGCGCTCTTGTCGTCGGTCACGCCGAAGATGCCGAACTTCAGGCCGCCGGCGGTGACGGTGATGTAATCGCCGAACGGATAGGTCTGCTCGCCCTCATAGACCTTGCCCTCGCGGAACTTGGTGTTGGCCGAG
This sequence comes from uncultured Eubacteriales bacterium, assembly GCA_900548795.1. Classification (GTDB taxonomy): domain Bacteria; phylum Bacillota; class Clostridia; order Oscillospirales; family Oscillospiraceae; genus JAZOXB01. Next base: position 30,836 of record URLT01000005.1, read on the forward strand.
AGCATGGCGTAGCTTGCTCTGTCGCGCAGGCTCAGGAGATTTTGCAGAGAATAGTCGAAATCGTGGTTGCCGAGGACGGTGGCGTTTAGACCGAGCGCGTTGAGCGCGTCGACGGAGACCTTGCCCAAGGTGACGTTGGCCAGCGTGGTGTTGTACGGGGAGTCGCCGCCGTCAACATAGATCACGTTGTCCTCGCCGACTGCGGTCCGCACCTCGTCCATGACGGTCTTGATGCGGGCGACGGAGCCGATCTCGAACTTGCCGTCGGAGGATCGATAGGGGATGTAGTTGCCGTGGATGTCCGCAGTTGCGAACATGGCGACGAGCTTCGTTTCCTTGAGGAAGGCAAAGAGCGTTTCGACCTGCTCCTTGGTGATGGGCTCGTCGGTGATGTCGGAGGCCTTGAACAGGCCGTCGTCGATGGCCTTCTTGAGGTGGTCGATCTTGAGATCTGCGCCGTACATGCCCTTGGCAACGGCGGTGGCCATTTCGCGGACGGTGATCGGCGCGTCGGGCTTGAAGCTCAGGCCGTCCGCGTCCAGCGGCAGAAGCAGCGCGTTGACAACGGCTTCGATCTTGGGAGCATCGGGGCGCTTGACGCAGTCCTTCGCGGCGGCGATCACGTTCTTGGCGGTGATGGCCTCGGAGGAGGCGGCGTAGCCAAGCTCCTTCGGCGTTTCCTCCATGCCCTCGATCTGCAGGGCGTGGATGTCGGCCAGCGCGAACGATTCCGCCAAAAATACGGCGGCGTCGGCGCGCGTGAACGGCTCGGCGGCAAATACGGAACCGGGGATCAGCGAGAGCAGGATCATCAGGGTCAAAACGACGGATAAGACTCTCGTCATTGCGAACCTCCTAAAAAGTATTTTTCTGCACCGGGGAACCGGGACAACATCAGAATATCATGAAGACGGCAGGAAGACAACCCCTTCTTGTTCGGCAGGAGGATTTTTGGCGAAATTTATGAATTTTTACGAAAAAACTGTGCAAGATGCGCAAAATAGCACCTCAGAAACGCGCGCGGTTAATCAATTTGAATAACCGCCCGTTCCGCACTGCCCTGCTCGGCGCGGCCTTCTGTCCGCCGTGCGGAGACAACCGGGCGTTTTTGAAGCATTTGCATTGACACACGATACGCCTTGCGATATAATGATACATAGAGAGGACAAGCCCCGGCTGCCTCCCATATCCGCGGCTGCTCCGCGCGTTGGGGCAAAAGACCCGCTGAGCGCCGCTGCTGATTGATTCAGAGGTTCCCTAGCAAATGTGCAAATGAAAACCTTTCGAAAAGCGAATACGGCAGCCTGTTGAAAGGCTGCCGTGGATCGACAAACTGGACTTTATGAATGAACGTTCTCTCGTTTTTTCTGAATTCGGATGCTAATTATCGTTGAGATTGCTGTCATTACAGCCAGTAACACATAATATAACGAATCTTGATTGATATCTACCACTCCCATCAATGTGTTTGTCCATCCATGTAGGATCATGCAGAACATGACAGCTCTGGTGGCATCATAAACCATAGATAACCAATAGCTGAGCGCCAGCCCTAAGACTGCAAACCAGATAAATGACATGCTCTGATGTGAATTGCCTTCTATGAACCAGAGTGGAATATGCCAAATGACCCATACAATTCCAACGATTAATGTTGCTAAAGGCGCAGAAACTTTCTTCTCCAGAATCGGCAACATAGTACCTCGCCAGCCAAGTTCTTCATTTCCACCGTACAGGAGCGCAGCCTGTATAAATATGATGAATACCACAACCGCAGCTATCGGCGATCTGGGGATTGAGGGCAGCAGTCCCTCTGAGCAAATGAAGAATACTATCGTTTCAACTATAACTGCAGCAATAATTGTCAGCCAGTTCTTTTTTGTGTTGTTAAATAGGAACCGCCTTAAATTCTTCTTGGTAAAACCACCTTCCATGCAGAAACAGGCAGCAATTGTCGGTCCAAATCCTCCCATTGTAAAAAGAACCATCGGAAACACGTTTGACTCCGTTAAAGATGTGACTTTAACCAGCAGAGCATCTCCCCACCAGCAAACCCATGTGGTGAGGAATGTGATTATTAAATATTTTGTTAGTCTTTTCTTATCCATTATACTATACCTTCCTATGCAAATTCCGATTTGTCGAGATCATTTTACCATAATGCAGCCCGTCAAACAACAGGAAACAAAAAAGTCCACCGTAATTCTATCGAAATTACGGTGGACTTGGTGCCGGTGGCGGGGGTCGAACCCGCACGGTGTTGCCACCGCGGGATTTTGAGTTATTTGCTTCACACGGAATACAAACGAACTCAACCCCGCATGGAGGTCATTGACGGACACCAAAGCGCCTGCAATTACTGGCTGTTTTGATACTGATGTGTAAAAAAACTCCGTTTCGTCTGCCATTTCCGCACTTTCCAATTTTGACGGGAATTTTGAATTTTGGAGGGACATCGGAGGGATGTAACCCCAAAACGGAGCACAACAACACACGCAATAGATTCATAAATCACAAACAATATTATAGCGTATTCCTCTGCCATTGACAACACATTTTCCGAAAAAGAGGTACTGCTATGAAAACACGCGCACACTATGAAAAACTTTTTGCACCCTATCCCGATGTTGTGACTTTGCCTGAGTTTTGTAATATGCTTGGTGGTATCGGTGACAGCACCGCCCGAAAAATAATGCGGGCAAACAAGGTCAAGCACTTTTACATAAGATGTACATACCTTATACCCAAGGCCTGCGTGATTGATTATGTGTTGAGCGAAGATTATGCAAAGTACAGTAAAACGCTCAAAGCAAGGGTTTAACCTTTAAGCCGTTTGCAGAAATGCAGACGGCTTTTTCATACCCATACATAGCCGCCTGCGCATCACCGCAAGTTCCGCAGCATTCGCTGCGGTTCCTTTTCCCAAAAAGTCTTACGACTTTTCGGGAGCCCTGTGACTCAGGCGGCTAAATCTATGTAAAGGAGGAAACCCCAAATGGCGAATTGCAAAGTGATCGCGGTGACGAACCAAAAAGGCGGCGTGGGCAAAACCACGACCACCGCCAATCTCGGCATCGGGCTTGCCCGGCAGAACAAGCGGATGCTGCTCATTGACGCAGATGCGCAAGGCTCATTGACACTCTCCCTCGGCTACCCGAAGCCGGATGAGCTGCCCGTTACGCTGGCAGACATAGACCGTGCCCATCTGCGAGGCATTGAGGACAAGGAGGAACGAGGTAAGCAGAAGATCCTATACCTTTGTGACACACCGCAGACACGAAAGAAACTGATGGTTCTTTTGGATGTAAAGAGCAAAAAGACCTTCTTCCGTGTTTATCTGAAGCCGCTGTTGGAGTCGGGACGGCTTCTGATGACGCACCCCGACCAGCCGAGCATTTCCACGCAGGAATATATCCGCAATCCGGAACTCTTTTAATATTTTCTCTACATAGCCGTCTGCTTCGCCGCAGACGGCTAAATTAAAGGCCGGTTTAATCTCTTTGAACCCCAAAAGTGTGTATTCTTTTGTACACTCTTAAATGGACTCTACCTACTATGTGTCAAGCGGATATTGTGATATTTAATAATTAACCCGGCAGTGCTGCATTGTTAACCGAGACTTGTTTCTGTTCCTCAATTAAGGAGTAGAAAATCGTGTTTGCAGCTTTTTGAAAAGCTCTAATTATTTCATCTTGCAATTCTTTTGGGAATGGCTGTACATACAACTTACCATCATCATCAGAAAATGATTTCTCAATATCTACACGCAAATTCTCTCCTTTGGAGTTTATAGCAACCACAAATTCTCCAGCTTCTTGTGTACATACATATCTATATTTCATAGAAGAAATGTAATACCCTTGCTGAATAGAGTTTTGTACAAACTCATTAGATCGTAACCCGCTGCCATTAAGTACTGCCTGGCTAATTCCGGCTAATGTACCCGAGGTGGATTCATCATTTTCAGAGTCTTCTTCCTCAATATCATCCTCTGATGAAGTAGCTTTCTTAACAGTTATACCTACTACTGTCTTAAGTCTCCAATCTCTAAAACCATGGGCAGAAAGCCGATCATAAAAGCCCACTTTGTTCTTATCAGTTAATAGCTCCAAATTAATATGCGCTAAACTAACCTCTGATTCTTCTGATGAATCAGTCATTGCTTGCAAAAGTTCCAGCGCTTTTTGCGCATCATAAGATGATGGTTGCCGTATGTCTATCGAAACCTCGGATTCCCCATTTTTTCGAATAGCAATATGTATATATCGAGTCTCATCTTGAATGAGTTTGTTCTTTCCTGGTAGTTTGCGCTTATATGACATATTTACTATGAGTTCTGACCCTGATTTGATTGGCTGCTCGATTACATATCCTCGAAAATTTGAGGATCGATATGCGTTGAATTTGTCAGCAAAAAAATCAAGAATATCGGTACTATCTGAATGCTCTCTCAGCCTAGCATTGACTAAAGTTGATTTTTCATAATTTCCCTCGCTAACGATCATCTGAGTAATACTTGTCATTTCTTGGCCGCCAAGAAAAATTGTATACATATCATTTGCGAGTGCTTGTGCATTTGTTGCAGTGAATATAATTCCTTGTTTGCCCAGGTATCGTTTGATTGCTGCCGGTTTGATTTTCTGATCCGTAATTAAACGCATCAGTTCGGCACAGTCGGTATACTCCGTAATCATCACAAAATCCCCCCAGTTTCAATTGGAGACAAGCACCTATTGTCAATAAAATCAATTTCAATTTTTGCGGCTTCTCCAGATTTTAGCGTAGCTATGAAGTGCTCTTTAACGAAGTCGACATCACCAGTTCTTCGAGGGTAAAACAAGAATACATATCTATCCGCTCCTTGAAGCTGATAGTATTTAAACATGCTCCATGCATATCTAAAGTTATTGACTGTTATTTCGTCAAAGAAAAACAACATATTCTGGGTGTGCGGTTCTTGATATGTGTTTCCAGCAATATCCTTCTGAATGTTGTATGTGCTACATCCAAGCAAATACTTAGAATACAATGCGTTGATCGTAAGAGACTTTTGCGATATTTTGTTTGATTCATTTATGCTTGGATATATAAACGAAAACCCGTTGTTGTAGGATGTTTTAACTTTTGCAAACAAGCTTGTCCATTGCGCAATGCGGTCATTAGCTGCAATGAAAATATTGATTGGATTTCTACGATTGGGAAAGGCAATCTTTGAAAGATGATCATAAAATTTTTGCTGATCGAATTTATCATTAGCATGGATTAAAAGGAGACCTGTATTAAGTGTTGTGTTTCTCAAATCGACGTCTACAAGTTCGGGAGCGGATTGGGCGCATTCGATGTTGTTAATTAATTCCTTTACCCACTCTTCAATAGTTGCTCGCGTGATTGAGCACATTTGACGATTTTTGCATTCCACAATAATTCCTTGATTTCCAGCTATATAAGGGTTCGTAAATTTACATAGCAGATCAATCCCGTGTGTTTTCTTTTTATGAGAAGAACGAGTGCATTTTATTTCCTTATCTTGAGTAAGTTCGGCCCACCCAAGGTTGGCAAAAAAGTTTTCTCCAAAACCTTCAAGCTTTTTGCCGATTTTGGCTGCTTGCTCTCCCATTATAACTCGCCTCCCACAATAGCATTAATGCTCT
>URLT01000006.1 GCA_900548795.1 uncultured Eubacteriales bacterium
TCGGACTGGAAGACCACGATCCCGGCCAGTTCGCCGGACTGTTTCTCTGTCGAACAGGCGGCAAACAAAGTGATCACCATGGCAACTACAAGCACGATGCTGAGTATTTTCTTCATTTTTCCATCCTCCGTTTTTTGAAATCGTTCGGGTGCAGTCGATGCGCCCGTGCATCGGCGTCCCTCATGATTCTATTAAATATCAGCCGCCGGTTTTTGTCAATACCTTCAGAAAAACCAAATAAAATTTAAGCTTTTTGGGCTTTATGTCCAAAAAGCAGCACCTCGAACTCCGTGCCGAGCGCTTCGTCGCTCCGAACGGAAATTCTCCCGCGATGCGCTTGGACGATGCTCTTGGCGATAGAAAGTCCGAGACCGGTACCCTCCGTTTCCGTCCTTGTCGGGTCGCAGCGATAGAAGCGGTCAAAAACATGCTTGCACTCGCTGCGCGAGATGTAGCTTCCGGTGTTGCGCACCGCAAGCCGTACCCGGTTGAGCGGCATTGCCCGCAGCGTGACGGCGACCTCGTTTCCGGGGGCGGAATACTTATAGGCGTTGTCGATCAGAATGTCCATCAGCTCTCTCAGGCGCTCCTCGTCGCCGCGAAGCATCAGCCCCGGCTGAATGTCCTGCTGCAGCCGCAGCCCCTTCTGATGCAGCGGAATCTCAAAGGAGAGCACGCTCTCCGTCAAAACGTCGCTCAAATTGATGCGCTCCGGCTTCATGGGCAACTTGCTCATGTCCAGACGCGCCATCTCAAGCAGTTGGTTGGTCATTTTCTTCATTCTGACCGCCTCGGAATGGATCAACTCCAGATTATGCTGGCGCTCGTGCAACTTCATCTCAAGCATCTCCGCGTTCATCATGATAATCGTGATCGGCGTTTTCAGGTCGTGCGACGCGTTTGAAATAAACCGCCGCTGCTGCTCGAAGGCCTTTTCCGTCATCCCGGTTCCCCAGCAGGCAAAGAGCAGGCCAAGGAAGAAAAAGAGAAGCAGCGCAGCCGCGCTGACGGTCAGGAGCTGCCTCGCGAGCGCCGACAGCGTCGCCTGCTGCACCGAAATATTGATCACGGCCACGCGCGACCCTCTTGCGATCGGCTCACGCATATAGCGCAGCCCCCATGCGCGGACGGTTCCCTCGTCATCCGCCCCCGTCAGGATCTTCTGCATCCCGCCGGGGTCGGGAACGTCGTTCATCGTCATGCCGTGCGCGTCAATGTAAAACGAACGCCCGTTTTCGTCGATGTCCATGGTGAAATACGGCAGGCCGATCTGTCGGCGCGACTCGGAATAGAATTTGGAATTCGGGTTCCTTGCGTAATCCAGCGCCCGCGTCAGCGCGACCTCCCCCTCCTGAGACAGCGAACGATAGGTCATTGCGTAGACGACCGTGCACATCGTGACAAGAATCAGCAACACCGCGAGCATGATCGTCAGCAACAGCCGTCTTTTCAGTTTTTTGAACATGTCCCGTCCTCCAGAGAGTAGCCGACCTTGCGGTGGGTGCGGATCTGCACGTTGGAATTCAGAAATTGCAGCTTCTTGCGCAGCACGGAGATGAAGACCTCGAGGCTGTTGTACTCCGACGGCCAGAACTCGCCCCATGCCTGAATGAGCAGCTCCTTCTTGTTCACGGTCTTCCCCTGCGCCATGATCAGCATCTGCATGATCTGCGCCTCCTTGCCGCCGAGGCGCACCTTTTTTTCGGCGCAAAGCAGCTCGCCGGAGAGCAGATGAAAGGAGAGGTCGCCGAAGGACACCGCGTCAAAGGCGATGCTTCCGCTCCTTCTCACGAGCGCACGGATGCATGCAAGCAGCTCGCCGATCTCAAACGGCTTGGATAAATAATAATCCGCGCCGTTGTCAAGCCCGATGATGCGATCCTCCGTATCACTGCGGGCGGTCAGCATCAGGATCGGCGTGGAAACGCCGTGCGTGCGCAGTCTGCGCGTGATCTCAAAGCCGTCCATCTCGGGCAGCATGATGTCGAGCAGGATGATGTCCCACTCCCCGTTCAGGCCGTTTGCAAAGCCGTCGGCACCGTTCGTGCAGCCGGTACAGCTTGCCCCGTAGGTCTCGAGAACCTCGCAAAGAGACGCGTTCAGTTTTCGGTCATCCTCAACGATCAAGACGTTCATGGTGCTCTCCTTGCTTTGTGTTTTCTCCTGCCGGCGCAGCTTGGCTCAGTTGCTGCCGTTTTCGGGGCGGAGCCGGCGGAGCATTCCGCCGATGACGGCATCGTAGCGGTCGTGGTCGACGACCGTCGCCACGCGGCACACGCCCTCCTCGGACGGATGCAGCACGGTCTGTCCGGCGCGGATCGAATCATCCGTAATGACCTCGATCGTGCCGCGCTCCCACGTGGCCATATCCTCGTCGATCAGCGTGGCAATGGCGACGGCGTCGTGCATCGCCTCGTCGTTTCGGAAGGCCAAAAGCTGCCGCATCACGGTCTCAAGCGTGCCGTTGGGCGTCGGAGAGCAGCGCTCGAACACGTCCGGCCGGATCGGGCAGGTCTTGGTCACGTTCAGCCCGATCATATCCACCGGCACGCCGCAGGAAAACACCTGCTTCGCGGCGGCTGCGTCGTGGCCGACGTTCGCCTCGGCATAGGCAGAGATGTTTCCGGCGGTCGTGGAGCCGCCCATCGTCACGATTTTTTTCAGGTAGCTGGGAAGCTCCGGATGCTTTTGAAGAGCGAGGGCAACGTTGGTCAAAGGCGCTGCGGTCACGAGCACCAGCTCGCCCGCACAGGCCTTGGCGGCCTGATAGAGCAACTCCCACGCGGGCAGCAGATCGGCCTGCCGATCGCTGTGAGGGATCGTGACGTTGCCCAAGCCGTTTTCGCCGTGGAACCGCGTCACAGGCTCGCCGAATTCCGCGTGCAGATAGCGCTCCGCGCCGCGGGCAACGGGAACGTGCGTCTTGCCGAACAGGGCGAGGATGTCCAGCGCGTTGCGGGTGGTCACATCGGTGCGGTGGTTGCCGCCCATGGCGCACACGCCGCGCAGGTCAAATCGGTCGTCATAGGCGCAGGCCAGTGCCAGACAGAAAAAATCGTCCACGCCGGGATCGGTGTCAATTATGATCGGAATTCGTTTCATCGCAGAGCCCCTCCGTTTCTGTTTTCGTGTTGTGCATGCAGCGCCCCGCATTCCGCGAGGCGCCGAGTCGTTTATTTTTTCAGCCATGTCGACGGCGACAGAAGCACCAGCATCGGAATGATCTCCAGACGCCCCATCAGCATAGAGAAGGACAGCACCAGCTTAGACAGGCCGTTAAAGATCGCGAAGCTGCCGTTCGGGCCGACGAGCGCAAGGCCGGGGCCGATGTTGTTGAAGCAGGCAAGCGTGGCGCTGAGGTTCGTCGTGATGTCGTAATTTTCGACGCTGAGCACCAGCACGATCAGAACCACGCTGATCACATACAGCGCCAAGTAGCTCGAGACGCCCTTGAGCGTGGTGCCGTCGACGCTTTTGCCCTCAAATTTGATGGAATTGACAGAGCGCGGATGCAGCACATGCTTCAGCTCGCGCCCGGCCGTTTTGAACAGCAGCACCACGCGCGAGACCTTCATGCCGCCGCCGGTCGAGCCGGCGCAGGCGCCGACGATCATGAGCACGAGCAGCAGTGAGCGCGAAAAATGCGGCCACGTGTCGAAATCCGTGGTGGAATAGCCGGTGGTCGTGATGATAGAGGCGACCTGAAACGAGGCCGCCCGCAGTGTGTCGGAGAAGCAGGTGAAATAGGAGCGGACGTTGATGCAAATCAGCACGATCGCCGCGGCGACGATGCCGAAGTAATACCAGCACTCCGAGGATTGCCGCGCAGCCCGGAACTTTTTGACGAGCAAAAGATAGTAGAGGTTGAAGTTCACGCCGAAAAGGAGCATGAACGCCGTGATGACCCACTGGCAATAGGGGCTGTAGGAAGCAACGCTGTCGGCCTTGATGGCGAAGCCGCCGGTACCGGCCGAGCCAAAGCTGAGCACCACGCTGTCAAACATCGGCATTCCGCCCACGCAGAGCATAATGATCTCGATCAGAGTCATGACGACATAGATGATGTAGAGGATCTTTGCCGTGTCCCGGGCGCGCGGGAGCTGCTTGCCGACGACGGGGCCGGGCATCTCCGCGCGCATGATGTGAATGGAGCGCTCGGAAAGATTCGGAACCAGCGCCATAATGAAGACCAGCACGCCCATGCCGCCGACCCAGTGCGTAAAGCTGCGCCAGAAGAGCAGTCCGCGGCTCATGGACTCGATCTGCGCGCCGGTCATGATCGACGCGCCGGTCGTCGTGAAGCCGGAGACGGACTCAAAAAACGCGTCGATATAGTTCGGGATCTCTCCGCTCAGGAAGAACGGCAGCGCGCCGACCGCCGAGACGGCCACCCAGCACAGCGCGACGGTCAGGAAGCCCTCGCGCGCATAGATCACGCGGTTCTTTGTCCGAGCCGGAAGGTAGAGCAGCAGCCCGACCAGCGCCGAAATCAGCGCCGTCAGCACGATCGCCCTGACGCTCGCCTCGCCGTAGAGCAGCCCGACCGCAAGCGGGAGCAGGAGCAGCCCTGCCTCGGCCAGCAGCATCACCCCGACGGTGGAGATTATCATTTTACGATTCATAATTTGCCTCCGTCAGGCCAGAATGTCAGAAAGATTCTTGAGCGCGCAACCGGTCGCGACCACGACCACATGGTCGTCGGCGCTGATGCAGTCGTCGCCGGACGGGATGACGGTCTTGCCTTTGCGAACGATCGCGGCGATCAGAATGCCCTTTTTCAGGCGCATCTGCCTGAGCGGCACGTCGAGCTTCGCAAAATCAGGACGCACGATGAACTCCAGCGCCTCGACCCGGCCGTCGAGCAGGCGGTAAAGCGTTTCCATCTGGCTGCCGCGCGAGTTGTGCAGCGCGCGGGCATAGCGGGTCAGCAGGTTCGAGCTGATGATGCGCGAGGAGATCACGCAGTCAAGACCGATGCTGGCCGCAATGGAGTCGAGCTGACTGCGGTTGACCTTTGCGATCGTTTTGCCGACGCCCGCATGGGAGGCAAAATAGCTCATGAGGATGTTTTCCTCGTCCATGCCGGTCAGACCGACGAAGGCGTCCATGGAGCCGATGCCCTCCTCGAGCAGCATCTCCTGCTGGGCGCCGTCGCCCTGAATGATCGTGGCCTTTGGAAGCAGCTCGCTGAAGGTCTGGCAGCGGGCGTGATCCTTTTCAATGATCTTCACGCTCACGCCGTCGTCCAGAAGCTGCTTGGCAAGGTAATACGCCGTGCGGCTCGCGCCGAGCAGCATCACGTTTTTGGTCTGACGCTTCATCAGCCCCAGCGTTTTGAGCAGCTTTTGCAGCTCGGCCGGCTCCGCCGCCAGAACGATGCGGTCGCCGCGCTGCGGAACAAAGCTGCCGTCCGGGATCATGGCCTCCTCGCCCCGGCGCACGGCGCACAGCAGGAAATTCCGCCGAAAGCGCTTGCGCAGCTCCATCAGCGGCGCCCCGCAAAGCGCGGATTCCTCGCGCAGCGGCAGCTCCATCATCAGGAAGCCGCGGTTGGCGAAGGATTCTACCTTTGTTGCCGCCGGGAGCTCCAAAATTTGGTAAAGCTCCATCGCGGCGAGGCGGTCGGGATTGATGACCATGGAAATATCGAGCTGCTGGCGCAGAAATTCCAGATTGCGGTGGTTATACTCCGGGTTGCGGATCCGCGCAACGGTGTTCGCCACGCCCAGCCCCTTGGCCAGATAGCACGTCAGCATGTTCAGCTCGTCCGAGCCGGTCGCCGCAACGAGCAGCTCGGCGCTGTCGACGCCGGCCTCCTCCAAAACGGCGCAGTCCGTGCCGCTTCCGCAGACACACATGCAGTCAAAGGTGTTGAAAATCTCCTCGATCACAGCAGGAGAGGAATCCACAGCGACGATCTCGTGTCCCTCCTCCAGCAGGCTGGAGAGAATGCACGTTCCGACCTTGCCGCATCCGACGATAATAATGTTCATAGTCCCTCCGGATTGGATGCCGGAGCCTGCGAAAAAGTCCGCGCAGCGCCGTGTGCCGCCGCCCCACATCTGTTTTTCTCAGGAGCCGGTATGACAAAAGAATTTCATAGAAAGACGCGCTGCACCGCGCGGCAAAAGAGAATGCCAACGATGATGCAGCGCGCAGTTGATTGCGTGATACGGAATTATTCGGCCGAATCCGTGGAATAAGCGACGGTGTCTTCCTCCTCCGGCTCCTCGGCGGATGCCGGCTCGAGCAGCGCGCGAACGGACAGGGAGATGCGCTTGCGCTCGGTGTCGATGTCGATGATCTTGGCGTCGAGCTCCTGACCCTCGGAAAGAGCGTCGGAAACCTTGTCAACGCGGTGATCGGCGACCTGAGAGATGTGGATCAGGCCGTCCACGCCGGGCATGATCTCGGCAAACGCGCCGAAGTCGACGAGCTTGACGACCTTGACCGGGACGACGTCGCCCTTGGAATACTTCGCAACGAACTGGTTCCACGGGTTCATCTCGGGAGTCTTGTAGCCGAGGGAGATCTTGTGCTTCTCCGGGTCAAACTTGATGACGAACACGTCGATCGGATCGCCGACCTTGACGACCTCGTCCGGCGTCTTGATGCGGCCCCAGGACAGCTCGGAGACATGCACCATGCCATCCACGCCGCCGATGTCGACGAATGCGCCGTAGCTGGTCAGGGACTTGACGACGCCGTGATACTTCTTGCCGACCTCGATCTCGTTCCAGATCTTCTCGACGGCAGCCTTGCGCGCCTCGCTGTTGACGGCGCGGATGGAGCCGACGACTCTGCGGCGAGCACGGTTGAACTCGGTGATCTTCATCTTGACGGTCTGACCCTTCAGCGCGGACAGATCGCCGCCCTTGGGCACGCCGGTCTGAGAGGCCGGGATGAAGACGCGCACGCCCTTCACATTGGCGACGACGCCGCCCTTGTTTTCCTCGGTGATGACGCCCTCGACCGGCTCCTTGCTCTCGCAGGCGGCCTCGACGTCGTCCCAAACCTTCATGCCCTCGAGCTTCTTGCGGCTGAGCTGGACGGTGCCCTCCTGATCGTTCACGCGGACGACAAAGACCTCGATCTCGTCGCCGACCTTGAGCACATCCTCCGGCTTCACGGAGGGATCTGCGCTGACTTCGTCATACGGGATGTAGCCGGCATGCTTCGTGCCGAGGTCGACCTGGACTTCGGTCGCGCCGATCGCCGTGACAGTGCCAAGAACCTTATCTCCTGTATTCAAAGTTTTGATGGAGTTCTCAAGCAGCGCCTCAAAGCTCTCCTCCTGAACAGCATCAACATTATTAGTGATTTCGCTCATAGTCTTATTGACCTCCTTTATAATCCACGCAGGCGTTGACGCGCCGGCTGTGAGTCCGATGGAAGAAATGCCGCGGAAGTCCTCCGGACGGATGTCCGCAGCGGAATCGACAAGCGACACTCTGCCGCAATGCTCCCGGCAAATATGCGCCAGACGGCAGGTGTTGGAGCTGTTTTTGTCGCCGACGACGAGCATCGCCTCGCAGCGGGAGGCCAGCTCGGCCGCCTCGGCCTGTCGATTTTCTGTAGCTCCACATATTGTATCAAATATTTCTCGATTAGTCCATACTTTTTTTGCGATTTTCTTGCAACTTTCCCATAAAAATTGCGTGCTGGTGGTCTGTGAGACCATGGTAATGGGCATTTCGGCGCGCTCAGGCGAGCCAAGCAGCCATTTTTCCAGCTCGTCGGAGGAATAGCTCGCGATCGCCAGCACCTCCGGGTGCGTCGGCGTGCCGATGATGACGGGCTGCCGCCCCTGCTCCTCCGCCGCGGCGACGAGCCGGTGGATGCGCTTGACGGACGGGCAGGTCGCGTCGATGACCTCGACCGGCCGCGCGAGCAGCGCCTCATAAAGCGCCCGCGTGACGCCGTGCGAGCGCACGACGACGGTCGCGCCGTCCGGAACCTCTTCGGGTGCAGAGACTGCGCGGATGCCCAGCGACTCAAAATGCGCAACGAGATGACGGTTGTGGGCAATGGGGCCGAGGGTCACGACGGTTCTCCCGCTCCGTGCAGCCTGCTCGACCAGATCGACCGCGCGGTTCACGCCGTAGCAGAATCCGGCGGAGCGCGCCTGCACGACCTTCACGGCTCTTCTCCCATCGCGTAGATCCGTTGCAACAGCTCGGCCGAGCGCAGCGTCAGCTCCTCCGGCGTGGCCTTTGCGGCGGCATACTCCGGGAAATACGCCTCGCCGAAGCGCAGAAGGATCGGGCTGAAGAGGTGTTTTTTTGTCGAAACATAGATCGGCACGACCGGCACCTTGGCACGGTTGGCCATCAGCAGCGCGCCGCTGTGCGCCTCGGCCTTCTTGCCCTTGCGCACGCGCGTGCCCTCCGGGAAGATGAGCACGCGGTTGCCCTCGCGCAGCGTCTTGAGCGTGGTCTGCACGGCCTTAAGATCCGTGCCGCCGCGGTCGACCGGGAACGCGCCGAGCTTGCGATAGAGCCAGCCCAGAACCGGGAGCTTCATCAGCTCCTGCTTGGCCATGATGCGCGGCAGACGCGACAGCTTGCCGTAGACGATGACCCAGACGGGGTCTGAGAAGCTGCTGTGGTTGCAGCAGAGCATACACGGTCCTTCGGGGATCGTTTCGCGGCCGCGCACCCGGATGACCGGGTGCAGAATGCGCAGCCAGACGGTCAGAAACGCTCTCAAAATGCGGTATGTACGCTGGGAAAACATCTCGTTCATTGCAGTTTCCCCCGGATCGTGTTCAGAATTGCCTGCACGTTCTCCTCAAGCGTCTGATCGGAGCTGTCGATCACAACGGCGTCCTGCGCCGGGCGCAGGGGCGCGATCGCCCGGTGAGAGTCGCGGTAGTCGCGCTCCTTCATGTCGGCGAGCACCTGCTCATAGGTGTCCTGCGCTCCGCGCTGCTGCAGCTCCAAAAAGCGCCGGCGGGCACGCACCTCCGCCGAGGCCGTCAGAAAGATCTTCACGTCGGCGTCCGGCAGAACGACCGTTCCGATGTCGCGCCCGTCCATGATGACGTTGTGCTCACGGGCGACGCGCCTCTGCGTCTCCATCAGGAAGGCGCGCACGCAGGGCAGAGCAGCGACCTTCGAGGCGGCGTCCGAAACGGCGGGCGTGCGGATCTCGGCAGAGACGTCCTCCCCGCTGAGCAGCATGTGCTGCACGCCGTCCTCCCAGCGCAGCTCCAGCTCCACCGACGGCAGCAGCGCCTCGACGCCTGCGGCGTCCTCCGGCGCAAGACCGGCGCGGAGCGCCGCATAGCCGACCGTGCGATAGATCGCGCCGGTGTCCACGTAAACATAGCCCAGCGCTTTCGCCGCAGCCTTCGCCATCGTACTCTTCCCTGCTCCGGCAGGGCCGTCAATCGCAACGCTAATCAAATCCCGTTGTCCTCCCAGTGTTATGTAACAATTATTTGATATTATACAACATTTTTCGTGAAAAAGCAAGCGGTTTCAGCCGTTTTGCAGCGTTTTCGCGCAGGAAATTGCTGCCGCATACGCCGTTGCCCACGCGATCTGCAGGTTAAAGCCGCCGGTATAGGCGTCGCAGTCGAGGAGCTCCCCGGCAAAATACAGCCCGCGCACGAGCTTGGACTCCATCGTTTTCGGGTCGACCTCGCGGACGCTCACCCCGCCGCGCGTGATGATCGCCTCCTCGACCGGCCGCAGGCCGGTAATGCGGATCGGAAAGGCCTTCGTCAGCCGCAGCAGCGTCTGACGCTTTTCGCGCGTGAGCGCGTTCGCCTTTTGCATCGGCTCGATCCCGGCCGCCTCGAGCAGCACGGGGATCATCGCGCGGGGATACAGATCCGCCAGCGCGTTTTCCATCGACCGATTGCAATACTGCTTCAGGTCGCGCAGCATCCGCGCCTCGAGCCGCTCGGCGTCCAGCGCGGGCTTCAGATCCAGCTCGACGGTGTAGCGTTCGCCGGGTCTGAAATGCGCCGAGGCCGACAGCACGGTCGGGCCGGAGAGGCCGAAATGCGTGAACAGCAGCTCGCCGAAGTCGCGGTAGACCGCCTTGCCGCCTCCGTCGCGCAGGGTCAGCCCGGTGTTGCGCAGCGAAAGTCCCTGCAAGGCCGTGACCGACGGCGCTTCCATCGGCACGAGAGAGCCGCTCTGCGGCTCAACGGTGTGCCCGAGCGCTTCGGCCATGCGGTAGCCGTCTCCGGTCGAGCCGGTCAGCGGATAGGAACGGCCGCCAGTCGCCAGCAGCACCTGCCGGCAGGAGATCAAGCCGTCGGCGGTCTTCACGGCGCAGACCGCGCCGTCCTTCGTCAGAATTTCGGTCGCACACGTATGCCGCCGCTCAACGCCGCCGCAGCGCAGCGCGCGCTCGAGCGCCTGCAAAACGTCGCCCGAGCGGTCGGACTGCGGAAATACGCGGTTGCCGCGCTCGACCTTGAGCGGGCAGCCGTTCTCCTCAAAAAACGCCATGGCAGCCTCCGGCGGGAAGCGAACCATGCAGCCATAGAGGAAGCGCCCGTTGCGGGGCACGTTTTTCAAAACCGTCTCGGCGCCGCACGCATTGGTAACGTTGCACCGCCCCTTCCCGGTGATGAGCAGCTTTTTGCCGTTGCGGTCATTTTTTTCCAGCAGCAGCACGCGCAGTCCGTTCGCCGATGCCACGGCTGCCGCCATAAGCCCCGCCGCGCCGCCGCCGACGATCACGAGATCATTCGTCAGCCTTTTCATACACTTGATACCTGTCCCATATTTCCTCCAGCCGGTCAAAGGTCGCGGCCGTCTCGGTGCGCCGTCTCGACGCGACAGCCGCAATGAGCGCGTTGAGCACGCTCATGGCCGCGACCTGCGAGTCGGCCAGCGAGACCATGTCGCTTTTTGCGCAGAGCAGCTCATCGGCATATTCGGCTATCGGCGCGGTCGGCCGGTCGGTCAGGGCGATCGTATGCGCCCCGGCATCCTTGGCATAGGACATGGAGCGAATGGCGACATTGCTGTAGCGCGGGAAGCTGATGCCGAGCATCACGTCCCCGGCGGAGATGCGGATGATCTGCCCGTAAAGCTCGCTTGCGGAATCCGTCGTGAGCAGACGCACATCGTCGAACATATAATTCAGATAATAGCTCAAAAACTGCGCCAGCGCCGCCGAGGCACGCACGCCCAGAATATAGATCCGCCTTGCGCGCAGGATGGCCTCGACCGCGTTTTCAAACGCCGCCTCGTCGACCTCCTCGAGCGTCGTGCGGATGCGGTCGACGTCGTCCTGCAGAACCTTTTGCAGCAGCGCGCTGCGCGGCATCCGCTCGGCGTCGACCTCCATGCGCTGCGAGGCCGTGAGCCGATTGAGCACGACCTCCTGAAGCGCCTGCTGAAGCTCCGGATAGCCGTCAAAGCCGAGCGCAGAGGCAAAGCGCACCACCGTCGACTCCGACGTCTGAACGCTTTTCCCCAGCACGGCCGCCGTCTGGAACGCCGCCTTGTCATAGGTCTGTAGGATGTACTCGGCAATGCGCCGCTGCCCCTTTGAAAACCCGGGCATTTGGTTTTGTATTCGTGTCAAAACGTCCGCGCTCATTGCATTCCGGCCTCCTTTTTCAGCTCTGAAAGCTCCTCCTGCGTCAAATAACGCCATTTCCCGACACCCAGTGCGCCGAGCGACAGGCTGCCCTCGCGCACCCGGCACAGCCGGAGCACCCGCACCCCGGCCGCCTCGCACATTCGCCGGATCTGGCGGTTCCTGCCCTCGGAGATCGTGATCTCGTAGGCCGCTTTTCTGTCGTTTTTTCGCAAAAGACGCACCGCCGGGGGATCGATCGGCCGGCCGTCGAGCACAATGGGACGCTCGAGCAGCGCCGCCGTGCGCTCGTCCGCGCCGGATACCGTCACCTCGTAGGTCTTCGCGATGCCGCCGCGCGGATGCATCAGGCTGTCGGCCAGCGCGCCGTCGTTTGTGAAAAGCAGCAGCCCCTCCGACGCGCAGTCCAGCCGGCCGACCGGGTAGACCCGGCAGCCGCAGTCGACGAGCTGCGCGGCGGTTTTTCTGCCCAGCTCATCATGCATCGTGGTCACATAGCCGCGCGGCTTATAGAGCATCAGCGTCACGGGGGCGTCCTGCTCGGGCAGCGGCCGGCCGTCGAGCAGGATCCGGTCGCGCGACGCGTCCGCGCTGTCGCCGAGTGCGGCGAGCTTCCCGTTCACGCGCACGCGGCCGTCGGCGATCAGCTTCTCGCAGGCTCTACGGGACGCCACGCCCCGTGCAGCCAGTATTTTTTGAAGACGTTCCATCATAAGCAATTCCGCTTTCTCCCCAAAGCAGGGGCAGGGTCGCCACGACGCGCTCACCTAAGCGCAGCTCGGCATAACCGGCGTGCGTGCCGGGCGCCCCGGCCTGCATCGCAAGCTGCGGCCAGCGCACCTCAAAATCCGGGCGTTCGCCGTCGCGCAGGGAGAGCAGCACCGTCTCCCCGGCCAGCAGCGTCGCCGTCTGACCGTTGGCCAGCGGCAGGCGCGTCACCTCTTCGTTTTTTTCGTAGACCGGCTGCAGCCCGTACAGGCCAAAGCCGTATTCATACAGCGCGGTGTGGTCGTTCCAGTCGTCGCGGTCGCGCAGGGTCACGGCAATGAGCGTGCGTCCGTTTCGCTGCGCGGCGCTCACGAGCGTCCGCCCGGCCGCAAGCGTATAGCCGGTCTTCACGCCGAGCGCGCCGTCGAGCGTCCAGAGCAGGCGGTTGTGATTCTGAAAACGGCGCTCACCGACGGTATAGGTCTTGGTCGCGACAATTTCCGAAAAAATCGGATTTTTCAGCGCCTTTGCCGTCAGAGCAGCCATATCCCGCGCGGTGGAAAAGTGCCGTTCTCCGTCCAGCCCGCTCGGATTTTCAAAATGCGTATGCTCCAGTCTCAACGCCTCGGCCTCGGCGTTCATCTCGGCCACAAAGGCCGAAACGCTGCCCCCGGCATGAATCGCAAGGGCGACGGCCGCGTCGTTGCCGGAGCTGAGCAGCAGACCGTAGAGCAGGTCGCGCACGGTCAGCTTCTCCCCGGCCGTCAGATAGATCGACGTGCCCTCGATGCCCGTCGCCTCGGGCGGGATCGTGACCGTCTCGTCCGGGTCGCACAGCCGAAGCACCGTCAGCGCGGTCATGATCTTCGTCGTGCTGGCGATCAGCGCGCGCTCGTCGGCATTTTGCTCAAAGAGCACGCTGCCGGTGTCGGCATCCATCAAAACGGCGCACTGCGCCGAGAGCTGCGGCGCGGCGCACACCGGCAAAATATACAACGCTACGGCAGCAGCAAGGGCTGCTGCCGTAGCACAAATTCTTCGTTTCATTTCGCATCACCCGGGCATAGCTTGCCCGCAGGCGCTGCGGATTATGCGGCTCAGTCGATGTCGACCGAGCGTCCCTTGACCAGATCGCCGATTTTGTCGACCAGAACCGGGAGCTGATCGATGGCACGCTCGACGGCGTTGCTCGCAGGCTCGCCGACGGGCAGAAGCCGCACGCGGTCGCCCTGAATGACCAGCATCGCAACGGGAACGACCTTGAGGCCGCAGCCCATGCCCGCGCCGGACGGGCCGCTCGCCGCGGTCTTGGAGGGCAGATCTCCGCCGCCGGAGGCGATGCCCACACTGATCTTTGAAATGGGAACAAGGGTGATGCCGTCGCCCAGCGCGATCGGCGTGCCGACGGACGTGTTCGCGTCGACCAGCTCGCGCACCTGACGGATCGAATCGTCCAGAACGTCACTCAGTTTCTTTTCCATGCTCGGTTCCCTCCTCGTTATCGGCCGCCGACTGCCCCTCCTCGGGCAGCTTAGGCTTGCCGAATTGCATTTTGTCGATCTCGGGCAGGTCGTCCAGCGACGCAAGCCCGAAGGTTCTCAAAAAATCCGCCGTCGTGCGGAACAGCGTCGGCCGCCCCGGCACGTTCAGCCTGCCGCATTCCTCGATCAAATGCTTGTTGAGCAGGGCGCCGACGCTGTAGGAGCTGTCGACCCCGCGGATCTGCTCGATGTACGCGCGCGTGGCAGGCTGATAGTAGGCCACGACCGTCAGCGTCTCGAGCTGCGCGGCCGAGAGCTTGGGCGGTTTTCTGGTCTCGAGCGCCTTGGTGATATATTCGGACATCTCTCCCGAGGAGCACATCTGCCACGCCTTGTCCAGATGCACCAAACGCACGCCGCGCCGGTCAAAGGACAGGCGGTCGGCCAGACTCTGCACGGCTCGCTCGACCTCGTCGCGGCCGCAGTCCGTCGCCATGCACAGGCGCTCCGTCTCCACCGGCTCGCCGGCGGCGAACAGGATGGCCTCCAAAACGCGTTCAAGTTCCGCTTGTTCCATCGGAAATCTCCATTCCTCCGTCCGGCATCTTGCAGAAGCGGACGGAAACGTCGTCCTCGCCGTCCTCGATCTCAATGGAATGCAGACGGCAAAGCTCCAAAACCGCCAAAAACGTCGCGACGATCTCGCTGCGGGAGCGGTTCCCCCTAAAAAGGCTTCGGAATTTTGAAACGCCGCGCATCAGCAGGCGCTTGAGCACCTCAGCGGCCTTTTTCGTAACGGGATACGGCTCGACGCCGACGATGCCCTGAAAATTCGACACGGGCGGCGGGAGCTTGCGCTCCGAGCGCTCGGCCATGGCCGCAAAGGCACGCAGCAGATCCTCCGGCTCGTGGCGGTAGCGATAGGTGCGGTCGACCTGATACGGCTCCTGCGGTTTGGTGAAGAGGTTGCGGCCGATCTCGTTGCGCGGCTCGAGGAAGGCGACCGCTCTGCGGATCTGCTCGTATGCGTCGGCACGCTGGCGCTCCTCGAGGGAGCGGATCAGCAGCTCCATCTCGCTCATGGCCTCCTCGCGCTCGGCGGCGGAGAGCAGCATTTTCGTCTTGATGAGCATCAGATGCGACGCCATCGCGATAAATTCGCTGGCGATTTCCATGTCAAGGCGCTTCATTTCGTCCAGATAGGCAAGATATTGCTCCAAAATCGACGTGATGCTGACGTCTTGGATCTCTATTTTGTTTTTGCTCAGCAGCAGGAAGATCACGTCCAGCGGGCCGTCAAAGTCCTCCGGCAGCGCGTCCTGCCCGCGGATCACTCCGGTCAGGTGATAGCTCGGTTCGTCCATTGCGTCGATTCCTCAAACAAATTATACCATTTTCCGACGCCCTGCGCAAGGGAAAATCGGTCAGGCGTTCAGAATTGCGCCGACCAGCTCAGCGCGTCCCGTCCCCTTCTCGGCCGAGAAGGGGATCAGCCGCGTTTCGTCGGAAAGCGACAGCTCCCGGCGGATGAGCGCCATATTCGGCTCGATCTCGCGCGGCTTGAGCTTGTCGAGCTTGTTCGCGACCACCACGAACGGGCAGCCGGTCGAGCGGAAGAGCTGCGCCATCACAACGTCGAGCTTCGTCGGCGCGTGACGCGCGTCGACGATCATCACGCCCAGCGCAAGCGCCTCCGGCTCGGCAAAATAGCGCTCCATCAGGCGCCCCCAGCGGTTTTTCTCGGCCTCGGAGACCTGCGCGTAGCCGTAGCCCGGCAGATCGACGAGGTAGGCCGCGCCGTCGACCCTGAAATAGTTGATGTGGATCGTTTTTCCGGGCTTTTGGCCGACGCGGGCAAAGTTTTTGCGCTGCAATACGCAGTTCAGCACCGACGACTTGCCGACGTTGGACTTCCCGGCAAAGGCGATCTGCTTCAGACCGTCGTGCAGAAAGTCCGACGGGCTCGCGGCCGAGCGGATGAATTCGACCTTCTGTAAGTTCATTGGCGTATCCCCGTCTGCGGCTCGACCTGGCTCTGCGGCACGGGCAGGGCGGTCTTTTTTGCGGGCTTCGCGTCGGGCGCGGCCGTCACGGGCAGCGCCAGCGCCGTCTCGAGCACGGCGTCGGCATGGTCGACCGTGACAAAATTCAGTGCGCGACGCACGGTGCGGTCGATCTCCGCCAGATCCTTCTCGTTGTCCTTGGGAAGAATGACCGTGCGGATGCCGTGGCGATAGGCCGCCATGGTCTTTTCCTTGAGGCCGCCGATGGGCAGCACGCGGCCGCGGATCGAGATCTCGCCGGTCATGGCAATGTCGCGGCGCACGGGCGTGCCGGTCAGCGCCGAGACAAGCGCCGTGCAGACCGTCACGCCTGCCGACGGGCCGTCCTTGGGCACAGCGCCCTCCGGGAAGTGAACGTGGATGTCTCTGGTCTTGTAAAAATCGGGCGCGATGCCGAGCTCCTTCGCGCGGCTTCGGATATAACTCATCGCCGCGTGGACGGACTCCTTCATCACCTCACCGAGGTTGCCGGTCAGCTCCAGCTTGCCGGTGCCCTCGACGACGTTGCACTCGACCTCGAGCGTCTCGCCGCCGACGGACGTCCACGCCAGCCCCGTAACGAGGCCGACGGTGTCGACGGGCGGCAGCTTATCCGGCATGAGCTTGCGCGGGCCGAGATAGGCCCCCAGCTCCGCGCCGGTCACGCGCTGCGTTTTCAGCTCCGGCTCGGAGACGATGCGCATGGCCGCCTTGCGGCACAGCGCGCCCAGCTCCCGCTCCAAATTGCGCACGCCGGACTCGCGCGTGTAGCAGCGGATGATCTCGCGGACGGCGTCGTCCGTGACCTTGAGCTGCGTCTTGGCGATGCCGTGCTTTTTAAGCTGCTTGGGCAGCAGATGTCGTTTGGCGATCATGAGCTTTTCTTCGTCGGTATACGAGCCGAGCTCAATGACCTCCATGCGGTCGAGCAGGGGGCGCGGGATCGTATCGGTCGTGTTGGCCGTCGTGATAAACATACATTCGCTGAGATCGAACGGCAGCTCGAGATAGTTGTCGCGGAAGGTCGCGTTCTGCTCGGAATCGAGCACCTCGAGCAGCGCCGCGGAGGGGTCGCCGCGATAGTCGCTGCCGAGCTTGTCGATCTCGTCGAGCAGCAGCAGCGGGTTGCACGAGCCGGCCTGCTGAATGGCCGTCAGGATGCGGCCGGGCATTGCGCCGATATAGGTCTTGCGGTGGCCTCGGATCTCGGCCTCATCGTGGATGCCGCCGAGCGACAGGCGCGCAAGCTTCCGGTTCAGCGCATGGGCGACGCTCATGGCGATGGACGTCTTGCCGACGCCCGGAGGGCCGACGAGGCAGATGATCTGCCCCGGAAGCTCCGGTGCAAGCTGCTTAACGGCCAGAATTTCCAAAATACGCTCCTTGACCTTTTCCAGACCGTAATGGTCGCGGTCAAGCACGCGCCGCGCCGCCTCGACGTTCACGCGCTCCTTCGTGCGCTTGCCCCATGGAAGCTCGAGCACGGTGTCGAGATAGTTGCGGATCACGGACGCCTCGGAGGCGCCGTAGGGCTGCTTGACGAGGCGCTGCACCTCTTTATTCAGCTTCTCCTGAACCTCGGCCGGCGCGCGGAGCGCCCGTATTTTTTCGCGGTAGCCCTCGGCCTCCTCGTCCTCGTCCGTCTCGCCCAGCTCCTTGCGGATGACCTTGAGCTGCTCGCGCAGATAATAGTCGCGCTGATCTCGGTCGATCACCTGCTGGGTCTTATCCTGCAGTTGGTTCTCAATGCGCAGCACCTCCAGCTCGCGCGAGAGCAGACGGTTGGAGATCTCCAGCCGCTTGACCGGATCGAGCTGGGAAAGCACGCGCATTTTGTCGGAATAGTCGTAGCTTGCGGCCTGCGCGATCAGGTCGGCGACCTGACCGGGGTCGCGTGAGGCGAGCAGCTTGAGCATCACGTCCTGCACGGGGCGCTGAGAAAGCTCGATGAATTCGTCAAAAAGCTGCGCCGCCTGCCGCAGGAGCGCGTCGACGCGCACCGTCTGCGTCGGCACGTCCTCATCCGGAAGCGACTCGACCCGCGCAGAAAGATAGCTCTTCGTGCTCAGCGCCTCGGTGATCCGCGCGCGGTATTGGCCGTGCACCAGCACGCGGACGGCGTCTCCGGGCATTTTCAGCACCTGCCGCACCTCTGCGACGGTACCGACGTCATACAGCTCGTCCACAGACGGGTCGTCCTGCAAAATATCCTTCTGCGTCACCAGAAAAATTTTCTGGTCGCCCTTCATTGCCTTGTCCAGCGCGCGGACGGACTTCTCGCGGCCGACGTCAAAATGGATCGTCGCCCGCGGGAACACGGTCAGCCCGCGCAGCGCCAGCACGGGGATGCGCTCGGATATGATAATTTCCTTCATGGTTGGTTTCTCCTTTCCCTGGGTATTCCGGAAACCGTTCGGGCGATCTGCCCGATAAAATGAGAAAAAAGGGGCGTCCGAAGGCTCCCCCATTTCTCCCTTATCCTGCGCTGGAGCGCGGGCGCTTGCCGCGGGTCACCACGGGCTCCGCGCCGTCCTCCACGCATTCCTTCGTAATCATGACCTTTGTAATGGTCGGGTCGGACGGGATCTCATACATGACCTTCGTCATGATCTCCTCGAGCACCGCCCGCAGACCTCTTGCGCCGATCCGGCGGTCAATGGCGCGCTGGGCGATCGCCTCGAGCGCCTCGACCTCGAAGTCCAGCGTCACATGGTCCAGCTCCAGCAGCTTGCGATACTGCCGGCAAAGCGCATTTTTCGGCTCCGTCAGGATGCGCACCAGATCCTGCTGCGTCAGGCTGCCGAGGCTCGTGACCATCGGCATCCGGCCGACCAGCTCCGGGATCAGGCCGAATTTCAGCAGATCGTGCGGCTGCACCTGCGAGAACAGGGCGCCGACGTCGCGCTCCTTCTTGCTCTTCAGCTCCGAGCCGAAGCCGAGGCTCGAACGGTCGACGCGTCGCTCGATGATCTTATCCAGCCCGTCGAACGCCCCGCCGCAAATAAAGAGGATGTTCGACGTGTCGATCTGGATGAATTCCTGCTGCGGGTGCTTTCTGCCGCCCTGCGGCGGAACGTTGGCGACGGTGCCCTCAACGATCTTGAGCAGCGCCTGCTGCACACCCTCGCCGGAGACGTCGCGCGTGATGGAGGTATTCTCGCTCTTGCGGGCGATCTTATCCAGCTCGTCGATATAGATGATGCCGCGCTCGGCCAGCTCGACGTCGAAATCCGCCGCCTGAAGCAGGCGCAGCAGGATGTTCTCGACGTCCTCGCCGACGTAGCCCGCCTCGGTGAGCGTGGTCGCGTCAGCAATGGCAAAGGGCACCTTCAGGATCTTTGCGAGGGTCTGGGCGAAGAGCGTCTTGCCGCAGCCGGTCGGCCCGATGAGCAAAATGTTGCTCTTTTGCAGCTCGACGTCGCTCTGCGTGCCGTAATAAATGCGCTTATAGTGGTTATAGACGGCGACGGAAAGGGCGATCTTCGCCCGATCCTGCCCGATGATATAGCCGTCCATATATTCCTTGATTTCCTTCGGCGTCGGAAGGTGCTCCGGCCTCGGAAGCTCGCGATCCTGCGTCTCGTACATATCCTCGTGCAGCAGGGAGTCGCAAAGCTCCACGCACTCGTTGCAGATATACACGTTGTTCGGACCGGAGAGAATGCGCTGCACCTGCCCCTGCGTCTTGCCGCAGAAGGAGCAGCGGATCAGTTTTTCAGCCAATTGCAGAGTCTCCTTCTTATCTTTGAGAGATCACGCGGTCGATCAGGCCGTAGTCCAGCGCCTGCTGCGCAGTGAGGAAATTGTCACGCTCGGTATCGCGAGAGATCTCCTCAAGGCTTCTGCCGGTGCGCTCGGCGAGGATCCCGTTGAGCCGCTGCTTGATCTCGGCCATGCGCTGCGCATGGATCTGCAGATCCGTGACCTGACCCTGCATCCCGCCGAGGGGCTGGTGGATCATGATCTCGGAATTGGGCAGAGCGATGCGCTTGCCCTTGGCTCCGGCCGCCAGCAGGAACGCGCCCATGGACGCAGCCATGCCGACGCAGATGGTCGAAACGTCGCACTTGATGTACTGCATGGTGTCATAGATCGCCATGCCGGACGTCACAGAGCCGCCGGGGCTGTTGATATAGAACTGGATGTCCTTGTCCGGATCCTGCGCCTCGAGGTAAAGCATCTGCGCCACGACCAGCGCGGCGGTGGTGTCGTTGACCTCCTCGGACAGGAAAATGATGCGGTCGTTGAGCAGCCGGGAAAAAATGTCGTAAGAACGCTCACCTCTGCTGGTTTGCTCGACAACATACGGAACCAAACTCATAATGAAGCTCCTTTCCCAAAAACGGGTTCTTTGACCGCACGGAGCGCGGTCAGAGAACAGTATAGCCAGAGCCGCTTCGGATTATTCCGCCTTGGGCTCCTCTTCCTTCTTCGCAGCGACGGCAACGGCCGTCTCGGCGATCAGCTTCGCAGCCTTCTTGACCTGCAGGTCGCCGCGCATACCCTTCACGTCGAGCATTTCCTTGACCTTCTCGACCTCGAGCTTGTAGGAATCGGCAAGACGCTTGTATTCCTCCTCGCACTCCTCGTCGGAGACCTCGAGCTTCTCGGCGTCGACAACGGCGTCGAGCATGACGTTGGTCTTGACGGCGTTGAGCGCGGACGGGCGCAGGCTGTTGCGCATGGCGTCCATATTGCCGCCGAGCATTTGGGCATAGGCCTGCAGCGAGGCGCCCTGAGAGCGCAGCTCATAGTCCATGCGCTCAAGCTCCTGCTCGACCTCGTCGTCGACCATGCTCTCGGGGATCTCAACGGTCATGTTTTCCACGGCCTTTTCGATCGCGGCGTTCTCAAAGGCGCGGTCGATGCCGTTCTGCTTCTCCTCGCGGATGCGCTTTTCGATGTCGGCGCGCAGCTCGGCGACGGTGTCAAATTCGGAGACGTCCTTGACGAACTCGTCGTCCTTCTCCGGAACGACGGTCTCCTTGACCTCCTTGACCGTGACCTTGAAGACGACCGGCGCGCCGGCCAGCTCCTTGGCGTGGTAGTCCTCCGGGAAGGTCAGCTCAATGTCCTTGCTCTCGCCGGCGCTCATGCCGACGACCTGCTCCTCAAAGCCGGGGATAAAGGTGTGAGAGCCGAGCTTGAGCTCATAGCCCTCGCCCTTGCCGCCCTGGAAGGCGACGCCGTTCTTGAAGCCCTCGTAGTCGATGACGGCGGTATCGCCCTCCTGCGCGGGGCGCTCGACGGTGGTGATGCGGGCGACGTTGTTGGCCATGCGATCCAGCTCCGCGTCGATCTCGCTCTCGGCGACCTCGACCTCGGCCTTCTCGATCTCGAGCCCCTTGTACTGGCCGAGCTTGACCTCGGGATAGAGGTCGGTCACGACGGACAGCGTGACGGTGCCGTCGTCGGCGATGTCCATATTGGAGACGGACGGGCGGCCGACGGGCTTAATATCCTGCGTCAGGATGCAGTCCTTATAGATCTGCGGGAACATCTCCTCGACCGCGTCCTCGAAGAAGACGTGCTTGCCGTAGGCGGCCTCGATGACCATGCGGGGCGCGTGACCCTTGCGGAAGCCGGGAATGGTGATGTCCTTGCGATACTTGAGGTATGCCTTGTTCAGCGACGGCTCCAGCTCCGCCTTGGCGATCTCCAGCGTAACGGTTGCGCGGGTCGCTTCTTTTTCTACGCTCTTGACATTCATTTATGTGTCCTCCTATGGATTGCGCTTTTTGCGCATTATTTACAATGAGCCGAATTATTTTATCAGATTATTTCTGATAATACAAGCTTTTTTTCGTCTATTTCAGTCGAATCGGTTGAAAATGTACAAAATCGGCCGCGCAAAGACGGAATTCCGTCCCGCCGCAGCAGCCTTGAATGGCCAGTTTATGGCTGTCGCCATGCAAATGCCCGTAGCAGCACAGGCTGACGCGGTACTGCGCCAGCAGCGCGAGGATCTCCGGGCACTCATAGCCGCGGTAGCGCGGCGGATAGTGCAGGAAGCAGAGCTTCTCGCGCTCCCCTGCCGCCTTGAGCGAGGTCTCCAGCCGGATCAGCTCGCGCCGGAAGACCTTGTCATTGTGGCTGCCGACTGCGGCGTCCTCCTCAAAAAACCAGCCGCGCGTGCCGCAGAGCGCCGCGCCCTCGTATTCATAGCAGTTGTTGTTCAGGATGAACATCTGCGAAAAGCCGTTTGCCTCGCAGAAGCGATAAAACTTCGTCGCCGTGCTCCACCAATAGTCGTGGTTGCCCTTGAGAATGATTTTGCGCCCCGGAATTTCGTTGATGAACGCGAAATCCTGCGTCGCCTCCTCCATGCTCAGCGCCCAGCTCAGGTCGCCCAGCAGAACGGTCGTGTCCTCCGGCCGCACGACGGAAAACCCGGCGCGCAGCTTGTCGACATAGCCCTCCCAGCGGCCGCCGAAAACGTCCATGGGCTTGTTTGAGCCGAGCGACAGATGCAGATCTCCGATCGCGTAGAGCGCCATCAGCTCCCTCCTTCCTCCAACAGGTCGGCAAGATTGGTGTAAAAGATCCGGTCGAGCAGCGCCTCGCCGTAGCCGTGGGCGCGCAGGTCGTCATAAAATGCGGAATACCCGCGAATATCCGAGATCCCGCGCGCCAGCACGTCGCAGCCGTCGAGGTCGCCGCCCATGCAGACGTGCCGCTCGCCGCACAGCGCGAGCAGATGCTCCAGATGCGCCCGCAGCGCGTCAAAGCCGCCCGCTCCGCCCAAAAACGGCGGATAAAAATTCAGGCCGACGATCACGCCGGTCTGCGCAAGCGCGCGGAGCTGGTCGTCCGTCAGGTTTCGCCGATGGCCGCACAGGGCGCGGCAGTCGGAATGACTGGCCACGAGCGGGGCGCGGGTGCAGTCGACCAGCTCCCAAAACGAGCGGTCGCCCAGATGACTGACGTCGAGAAGCACGCCGCAGCTCTGCGCCGCGCGGACATAGGCTTGGCCGCGGTCGCTCAGGCCGCGCTCCGAGCCGCAGCACCCGGCCAGCGCGTTGTCTGCGTTCCACGTCAGCGTGGAGAGGACAAAGCCCTCCTCCCGCAGCGCGGGCAGCCGCCCCGGGTCGCAGCCGATGACCTCCGCGCCCTCGATGGAAAACAGCGCGGCCATTTTCCCGGCGGCGTTGCAGGCGCGCGCCTCGGCCGCCGAGCGCACGGCGACGATCCGCTCGCGGTTGCGCGTCAGCTCGCGCCGCAGGACGGCAAGCGGAAGCCGCAGGGCGTCGGCGCAGTCGGCGAAGCCAAATTCCGCAAGCGCCCCGGCATAGCTGCAAAAGGCAAAGATCTGCGTGTAAGCATCCAAAAAGGCCGCGCGTCTGAGGTCGACGTGGCCGGTGTTCGTCTCCAGCCTCTCGCCCTTTTTCCAGAGGGCGTAGGCCGTATCGCAATGGGCGTCAAAAAGTCTCATTGAAACGCGTCCTCCAAATGGTTGATGCGCGGAGCGAGCGTCTGCATCCCCTGCGGGGCATAGATCTCGATCACGTCAAAGCGCACGGGCTGCTCCGTCTCGCGCTCGGCCAGAAACATCAGCGCCGTGCGGCGCAGGCGCTCCTGCTTATGCCGGTCAACAAACTCACGCGCCGGGGCGAAATCCGCGCTCTTTCTCAGCTTGACCTCGACAAAAACGAGCGTCCCGCGCCGCTCGGCGATCAGGTCGATCTCTCCGAAGCGGCAGCGGTAATTCGCCGCGACGATGCGGTAGCGCCGCTTTTGCAGATAGTCCGCCGCGAGGCTCTCGCCCCAGCGGCCGAGCAGATCATTCGCCATAGAATTTTTTCAGAAAGCTCCTGCGATGGATGGGGCAGGGGCCGTATTCGCGCAGGGCGGCGTAGTGCTTCTGCGTGCCATAGCCCTTGTGGACGGCGAAGCCGTACTGCGGGTAGACCGCGTCCTGCTCGAGCATGAAGCGGTCGCGCGTGACCTTTGCAAGGATCGACGCCGCCGCGATATTCGCGCTGCGGCTGTCGCCCTTGATGATCGTGCGCACGGGGATGTCGCCGAAATCCGGCTCGCGGTTGCCGTCGACGAGCGCAAGGTCGGGCTTTTGCCCGAGCTGCTCGACGGCGCGGCGCATGGCAAGAAACGTCGCCTGCAAAATGTTGATCTCGTCGATCTCCTGCTCGCTTGCAAAGGCGATGCCATAGGCCAGCGCCTGCTCGCAGATCAGGGGATAGAGCGCCTCGCGGCGCTTTTCGGAGAGCTTTTTCGAGTCGTTCAGACCCTCCAGCTCCAAATCGGGCGGCAGGATCACCGCCGCCGCGCAGACCGGCCCGGCCAGCGGGCCTCGTCCGGCCTCGTCCACGCCGCAGATCAGGGAAAAGCCCTCCTCCGTCGCGGCGTGCTCAAACTCCCACAGCTCACTCATGGCTCTCAGCCTCCTCCGGTCGCTCCAGCGTAAATTTCCCGATTTTTCCGGAGCGGAATTCCTCCAAAAGGATCCGCGCCATGCGCTCGGTGTCCAGCTCGCCGCGCGCCAGCAGGAAGCCGCGTCTGCGCGCCGCCTCGCTCAGAAGCGCGAAGCCGTCCGTCTCGGGCGGGCAATCGAGCTTATAGCGCTCGCGCAGCGCCTCGGGATAGCGCGTGTAGAGCAGCTTCATCAGATGCATCGCCAGCGTCTCGATGTCAAGAATATCGTCCTTGACCGCGCCGGTATAGGCCAGCCGGCGGCCGGCCTCCTCGTCGCCGAGCTTCGGCCAGAGGATGCCCGGCGTGTCGAGCAGGAGCAGTCCGGTGTCCACCGTGACCCACTGCTTGCCGCGCGTGACGCCCGGCCGGTTCTCGGCCTTCGCGCCCCTGCGCCCGGCGACCTGATTGATGAAGGTCGATTTGCCGACGTTCGGGATGCCGACGATCATCAGCTTGAGCGGCTTGTTGACAAAGCCCTTCTCGGCATAGCGCCGGAGCTTCTCGCTCAGAAGCTCCCGCACCGCCGGAACGAAGCGATTGATGCCCCGGCGGCTCTTGCAGTCGGTCGGCACGACCGCCATGCCCTGCTTGCGGAACCAGTCGGCCCAGAGCGCCGTCGCCTCGGGGTCTGCAAGGTCTATGCGGTTGAGGATCATCAGGCGCGGCTTTGCGCCGCAGATCGCGTCGATGTCCGGGTTGCGGCTTGCAAGCGGGATGCGCGCGTCGACGATCTCGCAGACGGCGTCGACCAGCTTGAGGTCGGCCTCCATCTGCCGCCGGGTCTTGGTCATGTGACCCGGATACCATTGAATGTTCATCTTATCGTCCATCAGTCCACCGTCCCGATCCGGCTGAAGCTGCGCGAATTGTCTGCATTTTTCCCGGGGAACACGATAGCCAGCACCTTCCCCATCACCTGGTCGAGCCGGATCTGTCCGATCTCGGCATAGCGGCTGTCGGCCGAGTGGTTGCGGTTGTCGCCCATGACGAACACGCAGTCCTTCTCGACCGTGA
Source organism: uncultured Eubacteriales bacterium (assembly GCA_900548795.1). Lineage (GTDB taxonomy): Bacteria > Bacillota > Clostridia > Oscillospirales > Oscillospiraceae > JAZOXB01. Next base: position 25,244 of record URLT01000006.1, read on the forward strand.
GCGGGAACTCCGTGCCGCCGTAGACCTCGAGCATCGTCTCGTTGATGTAAGGCTCGTTCAGCGCCGTGCCGTCGACATAGACCGTCGCCGTTCCGTCCGCGTTGGAGCGGACGTCGACCGTCTGCCCCTCGGTCGCGATGACGCGCTTGACGATCGGCTCGCCGCCGCGGAAGGACAGCTTGCGCGCAACGACGATGTCGCCGTAGTGCAGATCGCCCATAATGACGTTGCTTTGCAGGGCAAGATAGTCGCCGTCCTGAAGCGTCGGGAGCATCGACTCGCCGTTCACGCCGACGAGCCGCACGGCAAAGACAAAGATCAGCGTCACCGCCGCGAGAATATAGGCAAGATCATGCAGCAGCGTATAAGCGCCGTAGAGCGGCGGCTGCTTTTCCGGCTGAGGCGTCTGCGGCGCGGGCTGCGTCAGCTCCGGCTGCGCCTGCATTTCGTTTTCTTCCATAAAACCAGTTCCTCCCGTTCAGCCGCTGCGCGCGGCTGGGCATATTATCCTCAATTATATCGATTATACACGATTTCCGGTCGGAAATAAAGAGCGATTTATGAACAAAACGAAAAAAATAACGCCGGTCGAGCCGTTTCCGACTCGACCGGCGAAAATTCGTTTGTCACGCACCGGCCTGAAGCTCGGGCAGGCGGTATTTGCGCGCATAGGCCTTGTATTCCCGTTTGAACGACTCATCCTCGAACTTTGCCGAGCGCAGCGTGGCGTGCAGGTTGAGATTGTGCATGGCCGTGTCGATCACGCACCCGGCGATGTTGGAGCAGTGGTCGGAGGTGCGCTCCAGATTGGTCAGCAGGTCGGCCCAGACAAAGCCGTTTTCCATGCTGCACGCGCTTTGCTGCATCCGCAGGATGTGGCTCGTGCGCATCTGCTCCTTCAGCCCGTCGATCACCTGCTCGAGCGGCTCGACGCGGGCGGCGAGCCCGGCGTCGGCGGCTTGGAACGCGGCCAGCGTCAGCTCCGTGATCTCCTCGACCGCCTCGGCCAGCGTGCGGTACTCCGCCGTCGCCGCCTCGGAAAAGCGCAGGTGCTTTTCCCGCAGCTCCTCGGCCGATTCCAAAATGTTCACCGCGTGGTCGGAAATGCGCTCAAAATCGCCGATGACCTTGAGCAGCTCCGTGGCTTCGCGGCTCTCGTCCTCGCCGAGCTTCTGCGCGCTCACGCGCACGAGATAGGTGCCGAGCAGATCCTCGAGCTGGTCGCAGCGCTCCTCGTCTTTGCGGATGCTCTGCGCCGTCTCGGAGCGGTAGTCCGTGACCGAGCGCAGGGCGTTATTCATCGCGCGGACGGCGGTTTGCGCCATTTGCAGGCAGACGGCGCGGCTCTGCTGCAGCGCCAGCGACGGCGTTGCAAGCAGGCGCTCGTCCAGCTCCTGCGGGCGCTCGGCGCATTTTGCATCCGGCACCAGACGGATCGCCAGCCTCTCGAGCAGGCCGCCCGCCGGGAGCAGCAGCGCCGTGCAGGCGACGTTAAAGACCGAGTGGCACACGGCGATGCCGAGCTTCGTCGCAGGCTCGTTGAGGATCGCCGGGGCGGCGGCCGCCTTGACGATGCAGAACACGCTCAGCAGCACAACCACGCCGATGATGTTGAACATCAGGTGCACGACGGCGGCGCGCTTCGCGTTTTTGTTCGTGCCGACCGAGGCCAGCAGTGCCGTGACGCAGGTGCCGATGTTCTGCCCCATGATGATCGGGATCGCAGCGGCATAGCTGACGCTGCCGGTCACGGCCAAGGCCTGCAAAATGCCGACCGAGGCCGAGCTGGACTGGATGACCGCCGTCAGGATCATGCCGACGAGCACGCCGAGCACCGGATTTTTGAAGAGCACGAAGAAATTGGTGAAGGCCGGGACGTCCTTCAGGCCGGACACCGCGCCGCTCATGGTCTCCATGCCGAACATCAGCGTCGCGAAGCCGAGGAGGATCAGCCCGGTGTCCTTCTTGCGTGCGTTTTTGACAAAAAGATACAGCACGACGCCGACCAGCGCCAGCACCGGCGTGAATGCGGACGGCTTGAGCAGGCTGACAAAGATGTTGCTGCTGTCGATGCCCGTGAGGCTGAGCAGCCACGCCGTCACGGTCGTTCCGACGTTCGCGCCCATGATGACGTTGATCGCCTGACGCAGCGTCATCAGGCCGGAATTGACGAAGCCGACGACCATGACGGTCGTGGCCGACGAGCTTTGGATGATCGAGGTCACGCCCAAGCCGGTCAAAAAGCCCATGACCGGGCGATCCGTGATCCTGCCGATCAGCGTCCGCAGGCCGTTGCCCGCGCGGCGCTCCAGCGCCTCGCCCATCACATTCATGCCGAACAGGAACAGGCAAAGCCCGCCGAGCATCGTCAGTGCATTGAAAATTGTCATTTCGTTCTCCCCAATCCGATTTTTATCTTTGGACAACACCGCAAAATTCGGCAAGCAGATCCGCCGAAGCGCACCGACGCAATTGCGCGGTGCTGCCTATGGATAACTTCCTCTTTTGCTCTGTAAAAATCGTATCAAAGGAACGTCAAATCCGTCACCAGCTTTTTGTAAAATCGAAGTAAAATCGCGGGTTTCTGTAAAAAAAATCCCGCTGCCGCATGGCAGCGGGATGGATTCAGCTTCCCTGAATGTCCAGAATGACATATTCCGACCGGCAGCCGGTCTTGAAGCTGATCGCCCAGTCCGAAATGCCGGAGGTCACGACGAAATCCGTGTCCGCGCGGCGCTCGAGGCCATAGACGTTATCGTCGCCGAAGCCGAACCAGTCGATCAGCTGCACCAGCGGGATAAGCTGGCCGCCGTGCGTATGCCCCGAGAGCACGAGGTCGACCCCGGAGGCCGCCTCGCCGTCATAATCATGCGGCTGATGGTCAAGCACGATGGAATAATACTGCCTGTCCAGCCCCTGCGTCAGCTCCTGCATGGACGCGCGCCCGCCGCGGTTCTCCGTCTCCTCCGAGGCATCCTGACGCCCGATGAGATAGAACCGATCGTCCAGCAGTACCGTCTCGTCCTGCAAAACGGTCACGCCGTTGGCCTCCAGCTCGTTGACCAGATCCTCCGCCGTAAAATCCCGGTCGGGCATCAGGCCGCTGCGCTCGCCTGCCTTTCTGATCCCCTCGGGCGTCTGCCCGGCGTGACCGCCGGAATAATTGCCCTTATCATGGTTGCCGAAGACGAAATACACGCCGTAGGGCGTCTGCAGCCCGCCGAGCGCCTTGCAGGCCGCGACCATATCCGCGCGGCTCGAGCGTTCGTCGACAAAATCACCGGCCACGACCACGACGTCCGGCTTTTCGGCCTGCAGGGTCTTCATATGCGCGGCGAAGCCTGCGCCGTCAAAGGTCGTGCCGAGATGGGAATCGGCGATCAGCCCCACGCGGAGCTGCCCGACGGCCTTTTCGGTCGTGACGGTGTAGGCCGTGCGCCAGACGTGACTGGCCTGATACCAGCCGACGCCGAGATAGGCGGCCGTCAGCAGCAGCGCCGCAAGACCGGCATAATTCCGCGCGAAGCGCTTTTTGCGCAGCTTGCCGATCACCCGGCAGACCAGATCGGCCAGCAGGCCGAACAGCGCCAGATGCAGCAGGATGATAAGCGCGTTCATCGCGCCCCAGAGGGCAAAGCACACGCCCAGCGGCAGCAGCACCGCCGCAAGCGCGACGAGCCAGCCCGCCGCGCGGCTTTTCTCCGCGAGCTTTTTCAGCGGCGTGAAGCGCCGAACATTGCGCACCAGATAGAGCAGCGCCGCCGCGCCGAGCAGCACCACGGCCGCCATCAACAGAATCCAAAGAACCACGGGCACAGCCCTCCTTTTCTTGGGAACCTCTGAATCAATCGGCTGCGGTGGTCAGCGAGGGATTTTGTTCCAGATTGAGGTTTGGAAATCGCAGGAATACTTTGTGTATTTCAAGATTTTCAAACCGATAAGCTGGGACAAAAGACCCGCTGAGCGCCGCAGCCGATTGATTCAGAGGTTCCCAAGAGAATCAGAGGCTGCGCAGACGCGCCTCGCTCTCGTCGAGCTGTCTGAGCAGGCTCTCGTATTTTTCCGCCTTGGCGCGCTCGGCCGCGACGACCTGCTCCGGCGCCTTGGCCACGAAGCCCGCGTTATTCAGCTTGCCGCGGACGGAGGCCAGCAGCTTCTCGGTCTTTTCGCGCTCCTTGGTCAGGCGGGAAAGCTCCTGCTCGACGTCCACGAGCTGGTTCATCGGCATATAAAGAGTCGCATCATGCGTCACGCAGGAGGCCATGGACGCGTGTCCCTCGGGCTTTTCGGCCGAGACGACGACCTGATCGGCATAGGCCAGACGGGTCATAAACCCGACGCCGCCTGCAAACACGTCCTGCTTCTCGGTCACGACGTAGAGCGTGCACTTCTTCGCGGGCGGCACGTTCAGCTCGGCTCTGCGGTTTCTGACGGCGCGAATGGCGTTCATAATGCTCTCCATGGACGATTCCTCGGCCGGGAAGCGCAGGTCGTCGCGGTGCTCCGGCCACTTGGCCACGATCAGCGCGTCGCCCTCGTGCGGGATCGCCTGCCAGATCTCCTCGGTGATGAACGGCATGAACGGGTGCATCAGGCGCAGGATCTGATCGAGCACATAGAGCAGCACCTTCTGCGCCACGAGCTTGCTCGCCTCGTCCTCGCCGTAGAGGCGGGACTTGGTCAGCTCGATGTACCAGTCGCAGTAGCTGTCCCAGATGAAGTCATAGACCTTCTGCACGGCGATGCCCAGCTCGTACTTGTCCAGATTCTCCGTGACGTCGGCGATCAGCGTGTTGAGCTTGGAGAGGATCCATTTATCCGCCGTCTCCAGCTCGCTCAGCGCCGGAAGCTCGTTCCTTTCGACGCTGAGGTTCATCATGACATAGCGGCTGGCGTTCCAGAGCTTGTTGGCAAAGTTGCGCATCGCCTCGCAGCGCTCGACATAGAAGCGCATATCGTTGCCGGGGGAATTGGCCGTGATCATGTTCATGCGCAGGGCGTCCGAGCCGTAGCGGTCGATCATCTCGAGCGGATCGATGCCGTTGCCGAGGGACTTCGACATTTTTCTGCCCTTATCGTCGCGCACAAGGCCGTGGATCAGCACGGTGTGGAAGGGCGTCTTTCCGGTCTGCTTGCAGCCGGAGAAGATCATGCGCGCGACCCAGAAGAAGATGATGTCGTAGCCCGTCACGAGCACGTCGGTCGGATAAAAATACTTGAAATCGGGCGCGTCGGTGTCCGGCCAGCCGAGCGTCTCGAACGGCCAGAGCGCCGAGGAGAACCAGGTGTCGAGCACGTCCTCGTCGCGGGTGATGTGCTTGCTGCCGCATTTTTCGCAGCAGGTCGCGTCCTCGCGCGAGACGGTCATATGGCCGCAGTCTGCGCAGTACCACGCGGGGATCTGATGCCCCCACCAGAGCTGGCGCGAGATGCACCAGTCGCGCACGTTCTCCATCCAGTTGGTGTAAATTTTTGTGAAGCGCTCGGGAACGAACTTCGTCTCGCCCTCGTTGACGACGCGCAGCGCCTCCTCGGCCAGCGGCTTCATCTTGACGAACCACTGTGCCGAAATGATCGGCTCGACGTCGCGGTGGCAGCGGTAGCACGTTCCGACGTTGTGGTTATACGGCTCGACCTTGACAAGGTAGCCCTGCTCCTCGAGATCGGCGACGATCTGCTTGCGCGCCTCGTAGCGGTCGAGTCCCTGATACTTTCCGCCAAGCTCGTTGACCTTGCCGTTGTCGTCGAGCACGCGAATGACCTCGAGCTTGTGGCGCAGGCCGACCTCGAAGTCGTTGGGGTCGTGCGCAGGGGTCATCTTGACGCAGCCCGTGCCGAAGTCCATCTCGGCATAATCGTCGGCGACAACGGGGATCTCCTTGTTCATAAGCGGCAGGATCACGTTCTTGCCGACAATGGCCTTATAGCGCTCGTCGTTCGGGTTGACGCAGACGCCGGAGTCGCCCAGCATCGTCTCCGGGCGCGTCGTGGCAACGATCACCTCGCCGGAGCCGTCGGCCAGCGGATAGCGGATGTGCCAGAGGCTGCCGGGCTTGTCGACATACTCGACCTCGGCGTCGGACAGCGCCGTGACGCAATGCGGGCACCAGTTGATGATGCGGCTGCCCTTATAGATCAGCCCCTGCTCATAGAGGCTCACGAATACCTCGCGCACGGCCTTCGAGCAGCCCTCGTCCATCGTGAAGCGCGCGCGCTCCCAGTCGCAGGACGCGCCGAGCTTCTTCTGCTGCTCGACGATGCGGTTGCCGAATCTGTGCTTCCAGTCCCAGACACGCTCGAGGAACTTCTCGCGGCCGAGGTCATAGCGCGTCAGCCCCTCCTTGCGCAGCTCCTCCTCGACCTTGATCTGCGTGGCGATACCGGCGTGGTCGACACCCGGCACCCACAGCGCCGCATAGCCCTGCATCCGCTTGAAGCGGATGAGCACGTCCTGCAGCGAGGCGTCCATCGCGTGACCCATGTGAAGCTGGCCGGTCACATTGGGGGGCGGCATAATGATCGTGAACGGCTTTTTTTGCTCGTCGCGCTCGGTATGAAAATACCCGCCGTCCTGCCAGAAACGGTACAGCCGCGCCTCGACGTCCTTGGGATCGTAGGTCTTCGGTAATTCTCTTGCCATAATCAGTCTCCTTATTTGATAAAAAACGCCCTGAGCGCTTGGCTCAGGGCGAAATATTCCGCGGTACCACCTGAATTTCCGCAAAAGCGGACACTCTTGAAAAACGGCGCAGGCCGTTTTTCCGCTCTGTAACGGGAGCACCCGTGCGAGCCTGACAAACGCTCAGCCCGCCCGTTCCAAAGCGACTTCACCGCGATCTGCCGGGGACTTGCACCGACCGTCCCCTCTCTGGGCGCAGAAGCAGCGGCTACTGCTCTTTTTCAACACGTTTCGGATATGGATCTTATTGTATCATAGCGGGTTTTGCCCCGTCTGTCAAGCCCCTCAGCAGTCTGCAAGGCGCTTCATGTCCTCGGCCAGACGCTCGAGCAGCGCAGCGGCGCGCTTCGGATCGCGGTCGACCGCCGTCAGATAGAGCTTGACCTTCGGCTCCGTGCCGGAGGGACGGACGATCACGCTGCCGCTCTCGCCCAGCTCCAGCGCCACGACGTTCGATTTTGGCAGCAGCACCGGCTCGGTCGCGCCGGAGGGAAGCTCCGTGCAAACGCGGGTGAGGTAGTCCGTGCAGCTCGTCACGCGCACGCCGCCCAGCTCCGTCGGGATCTCCGCGCGGAAATCCTTCATGAACTTCGCCGAAAGCTCCATGGCGTTCGGCCCCTTGAGCTCAATGCTGATGACCTTTGCGTCGTGATAGCCCAGCTCGGCATAGAGCGCGTCGATCTGATCGGCCAGATTCATGCCCTCGCGCTTGAGCTTCGCAGCCAGATCGGCTGTGAGCATGGAGGCCACGACGGCATCCTTGTCGCGGGCATAGGTACCCTTGAGGTAGCCGCAGCTTTCCTCGAAGCCAAAGACGAAGCGGTTCTCCTCGCCCTTTTCCTCGAGCGCAAGGATCTCGCCGCCGATGTACTTGAAGCCCGTCAGAACGCTGCGCATTTTCACGCCGTACTTCGCCGCGATCTTGTCGGCCATCGGCGATGAGACGATCGAGCGCACGGCGACGGGGTCTCTCGGCAGCTTGCCCTGCGCCGTCAGCTCGCCGAGGATGTAATCGAGCAGCAGGCAGCCCAGCTCGTTGCCGCTGAGCTTGCGGAAGCCCTCTCCGGCGGGCACGGCGACGGCGACGCGGTCGCAGTCCGGGTCGGTGCCGAGGATGAGGTCGGGATGGGTGCTGCGCGCGATCTGATAGCTCTCGTTGAGCGCCGCGTCCGTCTCGGGGTTCGGATATTCGCAGGTCTTGAAATCGCCGTCCGGCTGCTCCTGCACCTTCACGACGTCAACGCGGACGCCGATGCGGGAGAGCACGGTGCGCACGGGCTTATTGCCGGTGCCGCACAGCGGCGTATAGAGCAGGTTGAGGTTATCCGCCGGGACGTCGGTCACACGCTCGGCCAGAACGGTTCTGTAGTATTCCTCCCAAAGCTCCGGCGCGATAAACTCGATCTCACGCTTGGCCATGCCGAGGTCGAAGCTCTGCTCTGCCGGGACAAAATACGGGATCTCCTCGATTTTTTCATAGACGACGGCCGCCGGCTCGTCGGTCATCTGGCAGCCGTCCGGACCGTAGCACTTGATGCCGTTATAGGCGCCGGCGTTGTGGCTGGCCGAGACAACGATGCCGCAGCCGCAGCCGAGGCGGCGCACGGCAAAGGAGAGCATCGGCGTAGGCGCCAGCTCGTGGTAGACATAGACGTGCACGCCCTTTTCTGCCAGCGCGACGGCGCAGATCTCGGCGTAGCGACGGGAATTATGACGGGAATCATAGCCGATGGCGCATTTCTGCGGCAGCTCCGTGGCCGTCAGCCACGCGGCAAGCCCCTGCGCCGTGCGGCGCACGGTGTAGTCGTTCAGACGGTTCGTGCCGATGCCCATAATGCCGCGGATGCCCGCGGTGCCGAAGGCCAGCTCCGTTCCGAACGCGCCCTTGAGGGCGTCGCCGTCCGAGGCAAGGCGCTCCAGCTCCTCACGCTCGGAGTCGGTCAGCGGCGCGTGCTCGCGCCAAAAGCGGTAGCGTTGCGAACAATCCATAAGGGGGAGTCTCCTTCAAACTTATTTTTCGCCGGTGTCGGGGTGGCGCGGTCAGACGTCCTCGATGATCGGGCTGGGATTGGAAGACGGACGCTGCTGCGGGTTGACCAGCGCGCGGAATTTCGAGCGCGAGTCGCGGATCTCGGCAAGGGATTCGGCAACGGCCTCCTCCGTGCGGCGCAGGGAATCGTCGACATAGTCGTTCGTGACCTGCTTGAGCTCCTTGATCTTGTCCTGCGCGGCGCGCACCATCTCGTTTGCTTGGGACTTTGCCTCGGCATAGACGGCCTCCTGCGAGACGAGCTGACGCGCCTGCGCCTGCGCCTGCTTGAGGATGCCCTCCGCCTCGCGCTTCGCGCTGGTGATCAGCTCGCTGCGCGATTCGACGATCGTCTTGGCCTGCTTCAGCTCGCCGGGCAGACGGTTGGAGATCTCGTCGAGCAGATCGAGCACGTGCTCGCGCTCAATGGCGCAACGGTCGCTGCTGAAGGGGACGCTCTTGGCGTCCTGCACCATTTCATACAGGGTGCCGATCAGTTCTTCAATGCCGTGTTCGTTCATTTTTGTTCCTCCTTATGATGATTGGTAACGGTTTTCATTTTTTCCCGGAACTCGTCCATGATCTCCGCGGGCAAAAAATCGCTCAGGTCGGCCTGATAGAAGCCCATCTCCTTCACGGCGCTGGAGCTGAGGTACATATACTGATGCTCCGCCGTCAGGAACAGCGAGTCGAGCACGGGGTTGAGCTTGCGGTTGATCATTGCCATCTGAAATTCTTTTTCAAAGTCCGAGCCGGCGCGCAGACCCTTGACGATCGTGCAGCAGCCGTGCGTCCGGGCATAGTCTGCCAGCAGGCCGTCGTGCGAGTCGACGCTGACGTTCGGAAGGTGCGCCGTGACGCGCTTGAGCAGGTTCTTTCGCTCGCTCAGCGTGAACAGCGGCCGCTTGTCGCAGTTGACCATCACGCAGACGATCAGCCGGTCGAAGAGCCGCGAGGCGCGCTCGATGATGTTCAGATGCCCGTTGGTCACGGGGTCGAAGCTGCCGGGGTAAACTGCGATTTTCATACAGCATCCTCTTCTCTGCGAAACAGAGTGATCGCAGTTTTTCCGTAAAGATAGTCCTTGGAGCGAACCAGCCCCGGAAAGGTGCCCTCGAGCGGCTTTTCCTTGGGTCGTTCTGTGATAATTATACCACCTTCCGCCAAAATGTCAATTTCCGAGATGCGTTTTATTGCATTTTCCAGATATTTTTCCGCGTAGGGCGGGTCAAGAAAGATCAGGCGAAAGCGGCGCCGGCACCGGTTCAGATAAGAAAGATAATCCCCCTGCACCAGCTCCGCCCGCTCCGTCAGGCGCGTGCGGCGCAGGTTCTCGCGCACGACGTCCAGCGCATCGCGGCGCTCATCGACAAAAACCGCGCGCGCCGCACCTCGGCTGAGCGCCTCGATGCCGAGCTGCCCGGAGCCGGCAAACAGGTCGAGCGCCTCTCCGCAGATCTCGTATTGAATGATATTAAACAGCGCCTGCTTGACACGGTCGGCAGTCGGGCGGGTCTGAAGCCCCTCCGGCGCCTTGAGGTTGACGCCGCCGGCCGTGCCGGTAATGACTCTCATGTGCTTTTCATCTCCTTGTCTGTCTGCTCTTCCGTGCGGAAGAACGCATAGACCGCTCGCGCGGTCGTTTCCGGGACGACCGCACACAGGGCCGGGAGCTCCGCCTCGCGGATCGCCTTGATCGAGCCGAACGTCTTGAGCAGCGCCAGCCGTCGCTTTTCCCCGACGCCGGGGATCCGGTCGAGCTGCGAGCCGCGCACGCGGCGGCTGCGCAGGGCGCGGTGATAGGTAACGGCGAAGCGGTGCGTCTCCTCCTGAATGCGCCCGATCAGGGCAAAGACTGCCGGAACGGTCTGAATGCCGATCTCTTGCCCGTCGGGCGTGACGAGGGCGCGGGTGCGGTGGCGGTCATCCTTGACCATGCCGAAGATCGGAAGCTCGAGCTGCATGGCCGCGAGCGTCTCGCGCACCGTCTCGGCGTGAACGGCGCCGCCGTCGATCAGCAGCGCGTCCGGGCGCTCGTCAAAGCCCCTGTCCCCGTCGAGAAAATGGCAAAAGCGGCGGCTGATGACCTGCCGCATGGACGCGTAGTCGTCCTGATCGTCCATATTTTCGAGCTTGAAGCGCTTGTAATCGCTTTTTTTCGGCTTTCCGTCGACAAAAACCACCATTGAAGCGACAATGTCCGTCCCGGCGATGTTGGAAATATCGTAGGCCTCCAGCCGCGTCGGCGGATGCGGCAGGCCGAGCATGGTCTGCA
>URLT01000007.1 GCA_900548795.1 uncultured Eubacteriales bacterium
AACGCCCGCCGGCTTGTCCAGCGCGATCAGCCATTCGTCCTCATAAAGGATCTGCAGGCTCCCCTGCTCCGGCTCATAATTGACCGGCGCGTCCTCGTCCATGCAGACCTCAATGCGGTCGCCGACGCGCACCGGATAGTCGGTAAACACGTGCTCACCGTTGACCGTGTAGGCGCCGCGGAATTTCAGCCGCTTGACCAGCGACGAGGACAAGGCAAGCTCCCGCCGCAAAAACGACAGGAGCTTGCCTTCCCGTTCGGCGATGCATTGCAGCCTCATGTTCCGGTCTTGGGCAGGATGTAGTTTTCCAGACAGTAGCGCATGATCGAGCGGCGTGTGATGATGCCGATGAAATCGCCCTTGTCGTCGATCACCGGCACAAAGTTCTGGTCGGTGGCCTTGAGCACAAGCTCCTGCATATCGGTCGAGACGGAGACGGGCAGGTTATCCTTGCGGTGCGTGATCTCCATAACATTGTGCTTTTCGGTGTCGCGCAGATCCATGCAGCAGAGGTTTTTGATGGCCCAGAGCAAGTCTCCCTCGGTCAGTGTGCCGCAGTACAGGCCGTTGCGGGCAAGGATCGGAATGGCGGCGTAGCCGGAGTGCTCCATGCGCTCGAGCGCCTGCCGCAGCGTGAAGTCCTCATAGAGGTATGCGCAGTTTGCCTTCGGCGTCAGAAAGAAAAGAAGATTCAAGGCAATGCTCCTATTCTGATTGATAGTTCTTGGGAAGCTCCGGTCAAATTGACAGAAGCCGGCGGCGAGAATGTTCTCTCCGGACACATGCATCAAAAGAGCGCTCCGGTCGGCGCGGCACTTCCCACAACCATATTATAGCACACCTTGCGCGCGAATGCTGTTAAGATTCTGTAACAACAAAAACCTGCCCGAAAAAAATCAGGCAGGTTTTTTGTGTATATTGACGAAACGATCAAGCCGTGGGCTGGTTCGCGTCCTCGATGATCTTGACGAATTTTTCGGGCACGAGGGAGGCGCCGCCGATCAGGCCGCCGTCGATGTCCGGCTGCGCCAGCAGATCGAAAGCGTTCTTGTCGTTCATGGAGCCGCCGTAGAGGATGGTGGTGGCGCGGGCGTTCTTCGAGCCAAACAGCTTGCGCACGACCGTGCGGATGAGCTGGCAGACCTCCTCGGCCTGCTCCGGCGTTGCCGTGCGGCCGGTACCGATCGCCCAGATCGGCTCATAGGCGATGACGACCTTGCGGATCTTGTCCTCAGTGATGCCGGCAAGCGCCAGCTTGATCTGCATGGTGATCCATTCCTCGGTGATGCCGGACTCGCGCTGCTCGAGCGTCTCGCCGCAGCAGACGATGGGGATCAGGCCGGCCTCAAGCGCAGCCTTTGCTTTGGCGTTGACCTCGGCGTCCGTCTCGCCCATGGCGCGGCGCTCGGAGTGGCCGATGATCACATACTTGCACCCGGCGTCGACCAGCATGGCCGTCGAGATCTCGCCGGTGTACGCGCCGGAGGCATTGGCGTTGCAGTTCTCCGCGCCGATGCCGACGCGCGTCTCGCGCATGGCACGGGCAGCGGCCGGAATGCAGACGGCGGGAACGCACAGAGCGATGTCGCACCAGCGTCCCTTCGGAAGGATGCCCTTCAGCTCGGTCATGAACGCCTTCGTCTCGGAGGGCGTCTTGTTCATTTTCCAGTTACCGGCAATGAGCGTCTTGCGATACTTTCTGTTCATGGCTTCCTCCTCAGTCCTTGTCCTGCAGGCAGGCAATGCCCGGCAGCTCCAGACCCTCGAGGAACTCGAGCGAAGCACCGCCGCCGGTGGAAATATGAGTGATCTTGTCGGCAAAGCCAAGCTGCTCGCAGGCAGCCGCGCTGTCGCCGCCGCCGACGATCGTCACGGCGTCGGAATCGGCCAGAGCCTGCGCAACGGCGATGGTGCCCTTTGCCAGCGTCGGGTTCTCAAAAACGCCCATCGGGCCGTTCCAAACGACGGTCTTGGCGCTCTTTGCCGCCTCGGCAAACAGCTCGCGGGTCTTCTCGCCGATGTCGAGCCCTTCCATATCCTCGGGGATCCGGTCGGAGGGAACAGTCTTGACGTCGATCGCGGCGTCGATCGGGTTCGGGAAGTCTGCGGCAACGACGGTGTCGACCGGCAGCAGGAGCTTGACGCCCTTCTCCTCGGCCTTCTTCATCATGTCCTTGCAGTAGTCGATCTTCTCGGCGTCAAGCAGAGACTTGCCGACGGAATAGCCCTTCGCGGCGAGGAAGGTGAAGGCCATGCCTCCGCCGATGATGAGGGTGTCGACCTTCTCGAGCAGGTTGTTGATGACGTTGAGCTTGTCGGAGACCTTTGCGCCGCCGAGGATCGCGACGAAGGGACGCTCCGGATCGGCCAGCGCCTTGCCCATGACGGAGACTTCTTTTTCAACAAGGAAGCCGCAGACCGCCGGCAGATAGTCCGCCACGCCCGCCGTGGAGGCATGAGCGCGGTGCGCGGTGCCGAAGGCGTCGTTGACGAAAATGTCGGCCAGAGAGGCAAGCTTCTTGCTCAGCTCCGGATCGTTCTTGGTCTCGCCCTTTTCGAAGCGGGTGTTCTCGAGCAGCATGACCTCGCCGTCCTTGAGCGCGGCGGCCTTGGCCTGCGCGTCCTCGCCGGCGACGTCCTTAGCCATAACGACCGGCTTGCCCAGAAGCTCGCTCAGACGGTCGGCAACGATCTGCAGGCTCAGCTCGGGCTTATACTCGCCCTTGGGCTTGCCCATATGGGAGCAGAGGATGACCTTCGCGTTGTGGTCGATCAGGTAGCGGATGGTCGGCAGAGCCGCGACGATGCGCTTGTCGCTGGTGATCTTGCCGTCCTTCGTCGGGACGTTAAAGTCGCAGCGGCAGAGCACGCGCTTGCCGCAGACGTCGATCTGTTCAACGGATTTCTTGTTGTAGTTCATGTTTACCTCCTATAAAGCTGTATGCAATTGCATGGGTTTGACGGGCTCGGTGTCACCGTTTCATTTTTCCGAAGTCCTGCAAATGCGGGAAATTCTGCTGACGCAGCGCTTCAAAAACGCCGACGGCGACGGAATTGCTCAGGTTCAGACTGCGTGCCTCCGTGCGCATGGGGATCCGCACGCAGCTTTCGTAATGCTGTTCAAGGAGCGCCTCCGGCAGGCCGCGCGTCTCGCGCCCGAAAAACAGGAAGCAGCCGTCGGCATACTCCGCCTCGGTATAGGCGCGCGGCGCCTTGGTCGAAAACAGGCGCATCTGGCGAATGTCGTTCCTGCCGAACAGCTCGTCCAGATTTTCGTAGACGCGGACGTCGACCAGATGCCAATAGTCCAATCCGGCGCGGCGCACGGCTCGTTCGGAAATATCAAAACCCAGCGGCTTGACCAAATGCAGCACCGAGCCGGTCGCGGCGCAGGTGCGCGCAATGTTGCCGGTGTTTTGCGGGATCTCCGGCTCGACCAAAACAACGTTCAGCATGACTCCTCGCGGGGCTGTTCTGAAGGCGCAGCGTCGCCCCACTCCGCTGCCCGAACTATTCTATGACAAATCGTCGGAAAATTCAACTGTTTTTCTGAAAATTTTGAAAAAATTTCAGCTTTTTACGCAGGATAAAAGCAGACGGCTCCGCACCGTTGCAAAGCCGCCGCTCAGCCGATGGCAATGGACACGCAGCTTCCCTGTCATCAATAAAGAAGCAGCTCTGCGGCGAATGAGCCGTTCGCGCGCTTTTTCGCGCGCGGGAACCAATTGCATATTTCTCCTCCCGTTGCAAACAATAACTTTGCAGCCAAAACCGGGGCAAAATAAAAAGCATTGGAGGCCAACATGAAGGCAACTGGAATTGTCAGACGAATCGACGACCTTGGACGCGTCGTCATTCCCAAGGAGATCCGCCGCACCCTTCGTATCCGCGAGGGCGACCCGTTGGAGATCTATACGGAGAAGGACGGCGAGGTGATTTTTAAGAAATACTCGCCAATGGGCGAATTGCAGGATTTCGCAGCGCGGATCTGCGACTCGATCGGGAAAAACACGGGGCACATTGCGGCCGTATCGGACCGGGATGTGATCATTGCGGTGGCAGGCGCGCCGAAGCGCGATCTGCTGGACAAGCGGAACTCGGCCGAGCTGGAGCAGCTTATGGCGCAGCGCAAGAGCTACCGCTTCCGCGCGGGCGACACGCCGCTCCGTCCGGCCGAGAGCGCCGACCGCTATCGGCTCGGCGTGGCCGCGCCGATCATCTCGGAGGGCGATCTGCTCGGCTGCGTGATGCTGCTGATGAATGAGAATGACGCGGCGCCGGACGAATCAGAGCAGAAGCTGGCGCAGACCGTCGCGGGCTTCCTCGGCCGGCAGATGGAGAGCTGAGCGCAGCGCGAAAACACGGCGAACCCCATGGCCATTGGGAGCGGGCGCAAAAAAAGCCGTGCCGGGGAAAGCCTCGGCACGGCAAATGGATCGTTCGGCTCATGGCCGGGATCGGTTCTTATTTCCGCTTGACCACGCGCAGGATCGTTGTGATGCCCGGCGTGAGAACAACGTTCAGGCCAAGCTCCACGAGGAAATTCACGCCGATAAGGGTCAGCAGCATATAGCTGACGATCGGCTTGCCGCCTGCCCATTCGGTGAGCGTGCTCCAGAAGAAGCCGTACATCGCCGTGCAGAACAGGCCGGAGTTCACGACCGGCGCAGTAATCGCCGCAGCCAACGTCGCAACGGCGCTCCGTCCGTTGCCCGGCTGCTTGCCGGCCACGAGACGGTAGACGCCTCCGGCGGCTGCGCCCGCTGCCGCGCCCTTGCCGAAGCAGGTCAGCGCGCAGAGGAAGGGCTGCGCCTGAAAGAGCACATTGCCGCCCTTATCCGTGCCGTTGACGCAGCCGATAAAGGCCAAAAGGCCGAACACCAAGCCGAGAAACGCCCCGCTCAGCGCGCCGTAGCTCGCAGCTCCGACCACGATCGGCACAAGCACAAGGCTGAAGGAGATCGTGCCGAAGGAGATGGCTCCGGCAAAAAGCTGCAAAACGACGATGATTGCGGCCAGCAGCGCCGTGCCGACCATGCGGTGTAATTTGGACTGATTCATGTTTACCTCCTGCTGTCGCCCCTCTGTCCGGAGGGTGCAACGCATTTCTTATTTGAAAACCGACTGCCGTCGGGTTTTCACGGGATCTCCTCCTCCACGGGCGGATTCGGATCATAGGTGCCGTTTTGCATCTGCTCCCACTGCTCCTTCGTGATGAGGAGCTGGCGGGGCTTCGCGCCCTCGAACGGGCCGACGATGCCGCGCTCCTCCATCTCGTCGACGATCCGCGCCGCGCGGGCATAGCCGAGCTTCAGACGGCGCTGGAGCATAGAGACCGACGCCTGCCCCGTCTCGAGGATGACCTCGACGGCAGCCGGGAGCAGCTCGTCGCCGTCCGAGGAAGCCGAAGCACCCGCGCCGTTGTCGGCAGGGGCGTTCTTTCCGCCCTGCTCCGCGCGTTTTTCGATCTGCTCCATGACCTCCTCGGAATAGGCGCTCTCGCCCTGCTGCTTGACGGCGGCAACGACGTTCTGCACCTCCTCGTCGGAGATGAAGCAGCCCTGCACACGCTTGGGCTTGCCCTGCCCCAGCGGAGCAAAGAGCATGTCTCCCTTGCCAACGAGCTTTTCCGCGCCCTGTGTGTCGAGGATGATGCGCGATTCCATTGCCGACGAGACGGCAAACGCAATGCGCGAGGGGATGTTCGCCTTCATCAGACCCGTGATGACGTCCGCCGACGGGCGCTGCGTGGCGATCACCAAATGGATGCCCGAGGCGCGTCCCATCTGCGCGATGCGGCAGATCGACTCCTCGACCTCCTTGGCCGCCACAAGCATGAGGTCGGCCAGCTCGTCGATGACGACGACGATCTGCTCCAGCGGCTTCTTATCCGGGTCGCTGCGGACGGTTTTATTATAGGAATCGACGTCGCGCACGCCCTGATCGGCCATCATGCGGTAGCGGCGCATCATTTCCGTGACCGCCCACTGCAGCGCGCCCGCCGCCTTCTTCGGGTCGGTCACGACCGGGATCAGCAGGTGCGGAATGCCGTTATAGACGCCCAGCTCAACCATCTTCGGGTCGACCATAATGAGCCGCACCTCGTCGGGCTTGGCCTTGTAGAGCAGCGAAACGATCAGCGTGTTCATGCATACGGACTTGCCCGAGCCGGTCGTGCCGGCGATGAGCATATGCGGCAGCTTGGCAATGTCGCAGACGATGCAGTTGCCCGCAATGTCCTTGCCGACGGCAAAGGAGATCTTGGATTTGCTGTTGCGGAAGGCCGCAGAATCGATCACCTCGCGGGCAAACACGGTGTTGACGACCTTGTTCGGCACCTCGATGCCGACGACGCTGATCTTGTCGGGAATGGCGGAAATGCGCACGCCCATGGCGCCGAGCGCAAGGGCGATGTCGTCGGAAAGGTTCGTGACCTTGCTCAGCTTGACGCCCTTGTCCAGCTCCAGCTCATAGCGCGTGACGGACGGGCCGCGAATGACGTCGACAATATGCGGCTCGATGCCGAAGCTCTTGAGCGTGTCGGCAAGACGCTTCGTGTTCTCGCGCATTTCGCCGGTCGCATCGACCAGATTCTGTGCGCGAAGCCCCAGAAGGCCGATGGGAGGATAGAGGTATTCGGGAGCCTGCGCGGCGTCCTTCTGCTCGATCTCGCGGGAGATGAGCTGCGCGCTGGCCTCCGTTTCGGCTTTTTTCATCTGCGGGCGCTGCTTTTCCGGCTCGTCCGGAATGACGACGGGCGTCTGCGGTGCAGGCGACCGCTCCGGTCTAGGCGGCTGCGGCCGGCAGGGCGGCTCGGGCGGCTCTTCCTCCTCGGGCTGAAGCGCAAGCTCGTCAATGGTCACCTGATTCACGACCGGATCGGGCAGCGGAGGCTGGGCTGCAGCCTCTGCCGCGACCTCGGCATTCTTTCTCTCAAGGAAGGCATCCGGCGACGGAACGCGCGCCTTGCCGCCTCGGCTGGGCGCCTTTTCCGGTTCCTCGGCGGGCGGCTCCTGCCCGACGGGCAGCGGAGGCTCGTCGACTGGCAGGTCGAAGTCCTTTGTCTGGCGCTTTTTCCGCTCGGCCTGGCGCTCCATTCGGCGTGTCACGACGCGGTTGACCAGCCGCTCGGCCGGATCCTCCTCTTCCTCGGGCTCTTCCTCCTCCGGCTCGGGGCGCGGACGGTTTTTAATCGCAGTGATGAGGCTGTTAACGTGAATGCCCATGGCCTCCATCGTTTCGAGCAAAAAGATCAGCAAAAAGGCGATGATCGCGCCGACGAGCGAGATGCCCCGCGCGACGCCTCCGGCCAAAAGGCCGGGGATCACGCCGCCGCCGGAGCCGCTCTGCCCGTTGCGGTAGAGCGTGTCGAGCGTCAGGATGTTTTCGTCGGCAAAGATCAGGCAGATGAGGTGGTACAGCGCAGAGACCGTGACCACCAGCAGGAGGATGCAGACGATCCGCAGGGTGTACTTCCTGCCCTGCTTCGTGCGCAGCAGCAGGATGGCCACCGCAGCTAGCGCAAGCGGCAATATGTAGCGTCCCACCTGCCCGAGCAGACCCGTCACGACCTTGATGACCGATCTTAAAATCACGGCGTCGAAATTGAACCAGCAGAGCACACCGAAAACCGCAAGCAGCAGCAAAACGATGGCAGTCAGCTCGCGTCGGTTCTGATTTTGCGGGCGCTCGGCCTGCTTCTGGTTTTTCGGCGGGGTTTGTTGTTTTTTCTTGGCTTTTGCTGCCATAGTTCAGCCTCCTTTTACGCGCGGATGAGCGCGAGGATCAGAATCAGCGCCGTTGCATCCCAGCAGTAATAGGAAATATAGTAGACCCTTCCCTGCTCATACAGAAAGCGCATAAATTGAACGGCGAGGTATCCGACTGCCGCCGCAACGGCCATCGCGACGAGCATGGGCAGGATGCCCGCCGCAATGCTGTCAAAGGCGACGGCGCGGATGAGATGATAAAGCACGCTCACGGTCTGAAAGCTCAGCGTGAGCAGATAGGCGAAGCGAAGATTGTACTCGTGCTCCAGCCCGCGAAATTTGCCGAACGCAAGGGAATTTCCGAGCGAGGAAAGGCCGGGGATCACGGCAACCAACCGCGCAGCGCCGATCGTGACGGCGTCGGAGACAAGGAGCCGGTCGCCGTCCTTGCGTCCCTCGGGATAGCGGCAGGCGGAATAGAGCACAAAGCCGTTCACGGCAAAGAGCAGCGCCGTCACGACCAGCCCGGTCTTGCGCTCCGCCCACGCGACAAAGATCAGAGACAGCAGCATCGGCAGCAGCGCAAACAGGCCGATCAGCACGCTGCGCGTGAGGGATCGATCGGTCAGGTCGCCGCGGGAACGGCGCTTGGCGCCGGTGACAAGAAGCACCTCTCTGCCGAAGCGCCGCGACTCGCCCGGAAAGGCGAGCACAAGCGCGGCAATGACTCCCAGCGCGATGCCGAGACGGGTATAGTAGCCGCCCGTCTGCGTCAGCCCGGTCAGGTGAAAGACCTCGTGCAGCACGGCGGAATGCCCGGAAAAGGACAACGGCAGCAGCTCGGTCGCGCCGCCGAAAATCGCGTATAAAATCGCTTCCCAAATCTTCAAACCAGATTCTCCTCTTTCTTTCTTCGGGGAAAACGCCCGTGTGCGTCGCTGAAATCGGGCATTGATACGATCCCTGATTCGCTTATTTCATAAATCATGTTCCGGAATCCCGTATGCTATGCACACGCGCCTCGTGCTGACGCACACCCGTAGGGTATTATATCACAATGCAGCGGAAATTTCTATCCCTTTTGCATATTTCTGCGCGTTTGTTTTTTTCCGGCGATCATGCGGTGCAGTGTGTCGAGCGCGTCGTGCAGGCCGCCGCTGACGGCCTCGCGGCCGTAAACGATCGTGCCGACGTCCGTCGCGATCTGCCCCGTCGCCATCATATAAGCGGCAAAGCGCTCGCGGCTGATGCGCGAATTGGCCGTGACAAAATCGGTGATCTGCTCCTGAATGCGCTGGAAATAATGATACGTTGCCGGCGCGCCGACCACCACGCCGCTCATGCGCACAGGATGGATCATCATGCTGGCCGTCGGGGCAATGAAGCTGCGCTTGGCCGACACGGCAAGCGGAATGCCGATGGAATGCCCGCCTCCGAGGACGAGCGAGACGGTCGGCTTCTTCATCCCGGCGATCAGCTCGGAGATGGCAAGCCCCGCCTCAATATCGCCTCCGACTGTGTTGAGAAGCAGCAGCAGCCCCTCGATCTCCTCGCTTTCCTCGATCGTGGCCAAAAGCGGCAGAACATGCTCGTATTTCGTCGTTTTCACGCTCTCCGGCGCGACCTGATGCCCCTCGATCTGCCCGATAATGGTCAGAATATAGATGTCGCCCCGCTTGCTTTTGGTCAAGCCGCCGCCCAGCTCCTCAATGCGGTCGTTGGTGCTTTTTGCTTCGTTTTCCATATGCATCCTCCGGTCATTACAATCATATTGATGTGTTTATTATCCCCCAAAAGAAAAAGCTTATTGCAATTTTTTCCGCAAATTGTTATAATGGGGCAAACACAACACGGAGGTACCAGTATGCACTTTGAATTTACGCCGCGCGGGGTCTGCTCGAGCCGCATCGTCATGGACATTGACGACGGCCGCATCACCGACATGCACTTTGTCGGCGGGTGCAGCGGCAACACGCAAGGGATCAGCGCTCTGGTGCGCGGAATGCGCGTTGAGGACGTGATCGCGCGTCTGCGCGGCGTCCGCTGCGGGCGCAAGGAGACTTCCTGCCCCGATCAGCTTGCCATTGCGCTCGAGGCCGCGCTCGCGCAGGGCAAGGCATAAGGCTTCTTGCGCGAGCACCCCGCACCACGAAAAGGCGCAAACGGGCGAGGCAGCGCCGCACGACTCGGCGAGCCGCGTCGGCGCAATTGCGCGGTGTTGCCCTTATTTCGCCATGCTCCTGCATGACAAAATTGCACAAAAAACGTGCGCTCCGGCTTCTCGGAGCGCACGTTTTTTGTGCAAAATTCAGTTCATCAGTCCGCAGACAAGGTCGGTATAGGCCGTCGGGTCGTCAATGGGCAGGTTTGCCATGATCAGTCCCTGCGTGTAGAGCAGCTCGGCATATTTCTTTGCCTTCTCGTGGTCTTGCTCCATGCTGTCCTTGAGCGCCTTGAGCGCCGGATGCTCGGGGTTGACCTCCAGAATGCGGCCGCAGTGATAGTCCGAGTTCGGATCCATCGCCTTGAAATATTTCTCCATTTCAAAGCTCATGCCGCCGTCCGGAACCATGGTCAGCGGATGCGCGCCCAGCTCGGTGGAGACGCGCACGTCGGCGACGCGGTCGCCCAGCGTCTCCTTCATGAAATCGACGCAGGCCTTGAACTGCTCGGCGGCCTCCTCGGCGGCCTTTTTCTCCTCGTCGGTGCTCAGCTCAAGGTCGTCGGTCAGGATGTTGCGGAACTCGTGCTCCTCATACTTGCCGACCGTCTGCGGGATGAACTCGTCGACCTGCTCGGTCAGCAGCAGCACGTCAAAGCCGCGGTCGAGCAGCAGCTTCGTCTGCGGGATCTTCGCAAGACGCTCGGCGCTGTCGCCGGTGGCAAAATAAATGTGCTTCTGGCTCTCGGGCATCGCCGCGGCGTACTCCTTGAGCGTGACGGGCTTGCTCTCCTTGGCGCTGCGGAACTCGACAAGATCCTGCAAAAGCTTCTTGTGCATCCCGTAATCCGACACGAGGCCGTATTTGAGCTGCTTGCCGAAGGCCGCATAGAATTTTTCATAATTCTCACGGTCGTTTTCAAGCAGACGCAGCAGCTCTGCCTTGATCTTCTTCTCGAGCTGCGAGGCGATGAGCTTCAGCTCGCGCGTCTGCTGCAGCAGCTCACGGCTGATGTTCAGGCTGAGATCCTGACTGTCCACCACGCCGCGCACAAAGCGGAAGTGCTCCGGCAGCAGGTCGGCGCAGTTGTCCATGATGAGAACGCCGGAGGAATAGAGCTGAAGCCCGCTCTTGTAGTCCTTGGTGTAAAAATCATACGGCGCCTTGCTCGGAATATAGAGCAGCGCCTTGTAGGTCACGTTGCCCTCGACGCTCAGATGCAGCACGCTGACGGGCTTCTCAAAATCATAGAACTTCTCATGATAGAACTGCTCATATTCCTCCTGCGTGACGTCCTTCTTGGCCTTCTGCCAGAGGGGCACCATGGAGTTGAGCGTCTGATCCTCGCGCACCGTCTCGTACTTCGGCTCCTTGTCGTCCTTGGTCTCCTCGGTGGGCTTGCTCGTCTCGACCTCCATTTTGATCGGGTAGCGGATATAATCGGAATATTTGCGCACGAGCATCCGCAGCTTGTATTCCTGAAGGAACTCGCTGTATTTCTCGTCGTCGGTATCGGCCTTGAGCTTGAGGATGACGTCCGTACCAGCCTGCTCCTTGTCGCAAGGCTCGATGGTATAGCCGTCCGCGCCGGAGGAGACCCATTTCCAGCCGGACTCCTCGCCGAATTTCTTGGAGATCACGGTGACCTCGTCGGCGACCATGAATGCGGAATAAAAGCCCACGCCGAACTGACCGATGATGTCGATGTCGTCCTTCTGCTCGGCGGTGTTCTTAAACTGGAAGGAGCCGCTGTGGGCAATGGTGCCGAGATTTTCCTCCATCTCCTCCTTGCTCATGCCGATGCCGTTGTCGGAAACGGTCAGCGTCCCTGCGGCCTTGTCCGGCGTCAGGCGGATCTCAAAATCGCTGCGGCTCAGGCCGACGCTCTCGTCGGTGAGCGCCTGATAGGCCAGCTTATCCACCGCGTCGGAGGCGTTGGAGATCAGCTCACGCAGAAAAATCTCCTTGTGTGTATAAATGGAATTGATCATCAGATCCAGCAAACGCTTGGACTCTGCCTTAAACTGTTTTTTCGCCATGCCAGTCTCTTCTTTCGTTCGTTTTGGCACTCACACCTTTTGAGTGCTAATGCTATTATAGCGCATATTTCCCGTTTTGCAAGAGGCGTCACAAATTATTTACACTTTCTTTTTCCGAAATTCTATGCTACACTGTTTGTTGAGGTGATACCAAATGATTACAGTTTCCAATCTCAGTCTGCAATTCGGCGGCAAGCCCCTGTTTCAGCACGTCGACCTGCAATTCACGTCCGGCAACTGCTACGGCGTGATCGGCGCGAACGGCGCGGGCAAATCGACCTTTCTGAAGCTGCTTTCCGGCGAGCTGGAATCCACCGGCGGCGAGATCTCGATCAAGCCGGGGCTGCGCATGTCCGTTTTGAAGCAGGATCAGTTCGCCTTTGACGACTATTCCCTGCTCGACACGGTCATCATGGGCAATCGCCGCCTGTACGATATTATGAAGCAGAAGGACGCGCTCTACGCCAAGGAGGATTTCAGCGACGAGGACGGGATGCTCGCCTCGGAGCTGGAGATCGAGTTCGCCGAGCTGAACGGCTGGGAGGCCGAGTCCGACGCCAGCCGTCTTTTGCAGGGGCTGGGCATTCCGGTCGAGCTGCATCAGAATTCCATGCGCGAGACCGACGGCCGTCTGAAGGTCAAGGTACTCTTGGCGCAGGCGCTCTTCGGCGACCCGGACATCATCCTGCTCGACGAGCCGACGAACAACCTCGACATCGAGTCGATCAACTGGCTCGAGAGCTTCCTGCTGGACTATGAGGACAAGGGCACGGTCATCGTGGTCAGCCACGACCGCCACTTTTTGAACACGGTCTGCACGCACATCGTCGACATCGACTATGGCAAGATCAAAATGTACGTCGGCAACTATGACTTCTGGTACGAGTCGAGCCAGCTCATGCAGCAGCTCATCCGCCAGAACAACAAGCGCAAGGAGGACAAGATCGCCGAATTGCAGGAGTTCATCTCCCGATTCTCGGCGAACAAGGCCAAGAGCAAGCAGGCCACGGCGCGCCGCCGCCTGCTCGACAAGCTGAGCGTTGAAGAGATGCCCGCCTCGTCGCGGCGCTATCCCTTCGTCGGCTTCACGCGCGACCGCGAGGTCGGCAAGGACATTCTGTTCGTGACCGAGGTCTCCAAGACCGTCGACGGCGTGAAGCTGCTCGACAAGGTCTCCTTCACCGTGAACAAAAACGACAAGATCGCCTTTGTCGGCGAGAACGAGCTGGCGCAGACGA
This sequence comes from uncultured Eubacteriales bacterium, assembly GCA_900548795.1. Classification (GTDB taxonomy): domain Bacteria; phylum Bacillota; class Clostridia; order Oscillospirales; family Oscillospiraceae; genus JAZOXB01. Next base: position 13,149 of record URLT01000007.1, read on the forward strand.
CGATGTTCAAGCTGCTCATGGGCGAGCTGGAGCCGGACGAGGGCACGATCAAATGGGGCGTGTCCACGTCGCAGAGCTACTTCCCCAAGGACAACACCGCGTTTTTTGAGGGCAAGAGCGAGTCGCTGGTCGACTGGCTGCGCGAATATTCCGCCAAAAAGGACGACGTCTATCTGCGCGGCTTCCTCGGGCGGATGCTCTTCTCCGGCGAGGACGTCTTCAAGCCGGTCAACGTGCTTTCCGGCGGCGAAAAGGTGCGCTGTATGCTCTCAAAAATGATGCTCTCGGGCGCGAACGTCATTCTGCTCGACCAGCCGACGAACCATCTGGACATGGAGTCGATCCAGGCCGTGAACAAGGGCATGATCGCCTTCCCCGGCAACGAGCTGTTCGCCTCGCATGACCACGAGCTGCTGCAATCCGTCGCCAACCGCATCATTGAGTTCAAGCCGGACGGCACGCTCGTCGACTACCGCGGTACCTATGACGAGTACCTCGCTTCTGATCTGTACCAAAGCACGCACTGACGCGTGTTTATCTAGACAAACTCAATCGGAGGTGTTTTGAATTATGGCAAGCAATACCCCTTCCTCTCTGCGCCGCGCCGTGATCTATGAGGTCTATGTGCGCAGCCACACGCCCGAGGGCACGTTCCGCGCGATCGAGCCGGATCTTGACCGAATCCGCGCGCTCGGCGTAGACATTGTCTGGTTCATGCCGATCCACCCAATCGGTGAGGAAAACAAAAAGGGCAGCCTCGGCTGTCCCTATGCCAACCGCGACTACCGCACGGTCAACCCCGAATACGGCACGCTGGAGGACTTCCTCCACCTGACGGAGGAGATCCATAAGCGCGGCATGAAGTGTATGATCGACGTCGTGTATAACCACACCTCGCCGGATTCCACGCTCGTGCGTGAGCACCCGGACTTCTTCTATCGCAAGCCCGATGGCAAGCGCGGCAACAAAGTCGGCGATTGGACGGACGTGGTCGACCTCGACTACACCAACCGCGCGCTCTGGGATTACCAAATCGAGTCACTGTGCTACTGGGCGCAGTATGTCGACGGCTTCCGCTGCGACGTGGCCAGCACCGTCCCGGTCGAATTCTGGAGGGAAGCGCGCGCCGCCGTCGCCAAGGTGCGTCCCGACGCGATCTGGCTCGGCGAGAGCGTCCATCTGGCGCATATCCGCGCCTTCCGCGAGCAGGGCTTCTATGCCGCGACCGATTCCGAGCTGTTTGACGCCTTCGACATTCTCTACCCCTACGACCTCTGGCCGGAATTTGAGGACAGCACCGAGGGGCGCGCGCCGCTCAGCCGTTATTTTGACGCCGTCAACTCGCAGGAGCTGGGCTTCCGCACGGAGTATAACAAGCTGCGCTGCATCGAGAACCACGACCAGCGCCGCGCCGCCGACCGCTTCGGCACGGGTGACGCCCTGCTGGCATGGACGGCGCTGAGCTATTTCATGAAGGGCACGACCCTGCTCTACGCCGGGCAGGAGCACCGCATCACGCACACGCCCTCGCTCTTCGAGCGCGAGCCGGTCGCGTGGGATCCTGCCTCGGATATTTCGCCCTTGCTGACTCGGCTGGCCGAGATCAAAAAGCAGCTCCCGACGGACGCCGTGTTCCGCATCGACACCGACGACACGCAGGGCATCGCCGCGGCAAGCTATACCGCGCCCGGCGCGCACGCCGTCGGCGTGTTCCCGCTGGCCGGGAATCCCGGCTCGGTCGCCGTTCCCCTGCCCGACGGCAGCTATCAAAACGCGATCGACGGCAAGCCTGTCACCGTCCGCGCCGGTCACATGACCGTCGGAACGGAGGCCGTCATCGTTCTCTGATTACAGGTTATAGAATACGCATGGCGCGGCCGTTTGGCCGCGCCATGCGTATTTTCCATATCATCGCATATTTTAATATGCCACGCCCCAGTAGATCATCTTCTTGGCGGGCTTGCCGCAGATGGCGCAGACGTCGCTCAGGTGCTCCTGCCGGAACGGCATACAGCGGCTGGACATGCCGGCCTCCTCCTTCATGCGGTTCTCGCAGGCCACGTCGCCGCACCACATCGTGCGGATAAAGCCGCCGTGCTCCTGCTGCAGGCGCTTGGCCTCCTCAAGGGTCTCGGCGTCATAGATATGCTCGTCGAGGTTCTTCTTGGCCTTCTCAAACATGCCGTCGTGCACCCTTTGCAGCAGCTCGGCAGCGGTGCTCTCGAGCGCGTCGAGCGAAACGGCTGTTTTTTCGCCGTTGTCGCGGCGGACGACGACGCACTGGCCGTTTTCGATGTCCTTCGGCCCCAGCTCGAGGCGCAGCGGAACGCCCTTCATCTCGTATTCCGCGAATTTCCAACCGGGGCTTTGCTCGGATTCGTCAAGCTTCACGCGGTAACCCGCCGCGCGCAGGCGGTCGGCCACCTCGCGCGCCTTTTCGAGCACGCCGGGCTTATGGAACGCGATCGGGATCACGGCGATCTGGATCGGCGCGATCTGCGGCGGCAGGACGAGGCCGTTGTTGTCGCCGTGGGTCATGATGATGCCGCCGATCAGACGGGTGGAGACGCCCCACGAGGTCTGGAACGGGTGCACACGCTGGTTGTCCTTGTTGGTGAAGGTGATGTCGAACGCGCGGGCGAAGCCGTCGCCGAAATAATGCGACGTGCCGGCCTGCAAGGCCTTGCGGTCGTGCATCATGCACTCGATCGTATAGGTCGCCTCGGCGCCGTTGAACTTTTCCTTCTCGGTCTTTTGGCCGCGCGTGACGGGCATGGCCAGCACCTTCTCGCAGAAATCGGCATAGACGTTGAGCATCCGCTCGGTCTCCTCGCGCGCCTCCTCGGCCGTGGCGTGCATGGTGTGCCCCTCCTGCCAGAGGAACTCGCGGTGACGCAGGAAGGGGCGGCTGGTCTTTTCCCAGCGCAGCACGCTGCACCACTGGTTATACATCTTCGGCAGGTCGCGGTGGGACTGGATCACGTTGCGGAAATGCTCACAGAACAGCGTCTCGGAGGTCGGGCGGATGCAAAGCCGCTCCTCGAGCTTGTCGCTGCCGCCCATTGTGACCCACGCGCACTCCGGCGCGAAGCCCTCGACGTGATCCTTCTCCTTCTGCAGCAGGGATTCCGGGATCAGCATCGGCATATAGACGTTTTCGGCACCGGTCTTTTTGAACTCGGCGTCCATCAGGCGCTGGATGTTCTCCCAGATGGCGTAGCCATAGGGACGGTAGACAAACATGCCCTTCACGGAGGAATAGTCGATCAGCTCGGCCTTTTTGCACACGTCGGTGTACCACTGGGCAAAGTCGACCTCCATATCGGTGATCTGCTCAACCTTTTTTTCTTTCGCCATAATCTTTTATATATCCTTTCCGCAGCATTGCAGGTTTCAAAGCTCTATTTATTGTATCACGTTTGTCAAGGGCTGCATAGGATGACCTGCAAAATTTTTTCCGGGAGGACGTCCTATGGTTGCAGTGACGCTGCTGCTCGACCCGGTCGTTGCGGCGTTTTATCAGGCGGTAGCCGACCGGTCGGAGCGGCCGCTCGAGGCCGTGCTGGCCGAGGCGCTGTTCAGGCTGGCCGGGGAGCTTTCTTTGGAGGCGCTGGATCGCTGAATTTTCGCCGAAAAGTCCGCGCGGGAATTGTTTTTTCGGCGGTACAATGATATAATGAATCCGTAAGAACGGGAAGCGCCGCCTTCCCACGAAATCACGGAGGCAGACCATGAAATCGATTCGAGACGTCTTCAAAATCGGCAAAGGGCCGTCCAGCTCGCACACCATCGGGCCGGAGCACGCCGCGCAGGAGCTTCTGCGGCGTTATCCCCACGCCGACCATTTCCGAGTGAAGCTCTATGAGTCGCTCTGCAAGACCGGCCGCGGCCACGGCACCGACCGCGTGCTCTACGACGTGCTTGGCAGAGAGCGCACCGAGGTGCAGTTCTGCGACTATTCCCCGGAGCCGCTCCCGCACCCGAACACGCTGGATCTGTTTGCCTTTCAAAACGGCGAGCAGGTCGGCTCCATGCGCGTAATGTCCGTCGGCGGCGGCGATATCGTCATTGAGGGCGAGCCGGTCAAGGAGGCAGACGAGATCTACCCCGAGAATTCCTTTGCCGAGATCCACCAGTTCTGCAACTGGCGCTATATTTCGCTGAGCGAATACGTCGAGCTGAACGAGGGGCCGGAGATCTGGGATTTTCTCGCCGAGATCTGGCGCGCCATGAAGCGTTCCATCGAGATCGGCCTGCATGCCGACGGCATCCTGCCCGGCGGGCTGAACGTCGCGCGCAAGGCGCGGCTGCTCTTTGAGCAGGAGCGCCCGAATGAAATTCCGCAGGTGCGCGAGCTGCGCATGGTCTGCTCCTATGCCTTCGCCGTCGCTGAGGAAAACGCCGATAACGGCACCGTTGTCACCGCGCCGACCTGCGGCTCGTGCGGCGTGCTTCCCTCCGTGCTGCTTTATATGCAGGAGCGCCACGGCTTCAGCGACGAAGAGATCTGCCGCGCGCTGGCCGTCGCCGGCCTGATCGGCTCGCTGGTCAAGCGAAACGGCTCGATCTCCGGCGCGGAATGCGGCTGTCAGGCCGAGATCGGCACGGCCTGCTCGATGGCCGCCGCCGCGCTCTGCGAGCTGAAGCACATGACCATCGAGCAGACCGAATACGCCGCCGAGGTCGCCATGGAGCACCAGCTCGGCCTCACCTGCGACCCGATCTGCGGCCTCGTCCAGATCCCCTGCATCGAGCGCAACGCCGTGGCCGCTAAGCGCGCCATGGACGCGTTCAATCTGGCCAATTTCCTCTGCGGCTCGCGGAACATCAGCTTTGACATGGTCGTGCGCACGATGAAGGAGACCGGCCGCCACATCAGCGCGAGCTACCGCGAGACGAGCGAGGGCGGCCTTGCCAAGCTCTATAACCGCCGCAGCGGACTGTGAAGGAGCGAAGCGCGCCTCCCTACTGCGCTTCGTTCCCCTGCTTCCCGCGCTTGCGAACCATCTGGAAAATCGCAATCAGGTTCGAAACAATGGTCAGAAGGTCAAACACAAAGAACGCGTAGTTCTTGATCGAGAGGTCATAGATCGCCCAGAGCACCTGTGCCGCCGTCAGAACGGCCTTGAGCAGCACGTCGTTCTTCGTGTCGAGAAAAACCGTGAACAGGCAGGCCGCAGCCAGCGGCAGCAGACCGATCACGGCAAAACCGTTGACCCAGATGGTCAGTCCGGCCTGCGCGGCGATGAACACGAGCTTCCACACCCATGTAAAAGGCACGAACACGCAGAACACATTGCGCACGATGCTGATGATATTGATGGCTGCGCCGGAATATCCGCCCAGCAGGATGCTGCCGACCGCCTGAATGGCAAACTGGATGTTCTGCGCGACCAGAATGCTGCGCTTGGTCTTCAGCAGACCGCTGACGACCATGATGACCGCGCCCACGAACGAGATGATATTTGCAAGAATGACAATGTTCATTGTTTCCTCCGAGCTTTCGCTTCGTATTGTATCGCCGCCTCGGTTCATACTGTTCATACTAGGGAAGAGCTTTTTATAGCGCCAACGGCGCGTCAGATCCTGCATGAGACGGCGCAGCGTGCTTTCGCACGATGCGAGTGTGCGTAGCACACGGGATTCTTGATTCAATATTTGAACCAAGAATCAGGATCAAATTTTGACTTTTCGGTCAAATTGCGCAGCCAGAGCCGCAAAAACAGAGCCACGGCAAGCTTCGCCCCGCCATGGCTCGTTTTTTATGGCAGCACCGCACAATTTAGCAAGCAGCGTCGGCGCAATTGCGCGGTGTTGCCCTATCAAATTTCGACCGCTCAGCTCTTTGTGGGCTGCTTGCGCCGGCTCAGCAGCTTGGCGCCCCATTCGAAATACAGTCCGTTCGGCATGGTCAAAAAGCTGAGCGAATCATACAGGCTGACGAGCGCGGAGAAACTGTTGCGCATGTCATAATCGTCGATCGTCGCCTGCTCCATGTAATCTACAATCGAGCCGTTTCGGACGGCGTTGAACAAGCGCTTTATGCTGCGGTTTTCCGTCTGCATCCGTCGCAGATATTGCTCCGACAGTTCTATGTCGCCGAGCTTAAAATAGAGGATCGACAGCGGCAGCAGGAATTCCACGCATTCCTCGCTGCCGTATTTCAAAAAGAGCCTGCGCGCAGGCTTTTCCTCCTCCAGCGCCGCATAGATCGCCATGAGCGTATAGCGTATGCCAAGGTTATCGTTTCTGCACAGGCGCAGCATCTCCCGCGCGGTGTCCATCGCCTTGCGGTATCTGTCGCAGAGCAAAAGAATTTTGACATAGCTGTCGAGGAGCTGCATATAGGGGCGCGTCTGCCAGACCAGCCAGAAATCCCCGACATTGTTTTTGAGATAACCGGCCTGCCGCATCTGCTCCGTGCCCTCGGCGACGAGCTCCTCCAGACGCGCCGCAAGCTCAAGCGGCTCCTTGGCATCCAGCAAGATCATCTGCAGCTTCGCTTCCAGATTATCCGGCTCTAAGCCGAGCGCCTCTGTCAAGTATTCCCGCTGTTTTTTCTTGGTGGTCGCCTGAGCCGCAAGCTCCAGATAATCCTCCGCCGTGACCGGCCCCTGCATTGTGCGTCTCTTGATCATTTCGTTATATTCGCGGATGAATTGCGCCTTCAGGCGCGCCTCGTCCTCCGGCGTTTTGATCTCGTCGGCGTGCTCGGCCATAAACGACTCATATTTACCCGGTAAATCCTTAAATATCATGCATTTTCCCTCAATTCAAATTCAGCAGCAGCCACAGCGCCACGCCTGCCGCAACGGCGACCGCCGCAGCGACGAGCGCGCAGATCCGCCTGCGGCGCACGAGCCGCTTGCGGTTTTCCCCGGTCGGAATGAGCGGCTTTTCCTCCAATGCGGCCGAGGCGCCGCAGTTCGGGCAGAATTTCATGCCCTCAAGATATTCCGCCCGGCACGTCTGGCAAAGGTGCAGACGCGGCGCGGCTTGTTTTGTCTGTCCGTCCAAAATAGGATCCCTCCGACATCGTTTTCGACGTTTTCTTTTTATTATACAGGAGAAATCCACCGATTTCAAGCACAAGAATTACGAAAAAGCGATTGACAGCACCTAAAAAAAGGGGTACGATATAGACAATGAAGTAAAAAGGAGACCGTCATGGATAAAATACATGTAACAGGCCACCGGAACCCAGACACCGATTCCATCGTTTCTGCCATGGCCTATGCCGCCCTGCGCAACGCTCTCGGCGACCGCGAATACGTCGCCGGCCGGCTGGGGCACGTCAGCGACGAGACGCAGCTTGTGCTCGACCGGTTTGGCTTCAGCGCCCCGGAGCGCATCATCACCATGCGCACGCAGGTGCGCGACCTCGACTACGACACGCCCCCGGCGCTGTCGGCCAAGCTGCCGGTCAGCCGCGCGTGGTCGGTGCTGACGCAGGATCGCTCCATCCCCGCCATTCCCATCACGAACGACGACGGCACGATCTACGGGATGCTCTCCACCGGAGACATCGCCGCAAGCGACATGCAGGCCATTGAGCACCCGCACATCGACGGTCTGCCGGTGTTCAACCTGCTGAGCGTTCTCGAGGGGCGGATCCTCAACGAAGCCGGCAATCTGGTCGACACGATCAACGGAAACGTGGTCATCGCCCTGCCCCAGAGCTGCGAAAATCTGCTCTTCAACGGCCGCGACAACATCGTGCTCTGCGGCGACCAGCCGGATATGATCCGCCGGGCGCTTAAGCTCGGCGTGGAATGCCTCATTCTCTGCCAAGCAGAGCTGGACGAGGAGCTGCGCAAGCTCCCCACCGACACCTGCATCATCTCGACGCCGTTCGACGCGCACCGCGCCGTGCGCCTGATCTACCAATCCGTGCCGATCAGCCGGGTCTGCCGCACGGACGACCTCGAATGCTTCCATCTGGACGATTTTGTCGACGACGTCCGCGAGGGGATGCTCAAGAGCCGCTACCGCTGCTACCCCATTCTCGACGAAAACGAGCACGTTGTCGGCACGCTCTCGCGGTATCATCTGATTCGGCCGCGCCGCAAGCGCGTCGTGCTCGTCGACCACAACGAGGTCGCGCAGTCCGTTCCCGGGCTGGATCAGGCGGAGATCCTCGAGATCATCGACCACCATCGCCTTGCCGACATTCAGACCGGCAATCCGATCTATTTCCGCAACGAGCCCGTGGGCAGCACAACGACGATCATCGCCGGGATGTATCAGGAAAAGGGTCTGATGCCGTCGGAGAAGCTCGCAGGGCTGATGGCGGCGGCCATTGTCTCGGACACCGTCATGTTCAAGTCCCCCACCTGCACCCAGCGCGACCGCAATATGGCCGAGCGCATGGCGCGCATTGCAAACGTCTCGCTTGAGGAGCTTGGTCAGCAGATCTTCTCGGCCTCGTGGTCCGACGGCAAGAGCGCCCACGAGATGCTCTTCTCCGATTTCAAAGACTTCCATATCGCCGGGCACAATCTCGGCGTCGGCCAGATCACCTGCGTCAACTCCGCGCACATCCTCAAGCGCAAGAACGAGTTCCTCGAGGAGATGCGCAAGACGCTTGAGGAAAAGGGCTACAGCCTCATGCTGCTGATGCTCACGGACGTGCTGCTCGAGGGCACGCAGCTCATCTACCTTGGCGACGAGGAAACAGTGCGCATGGCCTTCTCGCCGGAGGCCAAGGGCAACGCCGTCTTCCTTCCGGGCGTCATGTCCCGAAAAAAGCAGATCATCCCCGCCCTCACGGCCATGTGGGGCTGAGCGCCCCAAATTCCCGCGTTTCTGCCGCAGAAAGCAGAGACGCGGGCTTTTTTTGCCCCGGAAGCCCGGAAACCCGGCGTATTTTTTAGTACAATTTGCCGCTTAGTGTCATAAATCGGTGCATCGGACGCATTTTGACCGTTTTCACGCCGTCCGTTTTCTGCTAAACTGGGCGCAAAGCCTGTTGAGGAGGAATGGTCTATGCACTCCGTGATTCCGATGCGGATCGCGAAAATCAGCCACGTCGTGCTTTCCGCGCTGCTGTTTGCCATCGGGATTCTGCTCGTCGTGAATCCGACGCTGTCTGTCACGATCCTTGAAAAATTCTGCGGTGTCTTTCTGATCCTTTTTGGCGCGTCAAAGGTCATTGGCTATCTTTCCAAGGATCTTTACCGCCTCGCCTTTGAGTACGACCACGTATTCGGCTATATCATCGCCGGGATCGGCGTGATCTTCCTCATCCGGCCGGACTCGCTGCTCATGCCGGTCTGCATCCCGCTCGGGATCGTCGTCTTCGCCGACGGCGTCATCAAGATCCAAGTCGCGCGGCACGCAAGGCGCTTCGGCCTCGGCGCGTGGTGGGCGATCCTCTCGCTGGCCGTGCTGGCCGTGCTCGGCGGTCTGTTTCTCGCGATCTATCCGCTGCGCGACGAGATCCAAATGGCGACCGTCCTCGGCGCGATCCTGATGCTCGAGGGCGTGCTCAGCGCCGTGACCGTCCTGACCTCGGTCAAGATCAAGTCCTACGCCGAGCCGGGCTATTTCAAAAAGCACCGTCAGGACAAGGAGCAGCAATACCCATCCCGTTAAAAACGGCATCCCTGCCGCCAAGCGAGGTGCGCACGCGCCTCAACCAAAAAAGAAAGAAGGATTTTTATTATGAATGCAAACGATGTGAAGGCAAAGATCAAGGAAATGCTCTGCGAGCGCCTCGGCATTGAGCCGGATGTGCTGGAATATGACACGACGCTGTTCGGCGAGGGCATCGGTCTGGACTCGATCGACTCTCTTGAGATCATCTCCGCCATTGACGAGGAATACGGCGTGGAAATGACCGGCGTCGGCAAGGAGCACTTCAAGAACATCGACGCGCTGGCCGCCTATGTTCTGGCGCATCACGAGGGCTGAAGAAGCATGACGGACAACAAAAACCGCTGCGTTATCACCGGTCTTGGCGTGATCAGCGCCATCGGTGGGAACGTCGCCGAGTGCTGGGACAGCATTCTCGCGGCGCGCTCCGGCATTGACCACACGCATTCGGTCGACACCGAGCACTGCTACGCCGACTACGCCGCCGAGGTCAAGGGGCTTGAGGACACCGAGGAGCTTGACCGCTCCTCGGCACTCTGCCTCAAGGCTGCAGGCGAGGCGCTTTCGGACGCGGGACTGACCGATTTCGGCGGAAGCCCGCGCGCAAGCGTCATTATGGGAAGCTGCGTCGGCGGCGGCCGCAGCATCGAGCACTACTATAAAAACGGCAAGCCGAGCGAGGACGCGCTCAAGATGCCGATCTCGGCGATCGCCAACCACGTCGCCTCGTCCTGCCATGCAGGCGGCGTCGTGACGAACGTCGCCAACGCCTGCGCGGCCGGCACCATCAGCATTGCCTACGCCGCCGACCTGATCCGCGCAGGGCGCGCGGATGTGGTCGTTGCCGGCGGCGCGGACGCCTTCTCGTCCGTGCCCTATTCCGGCTTTCTTTCGCTGCACGCGCTCGACGAGGAATCCTGCTCCCCGTTCAACCACTCCCACGGCATCACGCTCGGCGAGGGCGCGGGCGCGGTCATCGTCGAGTCCTATGAGCACGCCGTCGCGCGCGGCGCGCATATTTACTGCGAGGTGCTCGGCGCGGGCATCAGCAGCGACGCGCACCACATCACCGCTCCGCGTCCCGACGGCGCAGGGCAGATCAGCGCCATTCGCAGCGCCATAGCGTCCTCGGGGCTGACCCCGGCGGACATCGATTATGTCAACGCCCACGGGACCGGCACGGCCAAGAACGACGAGGCCGAGTTCCTCTCGCTGCACACGATCTTCGACGGCCGGAACGACGCGCTCAGCGTCAGCTCCACCAAGGCCATGACCGGCCACTGCCTCGGCGCGGCCGGCGCGGTGGAATCCGTCTTCGCCATCAAGGCTCTGACGGAGAACGTCGTCCCGCCCACGCTGGGCTACCGTCCGGAGGATCTGTCCGCGCTGGCCGAAAAGGCCGGGAGCATGGACTTCTGCCCGAACGTGCCGCAGAAAAAGGAGCTTCGTGCCGTCATGGACAACTCCTTTGCCTTTGGCGGCAACAACGCGAGCATCGTTTTCAGCAAGGGTGCCGGGAACGTTCCCGCCTCGCCCGATCGCCGCGACATCGTTCTGACCGGCATCGGCATCGTCTCGCCGGTTGGCAACGGCAAGGCCGCCTATCTCGACGCCTGCCGCACGGGCAGAAGCTTTGAGGGCGCCGAGGGGCACGCCGCCGTCGGCGCGGAGGACTACGCCGCGCACGACTTGAAAATGGCGTTTTACCGCAAGCTCGACCACCTCAGCCAGCTTCAGGCCGTCTCCGGCATGGACGCGCTGAAGGACGCGGGCTATGCCGTGACCGACGAAAACGCCGAGCAGATCGGTCTGATCGTCGGAACGTCCGAGGGCGCGCTCAGCCCCAGCTGCGATTTCCAGCAGCTCATCGTCGGCAAGGGAAACGCCGGCGGCAGCGCCTTCAAATTCCCGAACACGGTCTATAACGCCGCGGGCGGCTATCTCTCCATCTGCGCCGGCATCCGCGGCTATAACGTCACGGTGACCAACGGCGCGCAGTCCGGCCTGCAATCGGCGGCCTACGCCATGCAGGTGCTGCGCGACGGCCGCGAGCAGGCCATGCTGGCCACCGGCTCGGACGAAAACAGCGAGATCATCTCCGAGCTGGCACACGGTCTGGGCATTGCCGCTGACGAGCACACCGTTCCGTATGACAACAAATCCGTCTGCTCTCTCTCCGACGGCAGCGTCTCGCTGCTGCTCGAGGATGCCGAGGCTGCGCGCGCACGCGGCGCCGAGGTCTATTGCCGCCTGCGCGGCTACGGCATGGCGCACGAGAGCGTCCCCTTCGGCACGGTCAGCGGCTCTGCCGACGGTCTTGTCCGCGCCATCGAGGACGCCCTGCGCGACGCGGGCATGACCGCCGCCGAGATCCACGGCGTGGTCGGCTTCGCAAACGGCATGGAGCGCCTCGACGCGCTCGAGACCGAGGCGCTCGGGCGCCTGTTCTGCCCGAGCTGCATCCCCGTCATCACGGTCAAGCGCCGCGTCGGCGAGGGACGCGCCGCCTCGGCCGCATTGGCGCTGGCGCAGGGCGCTCTGATCCTGCACGGGGATCTGCCGGAGGAACGCGACGCTTATCTGGAGGGTCGGCGCGTGACCGTCCCGACCGCCTCGATGAACAATCTTCTCGTGATCTCCTACGCACCCGGCGGCTCCTACACCGCGCTGGTGCTGAGCAGATAAGAAAGGAGCCTGCCATGAAGACTGCCCTTGTGACCGGCGCGTCGCGCGGGATCGGCCGAGCCTGTGCGCTGCGGCTCGCCGCCGACGGCTGCGCCGTCGCGATCAACTATGCGCACAACGAGGCCGAGGCGCAGGCCGTGCTCGACGAGATCCGTCAAAAAGGCGGTGAGGGAATGCTCTGCCGCGCCGACGTCTCCGATCCGGCACAGGTCAAGCAGATGGTGCGCGACGTCAGCAAGACCCTCGGAGGGCCGGACATCCTCGTCAACAACGCCGGGATCGTGCGCGACGAGTATCTGCTGATGCTGAATCCCGAGACGCTTGAGCGCTGCATGGATCTGAACGTCAAGGGCTATTTCTACTGCGCGCAGCAGGCCGTTTTGAAAATGTTCCGCAAAAAATGCGGCGTCGTCATCAACATTTCCTCCGTCAGCGGGAGCTTCGCTCTGCCCGGACAGAGCGTCTACAGCGCCACAAAGGGCGCCGTCAACGCAATGACGCGCACGATGGCCAAGGAGCTTGCGCCCTACGGCATCCGCGTCAACGCCGTCGCGCCGGGCTTCATCGAGACGGACATGCTCGACGCCCTGCCCGACGAAAAAAAGCAGGAATACCTCAAGGCCATTCCGATGCACCGGCTCGGTCAGGCGCAGGAGGTCGCGGGCGTCGTGTCGATGCTCGCCTCGGACGTCTGCTCCTATATGACCGGTCAAATTCTGACGCTGGACGGAGGTCTTTCTTTATGATGAATATTTTTGAGGTCAACCGCCGTCTGAAGCAGCGTCCGCCGTTTCAGATGATCGAGCGCGTCACGGAGCTGACGCCCGGCGAGGCCGCCGTCGGTCTGAAGACCGTCTCGGTCAACGACCCGTGGTTTGCCGGTCACTTTCCCGGCGAGCCGATCCTGCCCGGCGTGCTTATCATCGAGAGCTGTGCGCAGCTCTGCTCGTTGACCGTCGAGGCGGACGGCACGGCCGCCGACACGCTCTATGTGCTGCTCAAGGTCGACCAGTTCAAGTTCTTGCGGCCGATCCTGCCGGGAGACGTTATGACCGTCTCCGTCTCAAAAAAGAGCAAGGCAGGGCCGCTTCTGACCTTTGAGGCCGCGGTGCACGTCGGAGACACGCTTTGCAGCAAGGGCTGCGTCTCCTTCACCGCGATGCCGAAGCAGAGTCTGGAGGAGTCTTAACATGGGCAAAACAGCATTTTTATTTGCCGGACAGGGCGCGCAGACCGTCGGCATGGGGCGCGATTTCTATGAAGCGAGCGCCGCCGCAAGGGCCGTCTTCGACCTCGGAGAGCGCCTCTGCCCCGGCATTCTGCGGCTCTGCTTTTCCGGCGATCCGGCCGAGCTGAACCGCACCGAGAACACTCAGCCGGCGCTGTTTCTGACCGATCTGGCCATTGCGCAGGCCGTGCGCGAGGCCGGCATTGCGGCCGATGCCGCGGCGGGCTTCTCGCTCGGCGAGATCCCGGCGCTGGCCTTCTCCGGCGCGCTCGACGTCGAGGACGCCTTCCGCCTCGTCCTGCTGCGCGGCAAGACCATGGCCGAGCAGTCGGCGCTGCATCCCGGCGGCATGGCCGCCGCGCTCAAGCTCGACGCGCAGACAGTCGAGGCCGTCTGTGCGCAGCTCCGTGAGTTCTGGCCGGTCAACTATAACTGCCCCGGGCAGATCTCCTGCGCCGGAAGCGCCGACGAGCTCGACGCCTTCTGCGCCGCCATCAAGGAAAGGGGCGGCCGCGCCGTGAAGCTGGCCGTCAGCGGCGCGTTCCACACGCCCTATATGCAGCAGGTCGCGCCTGTTCTTCGCCATGCCCTCGGCGGCATGGCCTTCCGTGCGCCGAGCATTCCCGTCTACGCCAATCGCACCGCCCTGCCCTATCCGGCGCAGGAGGCCGCACGCATCGAAACGCTGAGCATGCAGGTCTGCTCCCCGGTTCGCTGGGAGGCGACGCTTCGCGCGCTCCGCGAGGACGGCTTTGACCGCTTCATTGAGGTCGGCGCGGGGCAGACCCTGACCGGCTGCGTCAAGCGCACGCTGCCGGAGGCACATTTCGCAACGATCAATACCGTCGAGCAGCTCGACGGATTAAAAAAGGAGGCATAAACCCATGGCAAGCGTCTTGCAGAAGCTTCGCAATTCCACGGCAACGCGCGTCTGCGCCGCCTGCAAGCAGGCAACGGACGAGGCGACGCTCGTCCGCGAGCTCTTTGTCTGCCCGCATTGCGGGCATTTGATGCCCATACCGGCACGTGTGCGCATCGAGCTTTTGGCCGATTACGGCACCTTTCAGGAGCTGTTCGGCGAGGAGGTCTTCACAGACCCCATCGACTTCCCCAATTATTCCGAAAAATTCTCTGCCGCGAAGGCAAAAAGCGGCGAAAACGAGGCCGTTCTCTGCGGCGTCGCGCAAATCATCGGCAACCGCACCGCCCTGTTCGTCATGAATCCCGAATTCATGATGGGCTCGATGGGCACGGTCGTCGGCGACCGCATCACCGCGCTGTTTGAGTATGCCACGCTGCACCGCCTCCCGGTCGTCGGCTACACCGTCTCCGGCGGCGCGCGGATGCAGGAGGGCGTGCTCTCGCTGATGCAAATGGCCAAGGTCTCGGCAGCCGTGCGCCAGCACAGCGACGCCGGACTGCTCTTTATCGCCGGTCTGACCGACCCGACCATGGGCGGCGTGACGGCGAGCTTCGCCATGCTCGGCGATCTTCTCTTTGCCGAGCCTCATGCACGCATCGGCTTTGCCGGAAAGCGTGTGGTCGAGCAGGTCGCCGGCGAAAAGCTGCCCGACAGCTTCCAGACGGCGGAATTTCAGCTTCAGAACGGATTTCTCGACGAGATCGTCGAGCGCAAGGATCAGCGCGAGCATCTGGCAAAGCTGCTGATGCTGCACAGACGCTAGGAGGGCAGTGCTATGACCGTTTATGACAAGCTTCTCTGCACCCGCAAGAGCGGCCGTGCGACCGCAAAGGATTACATACTCTCGAACACCGTCATCACTGATTTTATAGAGCTGCACGGCGACCGCTATTTTGCCGACGACCACGCCGTCATCGGCGGCATCGGGATGCTCCGCGATCTGCCCGTCACCGTCATCGGCATCGAAAAGGGGCATGAGCTCAGCGAGCGCGTCGACCGAAATTTCGGCTGCGTTCTGCCTGAGGGCTACCGCAAGGCGCTGCGTCTGATCCGTCAGGCGGAAAAATTCGGCCGTCCGGTGCTCTGCATTGTCGACACGCAGGGCGCAAACTGCGGCAAGGGCGCCGAGGAACGCGGCGCGGGCGAGGCCATTGCCCGCAATCTCTATGAGCTGAGCGGCGTGCGCGTCCCGATCATCGCGCTGATGATCGGCGAGGGCGGCAGCGGCGGCGCTCTGGCGCTGGCGGTCGCCGACCGCGTCTGGATGCTGAGCAACGCCTATTACTCCGTTATTTCGCCGGAATCCTGCGCAAGCATTCTGTTCAAGGATCCCGCACGCGCCCCCGAGGCAGCCGAGCATCTGCGTCTGACCGCGCAGGATCTGCTCGAAATGCAGGTCATTGAAAAGATCGTCGACGAGCCGCAGGACTTCACCGACGCAAAGCAGCGCTCCAAATTCTTCTCGAATCTGCAGGCGAGCCTTTACAAGGAATTCAAGCGCCTGCGCCGTCTTGAGCCGGAGCTTCTGATCTCCCGGCGTTACGAAAAATATCGCAAGATCGGTCGTTACCCGCAGTATTCCGTCGGCGAAACGTCCGTTCGGAGGGTGAAGAGCGGTGTGCTCTGAGACCGGGCAGAGGCAAATTCTCGTGCTCAACGGCAGCCCGCACCGCAGCGCAAGCACGACCATGACGGTCGTCAACGCCTTCGTCGAGGGGCTGCTGGCAAGCGGCGGCTGCACGGCCGAGGTCGTCTGCGTCTCTGAGCTGAACATCCGCCCGTGCATGGGCTGCCTGTCGTGCTGGGCTCGGACGGAGGGGCGCTGCGTCATAGAAGACGACGATATTGCCGCGCTCAAGGAAAAAATTCTCCGCGCAGACATTGTGATCCAAGCCTTTCCGCTCTATTTTTTCGGCGTTCCGGGGCAGGTCAAGCTGATGACCGACCGGCTGCTGTCTATGATGAACACCTATCAGGGGCAGCATGCGCCGCGCGACGGCGCATCGGCGCACGGGCTGCGCTATCCCAGCCCCACGCGGAGATTTCTGCTTTTCTCCGGCTGCGCCTATGTCGAGACCAACGAGGTCTATGAGCCTGTGCGCAGGCAGTATGATCTGATCTGCGGGCGCGGAAATTACACCGCCGTATTTTGCCCCCAGCTTCGCACGATGGTGCGCAACGGCGGCACCCGTCTGGAGCGGACGCTCGAGCGTTTTCGCGCTGCAGGCGAGGAATTTTATAAAACCGGCGCTCTGTCCGGGCAGACCCTGCGCGCGCTCACACGGCCGCCGTTTTCCGACGGCGTCTATCAAACCGTTCTGTCGCACGTCTGGGCGGAGGAGCGCGCAAAAGGAGCCGATGAACATGATCCAGCTTGCAATTGACCTTCTGGGCGCGGATACGCCGGAGGAAACGCTCTGCACGGGCGCGCTGCGCGCGCTCGAGGCGCGCGACGATCTAATTTTGCATCTGTTCGGCCACGCCGAGCGTCTTTCCTCTCTGGTGGAGGCCTCCCCTGCCCGCGCTCGGGCTGAATTGGTCGACTGCGCCGGAACGGTGACGAATTACGACGATTCCATGACGGCCTATCAGCAGGCCGACGCCTCGATCGCCAAGGCTATGCGTCTGGCTGCGGAAAATGACGACGTCCGCTCCGTCATCACCTGCGGCTCCACCGGAGCGGCCATGGTCTGCGCGATCATGCTGCTCGGACGCAGGCGCGGAATGCGCCCGGTCCTCGCCGTGGAGCTGCTCGACCGAAGCGGGCAGCCGCTTCTGCTGCTCGACTGCGGCGCAAACATCGACACCCGAGCGGAAAACTATGTCTTTTTCGCCGAGCAGGGCAAGGACTATATGCAGCGCCTCGGCTATGCCGCACCGCGCATTGCCCTGCTATCCAACGGCGCCGAGGACACCAAGGGCTGCGAAACGGTCAAGGCCGCCAACGCGCTGCTGCGCCGGCAGGCCGACCTGAATTTCATCGGCAACCTCGAGGCGACCGAAGCGCTCAACGGCAAAACGGACGTCATCGTCTGCGACGGCTTCCACGGCAACATTCTTCTCAAGTCGATCGAGGGAACGGCCAAGGCCGTGCTCTCCGAGCTTGACTCTCGGCTGGGCGGAGCAGTCGACAGCGACGTGCTGCAAGCGATTCGCCGCAAATATGACTACAACACGCAGGGCGGCGCCGTTCTGCTCGGCGTAAAAAAGCCGGTCTGGAAGGGGCACGGCTCCGCCGCAGCCGAGGCCATGGAGCATATGATCGCCAAGGCCTGCCTGATCGCGGAGCACACATGACCCTTTCATAAGCACCCGACGTCCCCAATAAACGCAAAGCTCCCGACTCCACAGACGTTTTTTCTGCGAAGCCGGGAGCTTTGTATTTTGTTATTTTGTGCCGACGGAGGCCGTGTCTCCGAGATCCTCCGGCCGAACGCCGGAGAGAAAGCGGCGCGCAAGGGCGCACAGCAGCCATGCGATCCCTGCGACCGCCAGAAACACCACGCCGTGCAGCCGCGCCGGGAACTGGAAAATAAAGCCGTACATGAGCTGTCCAAGCGGCGACATGCAGCTCACCAGCGCCGAGACCGTCGCCATAACCTTGCCGAGCAGATTTTTATCGGTGATGCTCTGCGCAAAGGACATCATTTCGATATTGAACATTGTGGCGAACATCATGGCAAGGAAGCACATGACCATTAAAATCGCATATTCCAGTCCGATGCTCAGCGGCAGCAGCAGCGCGACGCCCTCAAGCGCGACGAAGCACGAGCAGATCGCCAGCAGAAGGTGGCTCTTGCGGATGGAGAATCTCCGCCCGAAGAAGGTGCTGATGACGCCGCCGGTGATGCCGCCGAAGGCAAGCACCGCCTGAACGTAGCCGAGCTTTGATTCATTGAGGCTCCAATTCTGCGTCACAATGACCGGAAGCGAGATCACGATGAGCGAGGCAAGGAAAAGATTGAACAGCGCCAGCAGCGCACTGCCCTGAAACAGGATGCGCCGCTCATAGAGCATATAGTGCAGGCTCTCGCGCATATCGTCGCGCACGATATGGAAGACGGAACGCCCCGCCTTGCGCCTCGTGAAGGGAATGCGAATGAAGATCTCCATCACGGCCGAGGCGAAGAAGCAGCAGCCACCGATCCAGAGCAACGCCTTGATGCCCAGCGCGGCATAGAGGATGCCGCCGATCGCAGGGCCGAGGATGCTCGCAAGCATATGCACCTCGTTGACCAGCGCATTGCCGGTCATGATCCCGTCTTCGCCGACGAGCAGGGGGATGCTGGCAAGCACCGCCGGCTCATAGGTCGCGGCAATGCCTGAAAGCGCCATCATCGTCACGCAGATCAGCAGCACCTGCGGCGCAAGGTCGAAGACCAGCGTCATAATGAAGATCAATAGTGCGGTGAAAAAATCCAGCCCGACCATGATGTTGCGCTTGTTCACACGATCGGCCAGCACGCCGCCGATCAGGGAAAACACGATCGTCGGGATCACGGACAAGGAGCTGACTACACCGAAAACGCCGGAGGAATCGGTCAGCTCGAGAATGTAGACCGGCAGAGCAAAGCGGATGACCGCACTGCCGAACATGGAGATGACCTGTCCGATCAGAACCATGGTAAAGTCGCGGCCGAGCCGCAGTCGCTTCGGCTTTGATTGCTTCATGGCGTCACTCCTCTCAAATTGGTTTTTGCGCCTGACGCGCGGAACCGCGCGGAGCGCTCGCGCCGTCCGGCCGTTTGTTTGACGAACTAGGGAACTTCTGAATAAATCATCTGCGGCGCTCAGCGGGTCTTTTGCCCCAACTTATCGGTTTGAAAACAAAATCCCTCGCTGACCACTCTTGCGATTTAATCAGAGCAGCTTCCCTAGAGGACAGGCTTGCGTATGAGTATTTGTATTATAGCGAAAAAATGTGCGTCTGTAAATAGTCAGACTGCCGAAAACGTCTGCATCCGTCAGGGTGAAACGCTCGGCTCGGTCGACTCGCTCGGCTCGGCGGGCACGTCGGAGATCAGCATAAGGTCGAGGTCGACCGTGCCCTCGATGCCGTCGACCACGCCGCTGTCGGAATATTGCAAAAGGTCAAAATGGTATCCGAAGGTCGGCGTCGCATTATACTCGGCGAGCCAAAGCATATAGGATTTCAGCCGGACAAAATCCAGATGGTTGTTGCCGTAGGTCTGGTTGAAATAGACCCCGGCGCGGAAGCCCGCGTCCTCAACAGCCGAGCAGAACGCCAGCGCGCAGGCCGTCATGTCGACGTCCGCCGCACGCTCCGTGCGCGTGCCCGCACCGGAGTGCTCCCAGTCATAAAACACGGGAAGCTCAAGCGTCTCCCCCTTGAGAAGCTCGCAGACATAGGCCGCCTCCTCAAACGCCTCCTGCTCGTTCGTCGCCTGAGAGAAGAAATACACCCCGACCTGCAGGCCGGCGCTGCGCGCCCCGGTCAAAAAACTGCGGAAATTGTCGTCCTCATAGAGCTTGCCCTCAGTCGAGCCGCGATAGCCCGCGCGCAGGATTACGAACTGCACGCCCGCGTCGGCGACCCGGCTCCAGTCGATGCCGCTCTGATGCGCGGAGACATCGATGCCGACCATGCAGTCCGCATCGCGGTATTTCAGGAACCCGTTTTCCGTGTAATATGCCTCGCTGCTCCATGCGTTCGGACGCGCCGTCTCCTTCGTTTCCGTCGGCTCGGTCTCGTCCCCGCCGCCGAACAAAACGACGCAGAGCAGGATCAGCCCGGCCAGCGCCAGCGCGCCGCCGATCAGGGCAAAAAGCTGTCGATAGAATTTTTTCTTTTTCACGGTGATGCGTGCCATAATCCGCCACCTTTCGACAATGTTCTTTTTTTATTATATCACGTCCGTCAATCCCCGCGAAATGCAAAATTTCCTCTTGTACCGACGCTGAAAATGTAGTAAAATAGAAGCCACCGACGATAGGAGGTTTTATTGTTGAAACGATTCTTCAGCGGTCTGACCGCTTTCTGTCTTTTGCTCACTCTGCTCGGAGCGCTCTCCGGCTGCCATTCCGGCTCCTCCGACAAAACCGCCGCCAAGGCCACTCTGAACGCCGTCGGCGATATTTTCTTCACCGACGCGCAGTTCCGCGCCGCAACGGTCAACGGCACGACGGATTTTTCCGCGACTATGGCCGACGTCGTCCCTTCCCTTCCGACTGCTGACCTGACCGTCGGCAATTTCGAGGGGAATTTCTTCGGCGACCCATATTCCGCAGCGACCGCCAGCTATCCCGACGCTTTCGCCACGCTGCTGGCAAACGCAGGCTTTGACATCCTGCAAACCGCGAATTCCTACACGATCTACAACGGCATCAAGGGCGTGACGCGCACCAAGCAGGTCATCGAGGACACCGGCATGTCCGCACTCGGCAGCTTCACCAGCAACGCCGACCGCAAGAACAATCAGGTCGTCGTGCGCGAGGTCAACGGCATCCGCTTTGCATTCGTTGGCTTCACGAAGGGCGTCAGCGGCATGACCATCCCCGACGATGCGAGCTACTGCGTCAACCTGCTCTACACGGACTACTCCTCGAACTATTCCAAGGTCAATAAGGACGACATTCTCGAGGTGCTCGACGCCGCGAAGGCCACGGCACCGGACGTCATCATCGCCTGCCTGCACTGGGGCAGCGAAAACGTCTCCGAGCCGAGCGAATCGCAGGAGGAGATCGCCACTCTGATGTTCAAAAACGGCGTGGACGTGATCCTCGGCTCCCATTCGCACGTGGTCAGCCCGGTCGAACGGCGCACGGTCACGCTCGACAACGGCAGCAAGAAGAACGTCGTGATCGCCTATAACCTCGGCGACCTGACCGCCGCCGACGAGGGCGAGGTCAAGCTCGCGCCGATCCTGAACCTCGAATTCACCCGAGACGGCGACCTCGGGCAGACCAGCGTCACCGACATCAGCTACCGCGCGGTCGCCTCGGCCGACCTCGGCGAGGAGGTCACGCCGCGTTTTCAGGTGCTCGACGCCGAGAACGCATTGGAGCTTTATGAGAGCAACTATTATGTCCGCATTCCGGACGACGTCTACGAACGCCTGAAAAGCAAGCTGGACGGTCTGGAGAAAGCGCTCTTCCCCGACGGCCGAGATTGAAGCATACAAAAACGGGCAGCGTGTCGAACCGCTTTTCGACACGCTGCCCGTTTTTTATCCGTCGATTTCTTTTTTGCAGTCGCGGATCATCTGCGCATAGGGCAGGGCTTCATAGCCCATTCTGCGGTAGAGCGCCGAGGCGCGCTCGTTCTCCGGCTCGACCTCCAGACGGTAGCGCGCCGCCGGAAGGCGCTCCTCCAGCCAGCGGAAAAACTGCGTGGCGCAGCCCTTCCCCTGATGCTCCGGCCGGACATAGAGCTCCTCGACCCATATCACGCGGCCGCCGGCCTCATGCTGGAACGCGTGGTTCAAAAGCGCATAGCCGGCCTGCTCGTCCTCCGTTTCAAAAAAAACGCACTGCAAATAGCACGTCGAGCGCATCAGCTCATCAAAGGTCGCCGCGTGATAGGCCTCCGGAATCGGATGCAGAACGGCATCCGACTCGTAAAACTCACGGCTCATGGTCAAAAATGCCTCGCGGTCTGCCGCGCAGACCGGACGAATGTGAAAGCTCATCGTTCCTCCTGTTTTTTTGGCGCTCAATCCGACGGCGCGCAATGTCCGCAAGGCTGATAGCCGTTTTGCTCCGCCTCGGCAGCGGTTTTGAAATCAATGCGGTTTGCCTCCTTCGGCAGGAAGGAGCAATCCTCCCTGTGATAGGTTTTGCTTCTGCTGTTTCCGACAAAGGCGCCCTCGGAGGCGCGCACGGCGGTCGTTTCCGCGGCGTGCGACGTCTGCCGCGAGGTCGGCGCCTCCGTCTCGGCCGTTTGCATTGCAGCCTGCTGCTGCGCGTTGCGGAAGCCCGCGTCGTACCCGTCGGAGACGCCGTTCTTTCTGCCGTAATAATGACCGGCAAAATAGGCAAAGATCACGCCCAGCACGAGCAGCAGCAGCGCCACGGCCTGAATGCGGCGCGCAGCCTTCAGCTCCCGCCGCATGGTCTCGTTCTCCCGCCGGAGCTGCGCAAGGCTGACTCGGCTCTGAAATTCCGCAGAATTTTCCGGCGGTTCCGTAAATTCATCAAACAGCAGCTCGTCCGACTCCGTCTCGCCGCCGCCCGCAGGCCTCGTCTCCATGCGCGCTCCCCCTCTCTTTTATGTTTATCTTTATATTTATCTCTTTTTTAGGGAACCTCTGATTAAATCGCAAGAGCGGTCAGCGAGGGATTTTGTTTCCAAATTGAGGTTTGGAAATCGCAGGAATCCTTTTCGTATTTCAAGATTTTCAAACCGATCAGTTGGGGCAAAAGACCCGCTGAG